>JABIRL010000139.1 GCA_018667855.1 Rhodospirillaceae bacterium
CCGGGCCGATATCCCCGCCGCTCAACGGGCCGGCGTGCCCATATCCAACAATGGCGGGGCCAACGCGGTCGCGGTATCGGAACATGCCATCATGTTGATGCTGGCCGTCTCCCGCGATTTGATCTCTCAACATGCCAATGTCGCCGGTGGGCGCTGGCGCGGCAACGATGTGCCGAAATTGTACGAACTGCGCGACAAGACCTTGGGTATTGTCGGGCTGGGCACCATCGGCAAAAAGACCGCGCGTCTGGCCCAGGCCTTTGGCATGAACGTCATCTACTACGATATCGCCCGGCTGAACGAGGGCGAGGAAGACGCCCTGAATGTGCGTTTCCGCCTGTTGCGGGAATTATTGGGCCAGGCGGATCTGGTCAGCCTGCATGTGCCCTTAAACGAAAGCACCACGCATCTGATCGGGGCGGGCGAACTGGCGGACATGAAACCCGAGGCGATCATGATCAACACCTCGCGCGGCCCGGTGATCGATGAGGTGGCGATGTATAATGCGCTCACTAACGGCACCATCGCGGCCGCGGGACTTGATGTCTACGACCAGGAACCACCCCCCGCCGACAACCCGCTACTGGCCCTGGACAACGTCATATTGACCGCCCACATGGCGGGCCCGACCCAGGAAAGCAATCAGGCACGGGTGCGCAACGCCTTTGACAATGTGCAGCGTGTCAACCGGGGCGAGGCGCCGTTGTGGGTCATTCCGGAACTGGATGATTAAGGCGGGCCCGCTTGCATATGGCTTTGTCGTGGCTCTTTGGGTAGCATCAGGGCCAGATCGGCATCATGACGTGGGAGAGCGATGATGACAGACAATAAATCCGAGACGGTGGCCGTTCCTGCGCGGGCGGTAAGGCCCAGCGGCCTGAACCATCTGGTCCTGAATGTTCGGAACCTGGAAGAATCCCATCAGTTCTGGACCGAACTCATGGGTTTCAAACAGGTGGGCGAGCTGCATGCGACCGAGGAGCGCCCGAACCCGCCGAAAATGCGCTTCTACAGCGGCGATCACGACGGCAGGGATCATCATCACGATCTGGCCCTGGTGGAAAACTCCGAACTGCCCGAGCCGCCCGAAAAATGGAGCATGTTTGGCGCCCCCATGGCCGTCAATCACATCGCCATTACCCTGCCCGATCGCGAGGCCTGGCAGGCGCAACTGGCCTTTTTGCAAAGCAAGGGCGTTAAGTTCGGCCGCCGTGTCGACCACGGCATGACCCACAGCCTGTATATCTCCGATCCCAACGGCTACGGCGTGGAATTGGTTTACGATCTGCCGCGTGCGATTTGGGAGGGCGATATCGATGGCGCCCTGAACTGGGTACGTCCCCTGCCCACCGAAGGTGCCGAGGCGCTGATTGACGAGACGGAAGACAACCCGGTCTTCAGTGCGGCGGGCGACGATTAGAATGGCGAAACGAAGAAGCGTCAATTTCCCAGGCTTCTCTCACGCCAACCCGATCCCCAATGCCAGCCGGATCGGCAATATCATGATGTCGTCGGTCATAAATGGGCGCGATCCGGAGACGGCCCAGATGCCGGAAGATATGGCGGCCCAGGTGGTCAATATTTTCAAGCATGTCGCCGCCGCCGTTGCCCATGAGGGTGGCTCGCCCGAAGATATCCTCAAGATCAGTTTTTGGGTCGGGGACCCAAGCACTGGTCGCGGCGCCCTGAACGGCGAATGGGAAGCGATGTTCCCCGATGAAAACGCCAGACCGGCGCGGCACACCCATACCTTGAACGCGAGCGGTCCGGCCAAGGTCACGTGTGAGTTTACCGCCGTATTCAGCGATTAGATTTTTTTGGAGAAAGATCAGATGGATTACCAGACAATTGATGTGAAACCGCTGAACCCGGTGATTGGGGCCGAGATTTCCGGCGTCGATATCTCCAAGCCCCTGGGCAATCAAATGTACCAGGAAGTCCATGATGCGCTGATGGAGTATCAGGTTATTTTCTTCCGTGATCAGGAGATGACCCTGGAAGAGCACATGGCGTTCGGTAAACTGTTCGGCGAACTGCACATTCATCCGGCCGCGCGGAAAACCCAGAATCATCCTGAAATCATCACCATTCATGCGGACGAACGATCCAAGGTGGTCGCGGGCATGCGCTGGCATTCGGATGTCTCCTGCGACCAGGATCCGCCCATGGGCAGCATCCTGCATCTGCACGAAATCCCAGCCTCGGGCGGCGATACCATGTTCGCCAGCATGTATGCCGCTTACGATGCCTTGTCGGAACCCGTCAAAGGCTTCGTCGATGGTTTGCAGGCCTGGCATGAATCGGCCCATGTTCATCGTGACCGTCTGGGCCACAAGGGCGAATTACGGGATGGCGAAGATACCTATCCCGTCTCCCTGCATCCCATCGTCCGTACTCATCCGGTGACCGGGCGCAAATGCCTGTTCGTGAACGAAAACTTCACCACCCGGATCGAAGGCTTGAACCCGAACGAGAGCGAAGCGTTGCTGAAGATGCTGTACGAGCATATTGCGACGCCGGAATTTCAATGCCGCTTCACCTGGGCCGAAAAATCCGTCGCGTTCTGGGATAACCGTTGTGCCCAGCACCGCACGGTCTGGGATTATTATCCTCAAGTGCGCCATGGCTACCGGGTCACGGTAGCGGGCGACCGGCCTTACTGAGGCGGCGATAGTCCAACCATACAACAACCCACCAATTTAGAACCGGGTGACGCGGCGAAATCCGAAACCGCGCGCCGGGACAATCAACCGAAGGACAATGATGCAATGAGTGCGGGAGAACGACTGCCTGGAACACCGGATCCGGATCATAAATGGCCCGGCGCCGGCGGTGTCATGATCGCCGGCGATACCTGGGGCGACCCCAACGGGCCGCTGGTCATGCTGCTCCACGGCGGCGGCCAGACCCGCCACGCCTGGAAGGGCGCGGGCGAGACCCTGGGCGCATCGGGCTATCACGCGGTGGCGTTTGATGCCCGGGGGCATGGCGATTCCGGCTGGGCGGACGAAGAGTCCTACGGCCCGGAATTCATGGTTGATGACTTGCAATGCGTCGCCGAGGCGATGGGCTCCGAGAGCCCCATTCTGGTCGGCGCCTCCATGGGCGGCGGCGTCAGTCTGATGGCCATCGGCACGGAAAAGGTCGACGCCAAGGCCCTTGTGCTGGTCGATATGGCGCCGAAGATCGAGCCCGAGGGTTCCCGCCGCATTCAGGAATTCATGAACCAGGCACCGGATGGTTTTGACAGTCTGGAAGAGGTTGCCGCCGCCATCGCCAACTACCAACCCCACCGCCCGCGCCCGCGCAATCTGGATGGCCTGGCAAAAAATGTCCGTCTGGCCGCCAACGGCAAATATCGCTGGCATTGGGACCCCGCGCGCCGAAAGAGGCAGATCGCCAACAACCCGGCCTACCGCCAGCGCCTGCATGAATGCGCCGATACCTTGTCCCTGCCGACCCTGCTGGTCCGGGGCGGTCTGTCGGATGTGTTAAGCGAGGAGGGCGCGCAAAGTTTCCTCCAGCAATGCCCCCATGCGGAGTACGTCTCGGTCAAGGATGCCGCCCATATGGTGGCGGGCGACCGCAATGACATCTTCGCCAGCTCGGTGATCGAATTCCTGGGCCGCGTGGCGCCCGCGCAATAAAGTGGCCTGCTAACCAACAGAGATATTCAATCCATAGGATTAATGGATTTTTCAACAGTCTATTGAATAATTCTTTCAAGTAATCCGAGGAAGCCGGGCAGTGATTGTCCATAGGGCTGTTCCGATTTCCACCGGACGTGATCTCCGAGAAGCGTCAACATCCGCTGAAGAGTTGTGCTTGTATGTTGGGGCGTTCATTTGGACCAACGTGAGCTGATGCTCGGTCGTAGGGAGGCAGAAACATGAAACAATGTTTTGGCCGGGTTCCGAAAAGCATTCGTCGAGCCCGTATACCGCGGTTTGCCGGAATTCTATTTTTGACTTTGGCCATTTCTTGCGGATTGTTCGCCAATCCGAGTTCGGCCGACCCCGTGAAATTAACTGGAAATTGTGCGTCTCTTTATGAAGCTTTTGAGCAATCCGGAGAATATTATCGCACTTTCGTCCTGGCATTGGGCGACGACCACCACATATGCTCTTGGAGCACTTCGGCATCCGAAGCTGTATCAAAATGCATAGATCAAGTTTACGGACAGCGATTGCGTAAGAACGGCGAAGTCGCCATATGCGAGGAATATGCAAAATCGCCGGTCGATGGCCGACTAAAAATCGTTTGGGAAGACAATCGGACCCAAACGGCCAACCAAACGCCGCCACCTTCCCCCAAGCGCATGCAAAGGGAGGAAACCGCGCGACAATTTGCCGAGGCTGAAAGCAAACGAAAAAAGGCCGCGGCACTGAAATCTGCCGCTGCCGCGCAATTGTATAAGTGGATTGTTCAAGCCCAGAATGCACTTAGAGAGCTGTCACTCTATGATGGCCCCGACAATGGCGTTATGGGCGTCAAGACGCGCCGTGCCTATCAAACGTGGCTGAAGGCGAATAATTATCCACCGGAAAAAGCTCTTTCAGACGCCCTAGTGGCCGATCTCCGTCAGCAAGCTCAGGAAAAGAAGGCGCGGCGCGTTGCCAAAGCCAAAGCAGAGAGAGAAGAGAACGCTCGCAAACTCGCCGTGGCTAGCCGCAAGCGCACGGAAGCCGAAGCAAGAGAAGTGGCGCTCCATGCCAGATTATCAACGCAGGCTGACGCTTTGATGGCGGATGTTCAGGGGTTTCTAGCCGCCGATCCGGGCATCAAGAACATTTTGGAAGTCAGCATCGCCTTCTCCGACCTTGAGGCTGCCTTGGGTGAAAAACAGGGCAGGAAAAGCAGTGGCGCGGTGCGGAAAAGCATGGATCAGTTGAAAAAACTGGTCACCAAGAACAAAACCTTTCGTACCTTCCTGGCCAAGAAGGAAGAGGCTCGGAAAATGGCCGAGCTGAGCGCATTTGCCCTTAGTACCGCCAAGCTTGAAAGCTTTCACAAATTCCTGAAAGTCTATTTGGCCAAGAACCTCGGATCGAAATCCGCACGTCGTCTGATCCCGGTGATCAAGGAAATAAAGGCGACGCTGGGTGCGCCGACGAAAACAAATCTCGATGAATTATCGGCAAAAGTTGCGTCCCTGATCAATACGACGCCAAACCTCCGCAAGGCCTTTGCCAATCAAAAGTCCGCCGTTGAAATAGCTGCCGCCCGCGTGGCGTCCGAGGTCAAACGTAAATCCGACGCGGACAAAAAGTTGAAGGCGGAAGCAGCTGCTAAAGCCAAAGCCGACCGTAAGCGCCGGCTCGCCATGGCCAAAGGCAAACGACGCAGGGCTTTAGAGAAGAAGCACAAACATGCGATTGCGGTAATTATCGGCAACCGAAATTATTCAGGCTCGGTGCCGGAGGTAAGTTTCGCCCATAACGACGCTGACGCGGTCCGTAAATTCGTCGTTGAAAAGCTTGGCTACAGAACGGGGAATGTCATCGATATTCGCGATGCGAGCCAAGCCCGAATGATGGCTTTGTTCGGTACGGCTGATACCCACAAGGGGGAGCTTTACAGCTACGTCCGTCCGGGAAAATCCGATGTAACCGTGTTTTATTCCGGTCATGGTGTTCCGGGCCTCGAGGACCGGCGCGGTTATCTGCTGCCGGTCGACGCCAACCCCAATCTGGTCGAGATCAATGGCTATCCCGTGGATTTATTATTCAGCAATCTGACGAAAATAAATGCCAAATCGACAACTGTCTATTTGGATGCCTGTTTTTCAGGCGACAGCCCGAAGGGAATGCTGGTGCGCGCGGCGTCCGGTCTAACCGTAACACCAACGATGCCAGCCAAGATGCCCGGCATGATCGTTATCACCGCAGCCAAGGGTAACCAGTTCGCCAGTTGGGATGAAGATGCCAAACTGGGTCTTTTCACCAAACATCTTCTGATCGCCCTGAATGGCCTGGCGGACAATGAGGATTACGGCAACGGCGACGGTCGTATTTCGCTTTCCGAGGTCCGGACCTACCTTGATGAAGAAATGACTTATCAGGCACGGCGACGGTATAACCGCGAGCAGCAGGTATCGGTACAGGGCGACTTGGGAGTGGTCCTGGTTGACAACGAAACCCGATAGGAACCAGGGCAATGCCTAAACTGTATCGCCGCCGCAGGTTATAACTTGGATTAAATTGAATCCGATCCAGCTTTTTATCGATCGCGATTGTGCGCCATGGCACGCCGCTCCGCGCGGGCGGCGCATCGGCGCCGGGCCGCGGTCGCGGTCTAGTTCGCGCAAATCAAAATCGCAAATTATCTAGCGGTCTTTGCCGCCCCGCAATTTTTCCCAATCGTAGCGGGAAGGTTCCTTGTCCTTGAAGCGTTGGACAGCCGCTTTGTGATACGGGGTTACCAGGGCCATGCCTTGGGCGTCCGCCTCTAGTTCCAGCAAGGTACGGTGATCCAGATTGTGCGATTGGTTGAGGATGTTTTTCGACATCCCGATGGCCGCGGTCGAGGCATGACGGAACCGCCCGGCGAACTCCCGAACCTCCTCCATGGCATTTTCCTGCGATACCAGATCCAGGATCAGGCCGATTTCCTTCGCCTCTTCGGCACCGACCTTGCGGGCGCTGTAAACCAGCTCCTTAGCCCGTTGCAGGCCGACCAATCGCGGCAGGATGTAGAACCCGCCCCAATCGGGAACGGCGCCGATCCGCCCAAAGGCCTGCATGAACATGCCCGATGGCGTGGCGAATACGAAATCCGCCGACAGGGCCAGGTTGCAGCCCGCGCCCGCCGCCGGACCATCGACCAGGCTGATCACCGGCAATTCGATATTGGTCACGTCATAGATGAGGTCGTGATCGGCGCGCAGGCCATTGCGGGTCATTAAAGCCGTGCGCTCCTCACCGCCCATGCTCTTGATATCACCGCCGGCACAAAAGGCACCGCCGCCACCGGTTAAAATCAGCGCCTTTACCTCTTCGCCCGCCTGTTCCTTCACCATCTTCAGAGCCGCGCGCAGATCATCGCGCATCTCCCGGCTGAGGGCGTTGCGGGCTTCCGGGCGGAACAGGGTGATGGTTGCAATTTCATCGCTGATGTCGAATTTGATGTGTGTGAAGTCCATGGTGGGTAATTTCCTTCTTTCGATATATCGATCAGGGGCGGACGGAATAGATAGCGGCCTAGTGGTCCGATTCTAACGGATGGTACCCATCCGTGAGGATAGAAAGACCACTAGACTCTGAAGAATCGTGGTGCGCAAGACACCTAACAGAAGGTCTCTTCTGTTTGGTTCGCACCACTAAGCCGCAACGAAACCCTTCCAGCCGGACATGTAAACCACGAAATCCTCGCCCAGACCCTGGCCGCGCAGGTAATCGGCCGTAACGGGCAGGGAAACAGCCGTGAAGTCCTCGTCTTTTTCGGCCTGCAGGGGGAAATCGTGATGCAGGATAGCGGCCCGGCCCAGCAGGACAAAATCACAACCTTGCTCCAGGCATTCATTCGCCGCCCTGACGGAATTGACCTTTCCGGCCACGCCCAGCTTGACGTCACCGCGATCCAGATCGGCAAAATAGGACAGCAGGCTGCGGCCCTTGAACTCTTCCTCTTCCGGTTCCTTGAAGACATCCCACAGGGACATATCGAGGAAATCGATGGCGCCTTCCGTCATGAATTGCTGGGCCACTTCCCGTACTTCCGCCAGACGCAGTCCGAACCGTTCCGGTGATAGACGGATGGAGACGTTGAAATCCGGCCGGCAGCGGGCGCGAATGCCGTTGACGATATCGAACATGATCCGGCTTCTGTTTTCCAGACTGCCGCCGTATTCGTCATCCCGGTGGTTGATTTCCGGGCTGAGGAACTGGCTGAGGATATAGCCGTGGGCGCCATGCACCTCGACACCGTCAAATCCGGCAGCCTCGCATCGTTTGGCGCCCAGAATGAAGTCCTCGATCAACTGGCCGACTTCGTCGTGGCTCAGGGCGCGGGCGGCGGGGTTTTCGCTGTCCGAGGGGCAGACCGGCGTTGTACCGATCACCTCGGCGGGGGAGCGCTGGCCGGCATGGTGCAACTGCACTACGGCGACGCTGTCCTTGGCCTTGATGCCGGCGGCCATGCGGGCCAGGCCCTCGATATGGTCATCGGAATAGGCGCCCAACTGGCCGGGAAATCCCTGGCCGATGGCCTGCACATGGGCGGCGCAGGTCATGGTCAGACCGAAACCGCCCGTGGCGCGCATCTCCAGCCATTTGAATTCGTCGTCGGAAAGACGACCGTCTTCGTGGCTTTGGGTATTGGTCAGGGGGGCCAGCATGAATCTGTTTTTCATGGCCGGACCACGGGTATAGGATAGAGGCTCGAACAATGATGGCATGGGTTTCCAAGTCCTGGTTTGTTTTTTTGAGTTGGCCGAACCTACTCCGCCACCGTTGCGGAGGGAAATATTTTTTATCCCCCGCCGCCGCGTATCCCGTCGACCAACCGGGCCAATTTATCCAGCCGGGGCAGGACATCTTCCGCCGGCGCGGCCTTAAGGCCGAAAATACAGCGCGTGACGCCGGATGCGGCCAGTTTCTCAATTGCCTTCGGGTCCCGGGGTGTGCCGAAGGTCGTGATGGGATAGGGCGCCCGCCCGGCGTCCTTGGCCAGGGCGGCCAGTTCCGCCATGCGCTCCTGCTTCAGGTCGATTTCATTGTCCCGTCCGGCCAGCATGGGGATCCAGCCATCGCCGTAGTTAAGTACGCGCTTGAACGTACCGCCCGCATCACCGCCCACAAAGACCGGCGGATAGGGTTTCTGCACCGGTTTGGGCCAGGACAAGATTCGGTCGAAATTGACGAATTCGCCGCTATAGCTCGCCTCGTCCTGGGTCCAGATCGCCTGCATGGCCTCGATCCGTTCCCGCGCCGCCTTCCAGCGGCGGTTCCAGGGGATCCCGTGGTTCTCCAACTCTTCCTGGTTCCAGCCGCCGCCGATGCCGAAATCCACCCGTCCGCCCGAAATATGATCCAGGCTGGCAACTTCCTTGGCGGTGATGATCGGATCGCGCTCTACCACAAGACAAATGCCGGTGCCCAGGCGGATGCGTTTGGTTACCGCCGCCGCCGCCGTCAGGGCGAGAAACATATCCACGTTGTGGGAATAGTCCGGCGGCAGCTCGTCACCAATGGTAAATTGCGTCTCCCGGCTGGCGGGGATGTGGGTGTGATCGGGAATGAACAGGGCATCAAAGCCTCGTTCCTCCACCGCAACGGCCAGATCCGCCGCCTGCATGGAATAATCCGTCGCGAACATACAAATTCCGAATTCCATTAACTTTTCGTCCTTTTCCTTAGCTGCCGTCTGCGATACGCGGCGCGACCAACCGTTCACTCATGCGTTCCGTCAATGAACTTTGCGCCAGACCATCGCCGTCGAAATTGCCAGCATCCAGCCACGCGGCGATGGTTTTCCGCACCGCCGGCCAATCCGAATCCAGGATGGAATACCAGGCGGTATCCCGGTTCAACCCCTTGAAAATCATGTGATTGTAAAATATGCCCTCGTATTTGAAGCCAAGACGCAGGGCGGCGTTGCGGGATTTTTGGTTCAAGGCATTGCAGCGCCATTGCATGCGGCGATAACGCAGTTCCGTCATGGCGTAATCCAGCATCAGGAACAAGGCCTCGGTCGCGGCCTGGGTTCGCTGCAGGTCGGGGGCAAACCAGATACCGCCGATCTCGATCACGCCCTGAGATGGCTGGACATCCAGGTAACAGGCCATGCCCTTGATCCTGCCGCTGTCGCGGTGACGGAAGGCATACCAGATGTAATCGAAACTGGCGGCACAGCCTGCCAAATGGTCCAGGTAAGCGGCTTCCGTGCTCCATGGCCCCCAGGGCAGATAGGTCCAGATCTCCAACGCCTGATCGGTGCCGTGGGATACGGCATAAAGCTCCTTGCCATGAACGGCGGGGTCCAGGGGTTCGAGAATAATTTCCCGGCCCGTCATTTCTCGACGCGCGGGAACAAGGCCGCTCGGTGGATTGTCGACATGTTCACCGTTCAAGGGCCTCTCGAAGGCCGTTTCATGATCAGACATCAACTGTCCTTCTCCAAAATCGTGATACAGGCAGCGGCCTCTTCCACGCCCATGACGCCGCCGCCGTTTTCGGCCAGGGCCAGGCGCGCGCCGTCAACCTGCCGGGCGCCGGCTTCGCCCCGCAACTGGCTGGTCAACTCATGGATCATGGACAGCCCGGTGGCGCCCACGGGATGCCCTTTGGAGACCAGGCCGCCGGAGGTATTCACGGGGATCTTGCCATCCAGCATGGTATGGCCGTCACCGACGAACTTGCCGCCTGCCCCGATATCGCAAAAGCCCATCATTTCCACCTGATAGATCTCGCAAAATGATGTGGCGTCATGCACCTCCGCCACGTCGATATCCCCCGGCTTGATACCGGCGAAGGCATAAGCCTTGTCGGCCGCGATCTTGGTCAGGCCCGGTTCATCCAGGCTGCGGTACTTGCCGCCCGACATTGCCGATGCCTTGACCTTGACCGCGCGGTCGCGCACGGGGCCGGACAGATTGCGCAAATAATCCTCGGAACACAGAATGGCGGCGGCGGCACCGTCACCGATGGGCGCGCACATGGCGCGAGTCAGAGGATAGCTGACCTCCCGGTCCGCCAATACCTCGTCCACGGACATTTCAAACTGGTACTGCGCCAGGGGATTGAGGGCGCCGTTGTTGTGGTTTTTCGCCGCCCCGGTGGCGATCTGCGCCTGGGTCGTGCCCCATTTTTTCATGTGATAGCTGGCCTGCATGGCGTAGGTATCCATGAAGATGGTGCGTCCCGGCCCGGTTTCGAACGGCTTACCCATGGCCTCGCCCTGCCGGCGGTAATGTTCCTGCCATTCTTCCGGATCCAGTTGGTCGATGCCGCCCGCGAACAATTCCATGGTCCGGGCCGGATCGTCGGGCACATAGGTCTTCTCCACGCCGATGGCCAGGGCCAGATGCGACTGGCCGGAGAGAATATCCTTCCAGGCACCGTTCATGGCCACGGACGAGGTCGCACAAGCATCCTCCACATTGACCATCGGCACCCGTTCGGGAAACAGGCCGTCCCGCACCAAGGGTGTGAAACAGACCTGGCCGCGAATGCAGGGCTGGCCGAAGGTCCCCAGCCCGCAATTGCCGAAATAGGCGATATCGATGTCGCCGCCGTCATCCAGGCCGCTGTCGTCCAGGGCGCCCAGATAGGCGTCCCGGCTCAGATCCTTGAAGCTCTTGTTGGGCCATTTCTGAAAGCGCGTGGAATAACTGCCGATGATATAGACATCCGACATGGGCTGATCCTCCTGTATGGTATCGCCAGTCTAGTTCATTCATTACCTGAATGGCCAAGACGACGTTGATTCTAGTTACGAGGATCGAAATTATTCATGCCCGTTCTGGCGATGCTTCTGGCTGCCTCCCTGTGGGCTTCTTCCATGATCGGGGCCAAAGTCGCGGTCGCCGAGCTTGCGGTCGCGGAGGTGGTATCGGGCCGGTTTCTTTTTGCCGTCGCCATATTGTGGGCCATGGTTTTGCTGACCCGCCAGCCCGTGCGCCTGGCCGAGGCTAAACGGCCGCTGTTGATGGGCATGCTGGACCCGGGCCTGGTATCCCTGTTCATGGTCTGGGGCCTGTTTCATACCTCCGCCGTCAATGCCGCGGTCTTCTGGGCCCTGATGCCGTTGATCATGCCCCTGGCCGCCCGATTGGTATTGAAGGAGCCGATCAACCCCATGGTGGCGGTCGGCGCCATCCTCGCCGTTACCGGCGCTTTCATGCTGGTCAGGACCAACCAGGCGGCGGGCGAGGGTAATCTGTTCGGCGATTTGCTGGCTGTCTGTGGTGTGCTGTGTGCCATTTGCAGCTCCCTCCTGGCGCGCCGGGTGGCGCAGCAACAGGGCCGGCCCATGGTGACCACCGCCTGGCAGATGACCATGGCGCTTGTGGTCGGGGGCGTGGCATTCCTGATACTGGAAGAACCGGGCGCCTCGTATGACCGGGTCAGTCAGGGGCCGCTGCTGTTGCTGCTTTATCTGGGCGTGGTCGCCACGGCCGGGCCGTTCTTTCTGTTGAACTTCGCCCTGCGCCATTTGTCCGTGGGCCGGACATCATTGTTTGCCAGTCTGGTGGGGCCGCTATCCGTACCCATGGCCGTCGTCTTCCTGGGCGAGACGATCCAGACAATGGAAATCGTCGCCATCGCCATTGTCATGCTGGGGGTTTTCCTGCCCACCCTGATCAGCGGGGAGGTTCTGGCGCGGTTCCGCGGGCCAGCGGATACCCGTCGGCTCTCGGAATTGAATTTCGTGGTGTTCGATACAGAAACCACGGGTCTGACGCCCAGGAGCGGTGATCGCATCATCCAAATCGCCGCCGTCCGTATCGTCGACGGCGTCATTCGCCGGGACCTGATCTTTGACGAACTGGTCTATCCGGCCCGGGTCATTCCGCCGCTCTCCACAACCATCCATGGGCTGACGGATGGGGATGTCGCCGACAGCCGCCCCATCGGACCGGTATTACAGGATTTTCATGAATTCTGCGGTGACAGCGTCCTGGTCGCCCACAACGCCGCCTTTGATATGAAGTTCCTGGAGCTGGCCCGGCCGGACGGCGCACCGGTGTTTGAACAAACGGTCCTCGATACCCTGCTGCTTTCCGCCGTGCTGGAGCCGGGCGCCCGGGATCACGATCTCGATGCCCTTGCCGCCCGCCATGGCGCGACGTTCGAAGGCCGCCACACCGCCCTGGGCGACAGCCTAGCCACGGCAGAGGTCTTTCTTGCATTGTTGAAGTTAGCCGAGAAAGCGGAAACACTGGGTCAGTTGACGGCCATTTCCCGAAAAGCGCGTCGTTTTCGCCGCTTGCAGAAACAATATTAAAAGAGTTCGCCACTCAGATCGCTGCGCACCCGGTCGCGCAGGTCACGAATGGCCTTGAGGGCATCAACCAGTTGGTCGTCTTCCCGGTCCGTCAGGCTGTCGGGGTGAACATAGTTGCTGACGGCTTCGCCTTTACGCTGATCCGCCAATTGCTGGCGCAACAACAGATGCGTGATGTGATGGAAGGCGCCGGTCAGGTAATCCGCCTCGTCATTGTCCAGGACAGCCAGTTCCTTCAGTTTCGCGATACGAACCAAGGTACCGGTATCCGCCACGCCATTAAGTAGCGCCAGGGCACGAACGGCATCAACCAGGGGCAAGGTACCGGTGATCTTCAGGTTCAGCTCGCCGCGATGGCCGGCGTCTTCTTTTTCCAGGATAAAGCGGTTGAAAAGGCCCAGGGCGACCCCGAAATGTTCATCCTGCAGAAACATGTCCCGCATAAAATGGCGGTTATTCCGTAAGCGGCTTGTTATATAGTCACGCAATTCAGCGGCCAGGCGGCGCTCTCCCGCCACACCGCGAAAGTCAAAGAAGATATCCGCCAGACGCAGGGCCGCAGGGTTGCGCCGGTTGATCCAGTAATCCATCTGTGCCCGCCATTGGCTGGCGGTCTTGCGCCACAATGGGTTCACCGCCATGACATAGCCATTGCACAACGGCATACCGGCGCCGTGCATGGCCTGGGTCACCCGATCGGCCAGTTCGGAAAAATAGCCGTCGATCCGGTCGTGCTCTGCATCGGGATAATCGGCGATGATCAGGCCGTTGTCCTGATCCGGGTTCAGATAACTTTCCTGGCGCCCGCCCGAACCCATGACGATCAGGCAAAAATCACGGGGCGGCGGCCCATGCCCGGCATATCCCATGGCGCGGATGCAATGGCGCGTCAGGCGACGGTAGACATCATTGTTAATGTGGCTGACCAGGGCCTGGATATCCGGCGTCGGCACCTGGTCGGCCATTAACTGCTCCGCCACCAGCAACTGCGCCGCCCGGACCTGGGTCATGCCGTCCGGCGTTTCGGGCTGGGTCAGGTTTTCGATCTGTTCGACCAATTGGCTGTTGATAGTGACCAGGGTGCTGTCTAGGGTCAGCATGCCGACCAGTTGGTCGCGGGCATCGACCACGGGCATATGATGCAAGCCGGCCCTGCGCATGCGGGCGACGGCATGAAACATCAAATCCTCGGCCCGGATCACCCGCACCGGCTGGCTCATGATGGTATCAAGGGGGCTGCCGGCATCCAGGCGGAATGCCACCTTGCGCACCACATCTTGTTCCGTCAGCACGCCCCGTGGAATGTTGTTTGCATCGACCGCGACCACGCAGTCAGCGGTGGCCTCCGCCAACAGCGCCACCGCTTCCCCGACGCTGCTGCCCAGGGGCAGGGTGGGGGGTGCGGCGAGCATGTGTTCGCCGGCCAATCGCCGAAACGCCATGGCACGGGATAACGGCATCCACTTGCCCCTTTTCGCACGGGACCTACGCACCCATGGAATTACTCGGCGGCGGTCGGCCGCTTCGATGGCGCGTGGTACAATTCCAACATTTCCGCCTCGTTCTTTTTGGCCTGGGCCAAGGCCTTTTCCTTGACGTGGCCAAAACCACGAATGCGGTCCGGTACTTCCGCGATGTTTACCGCCATGGCGTGGTTGTCATGGTCCAATACGGCAAGAACCGCACCGATTGTTTTTTCGTAATCGGCAATCAATTGCCGTTCCATACGCCGTTCCGCCGTGCGGCCGAAAATATCGAAAGCGCCGCCGCGCAATCCCTTCATGCGGGCCAGCAGCGGCATCAGCTTCAGCATCCAGGGGCCGAACTCCCGCTTTTGCAGATGGCCGCTGTCCGGGTGCCGCCTGGCGATCAGGGGCGGGGCCATATGCAGACGCAGGCTGAAATCGCCCTCGAACTGTTGGTTAACCTGATCCATGAAGCGGCCGTCCGTATACAGCCGCGCCACTTCATATTCATCCTTGCAGGCCATCAGGCGGAAGAAATTCAGGGCCACGGCTTCCGACAAGCCGTCCAGACCGGCGGCCCGGTTTTGCTCCGCCGCGCGAGCCGTATCGACCAGCGCCACATAACGCTGGGCATAGGCCGCGTCCTGGTAGTCCGTCAGATAATCCGACCGGCGGGCGATCTGCTGCTCCAGGGTCAGGGCCTCCGCCTTGCCCTCCTGCTTCGGTATCAGGGGCGCGGCGATGGTTTCCACCGCGGCCGGGTCATGGGCCGCCAGGCGGCCCCAGGCAAAGGCCAGTTTGTTGGCCGCCACGGCCACGCCGTTGATTTCGATGGCGCCTTCGATGGCTTCCAGGGTCAGGGGCAGATAACCGAACTGATAGGCCGCGCCCAGCAGGAACAGGTTGGTGGCGATGGAATCCCCCAACAGCGCCGTGGCGATCTTGGTCGCATTGAGGAAATGGCTGAAGTCCTTGCCCACGGCCTTCTGTAACTCGGCGACCAGATTTTCGCCCGCCATCTCCATATCCTGATCGGCCAGGAACTGCGCCGTCGGCACCACGTGGCTGTTGATCACCGCGCCGGTGACCCCTTCGTTGACGGTGGACAACACGTCCGGGCCGGCGGCGACAACGATGTCGCAGCCCAGGATCAGCTTGGAACCACCGGTGGCGATGCGCACGGCGTGCAGATCCTCCGGCGTATCGGAAATACGGATATGAGACGTCACGGCGCCGTTTTTCTGCGCCAGACCGGCCATGTCCAGGGCCGAGACGCCCTTGCCCATTATATGCGCCGCCATGCCCAGCAGGGCCGAGACGGTGACGACGCCGGTGCCGCCGATGCCGGTGATCAGAATGCCAAAAGGTTCCGCCGACGACGGCAGCGTCGGCGTCGGCAGCCCGGCGAACAATTCATCCCAATTGGCGCCGCCGTCCGCCGCGCTGGTCGGCTTTTGCGCCTTGCGCAGGTTGCCGCCATGGACCGTGACGAAACTGGGGCAGAAGCCGTTGACGCAGGAAAAATCCTTGTTGCAGTTGGATTGATCAATCTGCCGCTTGCGGCCCCATTCGGTTTCCTTGGGCAGTACCGAGACACAGTTCGAGGCGACGGAGCAATCGCCGCAGGCCTCGCACACCAGATCATTAATGAACGCCCGCTTGGCCGGGTCCGGAAACAGGCCCCGCTTACGCCGCCGCCGCTTCTCCGCCGCGCAGGTCTGGTCATAGATCAGCACCGTGGTACCGGGCGTGGCCCGCAGGTCCTTTTGCACCTGGTCCAGGTCGTCGCGGTGATGAATGGTGGTGCCCGGCGCCCAGTTGGTGCCGATGGGGTATTTATCCGGCTCGTCCGTGACCAGGGCGATCTTTGTGATGCCCTCGGCGTGGACCTGGCGGCTGATCTCGTCCGGGGTCAGTTTACCGTCTTCCACATTGACCACCGGCTGGCCGCCGGTCATGGCCACGGCGTCGTTGAACAGAATCTTGTAGGTGATGTTGACACCGGCATCGACGGCGGCCCGGATCGCCAACAGGCCGGAATGGTAATAGGTGCCGTCACCGAGGTTCTGGAAAATATGATCGGTCTTGGAAAACGGCGCCTGGCCGATCCAATTGACGCCCTCGGCGCCCATGTGGGTAATGGTCTGGGTATTGCGGTCGGGCATCCACAGGGCCATGCCGTGACAGCCGATACCGGCCATGGAGCGGCTGCCGTCCGGCGTCCGGGTCGAGGTGTTGTGCGGACAGCCGGAACAAAAATAGGGCGTGCGCAAAATGGTCGGCGGCGAACCCTGGGCGCCGCTTTCGATCTGTTCGATGCGCGCCAGACGCTGATCGAAATCCGGCATTTCGCTGAAGGTTTTCAGCCGACCCACGATGGACCGGGCCACCATGCCCGGTGTCAGTTCGCCAATCTCCGGCAGCAGGATCTGATTGTTTTCGTCCCGTTTACCGACAATGCGGCGCGGAGCGTCCATCTGGCCATACAGCAATGTGCGCAACTGGTCTTCCAGGATCGGGCGCTTTTCCTCGACCACCACAATCTCTTCCAGGCCCTTGGCGAATTCCAGGGCGCCATGGGGTTCCAGCGGCCAGGTCATGGCTACCTTATAAAGGCGGATGCCCATATCAGCGGCCATTTCGGCTGTCAGACCCAATTCGTCAAAGGCCTGCCGCACATCCAAATAGGCCTTGCCGGTGGTAACGATGCCCAGGCGCGCCTTGGGACTATCGAAAATCAGTTTGTCCAGGCCGTTGGCGCGCACATAGGCCTGGGCCGCCGGCAGCTTGTGCTCCAGCAGCCGGCTTTCCTTTTCCATGACCCCGTCGGGATACCGCAGGTTCAGGCCGCCATCGGGCATATGGAAATCGATCTGCTTGGCGATCTGCACCGCTTCGGGATCAATATTGACCGAAGCCGAGCTTTCCACCGTCTCACCCACAGCCTTGAAACCCACCGCGCAGCCGGAAAACCGCGACATGGCGAAACCGTGCAGGCCCAAATCCAGATATTCCTGCACACCGGCGGGATGGAACACGGGCACCCCGGCCGCCATGAAGGCCGGCTCGCTTTGATGGGGCAGGGTCGAGGATTTGGCGCCATGGTCATCGCCGGCAACCAGCAGCACGCCGCCGTATTGAGATGTCCCGTCATAGTTCAAATGCTTGATGGCGTCGCCGCTGCGGTCCACGCCGGGGCCCTTGCCATACCAGATACCGAAGACGCCGTCGTATTTGCCGCCCGACCACAAATTCACCTGTTGCGTGCCCCAGACGGCGGTGACCGCAAGATCCTCGTTCAAGCCGGGTTGAAATTTGATATGGCTGCGGGAGAGAAAGCGCTGCGCCGACCACAGGGCGGCGTCGTATCCGCCCAAGGGCGAACCCCGATAGCCTGAGATAAAGCCGGCCGTGTTCAAACCGGCCGCCACATCCCGCTGCCGCTGCAACATGGGCAGGCGCACCAGGGCTTGCATGCCGGTCATGAAGACCCGGCCCTGTTCCTGTTCGTATTTGTCGTCCAGCGTTACGGCGGCGGCGGTGCTCATTGTCGGTCCCCAAATTTATTTATCTTGTTTGATAGGAGGGTAGCATAGCGGTTGCGACGCTACATTTCGAATCTGTCCTGGGCGTTGTCAGCCTTGGTCAAAATGTGACGGGCCTGTTCGCCATCCAGGGCAATTTGCGCCTTGATGGCGTCTATGCCATCGAACTTCTTTTCCGGGCGCAGATGCTCGACGAAGGCAACCCGGCCGTGACGGCCATAGATATCGTCGCTAAAATCGAACAAATGAGACTCCAGGACAATGCCCTTGCCATCGAACGTGGGGCGCCGTCCCAGATTGGCGACGCCGGGATACCACCGGGTGCCACCGGCCTCTTCCAGACCGAAGCGGATGGCATAAACACCCAACGCCGGACGCAGGGCGGAGGGGCCAAGGTGCAGGTTTGCCGTGGGAAAGCCCAACTGCCTGCCGCGCCGGTCGCCACCCTGGACCCGGCCCTCGATCTCCCACCAATGGCCAAGCAGCTCGGCAGCCCGTCGGCAGCGGCCGGTTTCCAGATCGACCCGGATAATGGTCGAGGAGCAAACATCGTCGTCGTGAGTGACCGGGTCCAGTACCGTTACCTCAAAGCCGTGACGGGAGCCAAATTCCCCCAACAGATCCGCATTGCCGGCCCGGCGATGGCCAAAGACGAAATCATACCCCACCACCACGTGGCGGGCGCCCAGGGCCTGCACCAGAATATCCTGAATAAAGGCCTCGGGCGATTGCTGACTGACCGCAAGATCGAACCGTAGACTGACCAGGCCGTCGACCCCAAGGTCCGACAACAGGCGCACCTTGCTGCGGAATGGCGTCAGGCGAAAGGGCGGAGCATCGGCCTGGAACACCCGTCGTGGGTGTGGCTCGAATGTCAGGGCAAGGGTGGGGCCCCGGACTGTCTCGGCCAGGGTCCGGCAATGATTGATCAAGGCCTGGTGGCCGCGGTGAATGCCATCGAAGTTGCCGACCGCGACCGCGCCGCTTTTCAACTCATCAGGAATGTTCTGGATATGACGGATAATACGCATGGCCGGGATTATTGGGGCTTCCGCCCCCCCTGGCAACCACCTAATGCGGCGGTTGCCGCGCCGGCCCAACTTTCAAACGCCTCGCGGCCGGCTACCAACAGCCGGGCATCGCCCTTGACCATGACAACTGCCGTGGTGGTGCGGGAATGTGTATCGATCATGCCGACTTTCAGACCTCTATGAAATGGCCATGCATATCCTTGAACAAGTTGATGGATTGCATGGCTGTCTGGCTTTTGATCAGAGCCTGTCGGCGACTGACTTGTTCATAACTGGGAATCCAATGAATTGTTTTCGGACAATTTGGCGGCGCAATATATCGGGCTACGACTGGCTCACGACAAATAGCGGGAAATAAACAGCAAGACTTGAAAACCATCTGCCCTTCGTTAACCAAATATTCAGTGCCCTGACGCAAACTGCCCCTCGTTGCACCTACGGGGGAGGGCGCTCTGGCGTCGAAGACCGCTGGACAACACACGCACTGACTGAATGAACAACCGGATTGGATGGGACAGAAACAATGGCTGTCGATATGGAAATGACGATCCTGATCGTCGACGATTACAAGACAATGCTGCGCATCATTCGCAACCTGCTGAAGCAACTTGGCTTCAATAATGTGGACGAAGCAGCCGATGGCGCGGCGGCTTTGCAAAAGCTTCGCGGCAAGGATTACCACCTGGTGATTTCCGATTGGAATATGGAGCCAATGACCGGCTACCAGCTGCTGAAGGAGATGCGTTCGGACGATAAGTTGCAGGAAACGCCTTTCATCATGATCACCGCGGAATCCAAGACCGAGAATGTGATCGCGGCGAAAAAGGCCGGGGTTAACAACTATATTGTGAAGCCCTTCAACGCGGCGACCCTGAAGACCAAAATGACATCGGTCATCGGCGACTTCTGATCCGTAATGGATCGGTTGTGTTGTCCAAGGGTTGCATGGAGTTACATTGATGGATACGGAAGAGGTCAGCGCGGGGATCGAACAGCTTGTCGATCACCTGCGCGTCAACAAACCGGCTGTTGTGAATCTTGGTGACATCGCCAGCGTCACCGAAATTCTGCTGGCTGCCATGCGCAGCTATTTCAATTCCATCGATACAACGCTGTATTCGGAATTTCGAGGCCTGTCGGAATATATTCAACGGGCGCGTACCGAAATCTCGGAATTGCGGCCGAACGACTTGAAGCAGGACAAGATCCCCCGGGCCGGTTTGGAATTGGAGGCTATCGTCGCCTCGACCGAGACGGCCACGGGCACCATCATGGATTCGGCGGAAGAAATTATGTCCGCCGATCCGACCGCCGATGATTACGCCGAAAAAGTGAATGAAGCCTGCATGAACATATTCGAGGCCTGTTCGTTCCAGGATATTACCGGTCAACGGATCACCAAGGTGGTCGCGACCCTTACTTATATCGAGGAGCGCCTTCACGGCCTGCAGGATGCCTGGGGCCCGGATATCGCCGATGCGGATGGTGAAGCGCCCGATCCCATCAAAAATGAGGATGTCCGGCCTGACAGCGATCTGTTGAACGGTCCGGCCTTGGATGGCGAAGGTATCGCGCAAAACCAGGTCGATGATCTATTCGGTGAAGCCGTGGCCGCCGATATGACGGGCAGTAACATCGAAGTCGAAATCGAAGCGGATTCGTTGGAAACGGCCTCGGAAGCACCGGCCGATGCGCCGGAACATACAGACCAAGGCGGCCAAGACGGCCAAAACGATCAAATGAATGGCAAGAATCTTGAAGAAAATGATGATGCCATTTCCGAGCCGGCGCCCGAACCAACACCCGAACCGACACCTGAACCAACACCGGAGGTCGCCGCCGAAGATGCCGGCGCGGCCAAGGCCGCTGACGAACCGAAATTAGACGACATTGTCGCCCTGTCATCCGGTGATGGAGAGGAAGCCTCGCAGGACGACATCGACGCCCTGTTTGATTAGAGCAATTCCGAACAACTGTGAATCGCCCGAACCAACTGGAGCGATTCTAAGTGATTGGAAAAATTGCTCTATCCTTAAAGATCGGAGCATTTCCAATTCAGAAATGCCTAGGTCAAACAGCCGAAAGACGGAATCGTTTCGCTTTCGGCTGATAATTTGATCTCGTTCAACGCGTTGGCGCAACCTGTTACCACCGCAACCACGGCAATATCGCACGAGGCCATTCGCCCGCTGCCTTGGCGGTGGCGTGCACCTTGTCCTGAAGCAAATGCCCATCGGGGCCCAAACCCAGGTCATCCGCATGAATGCCGCCGGCGACCCAGACAGCATCGATACCGGCCCGGCGGGCCCCTTGGATGTCTGTCGGCAGGCCGTCGCCAACCATCACCGTCCGGGATTTGGGTATGTCCGGCGACGCCGCGAACAGACGTTCGAAAATATCCGGAAATGGTTTGCCGAAACGCTGCACCCGTCCCCCCAGTTCCTCGTAAAAGGCCGCCACGGCGCCGGCACAGGGGATCATTTGCTCACCCCGCATGACCACCAGATCGGGATTGGCGCAAATCATCGGCAGGTCGCGGGCCGCGGCCCCTTGCAAGATTTCCCTATAGTCCTCCGCCCGGTCGGCCTCGTCGTCGAACAACCCCGTGCAAAGGATCAATTCGGCCGCAGCGATGCTGACTTCGCGGCCGCCGCACGCATCCAGCGTGGGGCGGTTGCGCTCGGGCCCAAGGTGGAAATACGCCGGTTGGGGTTGCCGCGCGGCGATGGCGCTGGCGGTTGCTTCCCCCGATGTCAGCAGCCAATCATACAACGAAGGGGCAACGCCAAGCTCCTCCAGATGGCCGGACACGGATACGCTGGGGCGGGGCGCATTGGACAGCAAAACCACCCTAGCCCCGTGTCCGCGCAACCGGCGCAGGCAATCGGCGGCACCGGGATATACGGCGACGCCATCATGCACGACACCCCAAAGATCGAAGATGAAAAGGTCGTAGTCCCCGGCCAACCCGGCCAAACCATCAATAATGGAAATGTTCATCAATATGTCCGCGTACCGCTAATGTGTGTCGTGAGGCTGCCACGGCATAACCGAGGGCCGGGTCCTTGTCCATATCTAGCGACGGGCGAGTTGAATTTTCAGATAATTTTGCCGGTTTGCACCGATCACATGGAACTATCCCTTCAAACCAAGGGCGGTCGCCGCTATATATGTCGAGAGCGCGGTCGGGGCCGCGCCCTAGATTTTTCTTGGGTAACCAGCGGTGTGGTCGAGGCATGACGTATCTAATGGTTGCCGGTGGCCTGGTGCTGCTTCTGATTGGCGGGGACGTCCTGGTACGGGGCGCCGTCACATTGGCGCAACGGCTGAAAGTGCCGCCGCTGGTTATCGGGCTGACCGTGGTAGCTTTCGGGACGTCGTCGCCGGAATTGGTCGTCAGTCTCGATGCGGTTCTAAGCGGCGCCCCGGAAATAGCCATCGGCAATGTCGTCGGCTCCAACATCGCCAATATTCTGCTGGTTTTGGGCCTGCCGGCGATCATTTTTCCCATCGCTTGTGACGTCAACGCCATCCGCCGCGATGGCGCGATCATGTTCGCCGTGTCAATTGCCTTCATCGCCCTATGCTGGAGCGGGCAGTTGCTGAATTGGCAGGGCGCCATCATGACGTCGATGTTGTGCGGTTATTTGACCTGGTCCTATTTCTCGGGGCGGGATGAAAACGAAGCCACGGCGGAGGCCATTGTCGACGAGATCGAGGGCATTGCCGCCCGGCCCCATTCCACCTGGCTGTCCCTGGCATTCATCGCTGTCGGCATAGCGGGCCTGGTGGTTGGTGCCGATCTGTTAATCAACGGCGGCATTGCCATAGCGGTGGCCGCCGGAGTATCGGAAGCGACCATTGGATTGTCCTTGATTGCCTTGGGAACCTCCCTGCCGGAGCTGGCGACTTCGTTGGTTGCCGCCATTCGCCGCCACGGCGATGTGGCCATCGGCAATGTGATCGGCTCCAACCTGTTCAATATTCTCGGTATCATGGGTATCACGGCAATGGTGAAGACGGTGCCCATACCCGACCAGATTATCCGATATGATTTGTGGATCATGCTGTCCGCCGCCATCCTGGTGACGCCGTTCGTATTGCGCGGGCGGCCCATCAGCCGGCGCTATGGGGCCTTTCTAACCTTCGCCTACCTAATTTATGTGCTTTCCCTCTATCACGGCATGTCTGGGGTATCTAAAACAGAGCCGGCGCAAGCTGCCTCGCCGTCGTCCGCAAAACAGAGTGCGCGAATACTTTTAAACCATAAACAATTACTTGCCTGAATTGGTCGATTGCCGATGATTGGTAGCTTTTGATATTTCGTCGCCGGTTCCGGTATGGGTTTGGAGACTTGCCGGTAACTGATTGAACCACTGTCGGACGGCGCCTTTTGTACACAGGCTATTGAGATTGTTGAGCTTTTGGTAACGTTTGGGTTACTTACAGGTTATGCACCGATGTCAATCCGGACGCCGTTAACTTTTATGTTTAAATTCAATGGTTTAAAATTCTGCCTATTTTTTATGCAAAGAGGGCGAATAGGCGGGATTCCGCCAATTCAACACCGTATGAATTGGCTTTCCCACACAGTTATCCACAAGTTAAGTGGATATCGATCAAAGCCCGGATCATTCCTTGCGATCAGCCATTGACGAACGGACCAAGGCGCGGAATATAACGTTATGGCAAAAGCCGACAAACCAACTCCGCAGCCCCTGAATCTGCCGTCCGATGCGCCGGTGGACGGCTTTTCGGAGTCCGGAACTGATTTCCGGCCCGGTGCTGTACCCGGCAGCGACACTGACCCTGGGATTGGTAGCGGGATCGATACCGGGATCGATCGTGGCCGCGGGGCGATCCAGAAAGCGCTGGAAACCATGCCGGGGGCGCCAGGGGTCTATCGCATGCTGGCCCATGACGGCGAGGTGCTGTACGTGGGCAAGGCCAAGAACCTGAAAAACCGGGTGCGAAACTATGCCCAGCCGGCGGGCCTGAATACCCGCACCCTGCGCATGATCGCCGAAACCCGGGCCATGGAGGTCGTCACCACCCATACGGAGGTGGAGGCATTGTTGCTGGAAAGCAATCTGATCAAACGCCTGCGCCCGCGCTACAATATCCTGCTGCGGGACGACAAATCATTCCCCTTCATCGTAATTACCGCCGACCATGAATGGCCGCAATTGGCCAAGCATCGCGGCGCCCGCAATCGCAAGGGGGAGTATTTCGGTCCTTTCGCCTCCGCCTCGTCCGTTAACCGCACCCTGAATACTTTGCAAAAGGCATTTCCCCTGCGTTCCTGTTCGGACAGCATATTCGCCGCCCGCACCCGGCCGTGCCTGCAATACCAGATCCGCCGCTGCGCCGGTCCCTGTGTCGGGCGCATAGACGAAGAGGCCTACGGAGTATTGGTGACCGAAGCACGGGATTTTCTGTCCGGGCGCAGCCGCGAGGTTCAGACCGGTTTATCCCAGCGCATGGAGGCCGCCGGCGCCGATCTAGCGTTCGAGACGGCGGCCATTTATCGCGACCGTCTGCGCGCCCTGGCCCATGTCCAGGCCCACCAGGGGATCAATGTGGCCAGCGTGGCCGAGGCCGATGTCATCGCCATTCACATGGAAGCGGGGCAAAGCTGCATACAGGTGTTCTTTTTCCGGGCCGGGCAGAATTGGGGCAACCGGGCCTATTTTCCCAGCCATGGCAAGGAACGCGGCCCGGCGGAGGTGTTGGGCGCTTTCATGGGGCAATTTTATGATGACAAGCCGCCGCCTAGGGAAATTCTGCTCAATGAATGGCCAGAGAACCACGAATTGATCGGCGAAGCCCTAAGCGTCAAGGCGGAGCGCAAGGTCCGCCTGCACCATCCCGAACGGGGCCAGCGGCGCGAGCTGGTCAACCATGCCCAGACCAACGCGCGCGAGGCCCTGGCCCGGCGCCTGGCGGAAAGCGCCAGCCAACGGCGTCTGCTGGACTCGGTCGCCGAACTGTTCGCCCTGGACGGCCCGCCCCGGCGTATAGAGGTCTATGACAACAGCCATATCATGGGCACGGATGCGATCGGCGCAATGATCGTGGCCGGCCCCGAAGGCATGCAGAAAAACGCCTATCGCAAGTTCAATATCAAGGACAAGAACATCACCCCCGGTGACGATTACGGCATGATGCGTGAAGTGCTGCACCGGCGCTTCGCCCGTCTGCTGAAGGCCCAGGCGGCGGCGGAAAGTGATGAAGATGACGGCAATCGCGGCGAAGACGCACGGGTTGCCGGCGAATGGCCGGATCTGGTGCTGGTTGACGGCGGCTTGGGCCAGTTGACGGCGGCCCGCGAAGTTTTCGCCGATCTGGGCGTAAGCGGTGTCGCCTTGGCAGCCATCGCCAAAGGACCGGACCGCAACGCCGGGCTGGAACGTATCTATCTGCCGGATAAGCCGGAGATCGAATTGGCCCCGCGCAGCCCGGTTTTGTATTTTCTCCAGCGCCTGCGGGACGAGGCTCACCGTTTCGCCATCGGCACCCACCGGGCACGGCGGGCCAAGCGCATGGATCGCTCGGCCCTGGATTCCATTGCCGGTGTCGGTCCCGGCCGCAAGCGGGCGCTGTTGAATCATTTCGGCTCCGCCCGCTCGGTCGAGACGGCGGGGTTGACCGATTTGGAAAGCGTCGACGGCATTTCCAAGGCGGTCGCACAAAAAATCTATGATTTCTTTCATCCCGAAGGGTGAGGCGACGCTTTCGCCATGGCGGGAAATCCTTATACTTGGCCTAACCCCTGTGTAGTTGCCTGAGACGCCTAAGGACCGTTGCGCGAGGACATGCTTACGACCGTACCAAATCTATTGACCCTGTCACGTATCCTGGCCATTCCGGCCTTGATCGGGGCCTTCTATTTGTCTTCGCCGCTGTCCAACTGGCTGGTCTTCGCAATCTTTACCGCCGCCGGCATTACCGACATTCTGGATGGCTATCTGGCCCGCAGTCTGGGCGAGGAAAGCGGCCTGGGCCGGTTTCTCGACCCTGTCGCCGATAAACTGCTGGTCGCCGCTACCTTGTTGATGCTGGTCTATGTGGGCCGCATTGGCGATTGGACCATTTTACCGACAGTGGTCATTCTATGCCGGGAGATATTGGTCTCGGGCCTGCGGGAATTTTTGGCCGAATTGCGGGTCAGCGTTCCGGTCAGCCGCGTGGCAAAATGGAAAACCGCCGTTCAGATGGTCGCCATCGGCTTCCTGATCGTGGGCGAAGCGGGTTGGGAACCCATCCCGGTGATGGAGATCGGCCGCGCCGGCATGTGGATCGCCGCCCTGGTCACCATGTATACCGGCTATGATTATCTGCGTGCCGGGCTGCAGCATGTCACCGCGCCTGCCGCGGGCGGCGATGGACGTGATGGGCCATGAAGGCGCTTGGCGTGACGGGATGGAGCGGCGCGGGCAAGACCACCCTGCTGACCAAGCTTATCCCGCTGCTGACCGGACGTGGCTTGCGCGTTTCCACCATAAAACATGCCCACCACAGCTTTGACGTGGACAAGCCGGGCAAGGATTCATATCTGCATCGCGACGCCGGCGCGACGGAGGTTCTGATCGGATCGGCCGAACGCTGGGCCCTGATGCACGAGATCCGGGAGGACGACGAACCGGGGCTGGAGCAGCTGATGGCGATGATGACTCCCGTCGACCTGGTTCTGGTAGAGGGCTACAAGTTCGAAGGCCACAACAAGATCGAAGTTCATCGCAAGGGCCTGGGAAAGCCCTTGCTGTGCCGCGAGGATCGGAGCTTTATTGCCCTGGCCGCCAACTACCGGCCGGACGACGTGGACCTGCCGGTGTTGGACCTGGATGATGTCGAAGGGGTGGCGGATTTCGTCATGAATTATTGCCGTTCAAGCAAGCCAGAAGAGCTGGCGTCATGAATAAGCTGGCGGACGATTGCTTCAACCAGGTCGAGGACCTGATGTCCACGGCCGAGGCCCTGGCGATCCTGCGACAGCGCATCGTGGCGGTAACCCAGGACCAACTGGAGCAACTGCCGCTGCGGCAGGCTACGGGCCGCATTTTGGCTCGGGACATTGTCTCGGCAATAGATGTGCCGCCGCATGACAATTCGGCGGTCGATGGCTACGCCCTGCGGCATGCCGATCTGTCCCAGGACAGCACCAGCGAATTCACCATTCAGGGCCGCTCCGCCGCCGGCCATCCCTTTGCCGAACCGTTGGCACCTGAAGGGGCGGTGCGCATATTCACCGGTGCCGTGATGCCCGATGGCGCCGACACGGTGGTTATGCAGGAGGATGTGGAGGCAACGGATGGCATTGTTGCCGTCCCGCCCGGTCTGAAGCCGGGTGCCAATCGACGCCACCGGGGTGAAGACAGCAAACGGGGGGATATGGCATTACGGGCCGGGCGACGCTTGCGTCCCCAGGACCTTGGCCTTGCGGCCTCGGTCGGTCATGGTGAGGTGACGGTCTACCGGCCCTTGCGGGTCGGGGTGTTTTCCACCGGTGATGAATTGGCCGAGCCCGGCGGTGCGCTGCCCATCGGCGCCATCTATGATGCCAACCGCCATATTCTCATGGCATTGATCAGGAGCCTTGGCGCCGATGTGTCCGACCTGGGTATTTTACCCGACGAGGCGGCGGCGGTACGCAGCGGTCTGGCCGATGCGGCCAGGGATCACGATCTGCTGCTGACATCGGGCGGCGTCTCGGTGGGCGATGAGGATCATGTCCGCGGCGCGGTCGAAGACCTTGGGCATTTGCATTTCTGGCGTCTGGCGATCAAGCCGGGCCGGCCCCTGGCCCTGGGCCAGGTGGGCGAGGCCGCTTTTGTCGGTCTGCCGGGCAATCCGGTGGCGGCGACGGTTTGTTTCCTGCGTTTCGCCCGGCCGTTGATTTTGGGCCTGGCGGGCGCTACGGATCTGGAACCGGTGCTGTATCGGGTGCGAGCGGATTTCGACTACGAAAAGAAGGCCGGGCGGCGGGAATGGCTGCGCGCCCGTCTGGATCGCAAACCCGATGGGGAACCTTGCGCGGTTTTGTTCCGGCCGTTGGGGTCGGGCATCATCAATTCCCTGGTGCAGACCCATGGCCTGGTTGAAATCGGCGAGGATGTAACCCGGATCAAGGCCGGCGAGGCGGTGGATTTTCTGCCCTACGACGAGGTGGCGTCATGAAGGTGCTGTATTTTGCCTGGCTGCGTGACCGGGTTGGCGTGGCGGAAGAGGTTGTTGATCCGCCCGGGGACATCAAAACGGTCGGCCAGCTGGCCGCATGGCTGGCGCAACGGTCGCCGGGGCATGCAGAGGCGTTCGCCGACCCCGCTGCCGTGCGCTGTGCGGTCAATCAGGATTTCGCTAGGGCGGAGGAACCATTCAGCACCGACGATGAAATAGCCTTCTTCCCGCCCATGACCGGGGGCTGACCCCATGATCAAGGTGCAGGCCGAGGATTTCGACATGGGCGCCGAGTTGGAGGCCCTTAGCCAGGGGCGCCAAAACGTGGGCGCCGTGGCATCGTTCCTGGGCCTGGTTCGCGACGTGGCCGGGCCTGGCGAATTGTCCGCCATGACCCTGGAACATTATCCCGGCATGACCGAAAAACAATTGGAACGGCTGGAGGCGGAGGCGCTGGAGCGCTGGCCCCTGGACCGGGTCCTGATCATTCACCGTCATGGCCGTCTGGAGCCGGGCGATCGCATCGTCCTTTGCGCCGCCACGTCCGCCCATCGGCAGGCGGCGTTCGAGGCCTGCGCCTTTCTGATGGACTGGCTGAAAACCAAGGCGCCGTTCTGGAAGCTGGAAGAAGTCGGTGGCCAGGCCAATTGGGTCGAGGCCAAGGAAACCGACGACGAAGCCGCTGCCAGATGGAATGAGAACAAGCAACATTGAGTGAGAGGAAACTTGTATGGCTTACCAACCTTTTGATCTGACCGGCAAGGTTGCCCTGATAACGGGCGGCAACAGCGGTATCGGCCTGGGCTTCGCCGAGGCCCTGGCCCAGGCCGGCGCCGATGTCTGCATCTGGGGCACCAACCCGGACAAGAACGCCGCCGCCCTGGAGCAGCTGCAAAGCCATGGCGGCAAGGCGGCGGCGCAGATCTGCAACGTGGGTGATCAGGCGGCGGTCAAGGCGGCCTTCGCCGAGACCCTGGCGAATTTCGGCCGGGTGGATAGCTGTTTCGCCAACGCGGGCGTCTCCGGCCGCAGTGATCAATCAAACTTCACCGATATGCCAGTGGAGGAATGGCACCGGGTCACAAATGTCAATCTGGACGGCGCCTTCTTTACCCTGCAGGCCGCCGCCAAGCATATGACCGAACGCGAAGGCGGCGGCCGTCTGGTCGGCACCACCTCCCTCTCGGCGATGGAAGGCGCGCCGCGCGGGATCCATTATGCCGCCACCAAGGGCGCTCTGGTGTCCATAATGATTTCCCTGGGCGTTGGTTTGGCCCGCTATGGCATCACCGCCAATACGGTCATGCCCGGCTGGATCGAAACGCCAATGACCGAAAACGCCTTCAACTGGGACAAGTTCGCGGCGGCCGTGAAACCGCGTATCCCCATGCGGCGGTGGGGCGAGAAGGAAGATTTCGGCGGCCTGGCGGTCTATCTGGCCTCGGACGCATCCGCCTATCACTCAGGCGACAACTTCATCATCGACGGCGCCTATAACAAGTTCTGACACGAAGGAAAGCCTGATCGACCTCGACAGTCTGCAGCCGCTGTTTCAGCCCCGGTTCATCGCAGTCCTGGGCGCCCTGGCCCTGGATGCGGCGTTGGAATTACGTTGATTTTTGGCGGATTAACTGGCCCGGCGCAACTGTGCCAAGGCGATGGCAATAACCGGGGCGGCGATCAGGGCGATCACCAGCAACAGGTGCAAGGCCTCAACCAGGCTGACGCCCATGGCGGTATGGGCCATCAAAACCAGCACGGCCAGGGTCATCACGCCGGCGACCATGATCATGGCCGGCAGGCCGCGCGTCATGTTCGACAGCCAGACCATCAGAGCCGCTGTCGCCAGGATTACAATGGCGGCGCCAAGAACGAATTCAATGACCATTTTTCGCCCTCCCGCCTGTGTTTGTCATAATCATCACGCCCAGGTTACCATGACCTGGTAACAAAAATCAAATCGGCCTCACATTCCGGTGATCGCGCGGCGGGTTTGACGGCGAAAACGGGCCACGAAAAGGGCCGAGACGACAAACAGACCAACCGCCATGCCGGCCCAGATCGCCTGGCCGCCAAGACCCAAATGGATACCGAAATAGGCCGCTGCCGGCAGGCCCAGGCCGCCATAGCCCAGGACGGCAATAAGCATGGGCACGGTGGTATCCTTCAATCCGCGCAGGGCGCCCATCATGGTCACCTGGGCGCCGTCGGCGAATTGAAAAATGGCGGCGACGGCCAGAAAACCCACCGCGATGCCGGCGGTGGCCGCCTCCCCCTCCAGGAACAGCGCCACGATGGCCGGACCCAGCAGCCAGAAAGCCGCCGCCGGCAGGCACATGACCAAACAACCCAGGCCCAGGGCGGTCCAGCCGGACCGGGCCGCGGCCCTGTGATCGCCGGCCCCGGTGGCCCAGCCCACGCGCACCGTCGCGGCGCGGGAGATGCCGTTGGGGATCATATAGGCGATGGCGCAGCATTGAACGGCGATGGCGTGGGCGGCAAGCTGCTCGGTGCCCAACAGCCCCATCAACAGGGCGGCGGCTGCGAACAGACCGATCCCGGCCAGGGCGGCGATGCCGATGGGCAGACCGACGGTGAAAATTTCCCAAAACTGTGCCCAGTCCGGGCGCCAGAAGCGGCCCAGCAGACGATAACGCCGCAGCCGCCGGTCGGTCAGGGCGTAGGTGGCCAGACCGATGAACATCAAAATGGCGACAACGGCGCTGGACAGCCCTGCCCCCGCCAGGCCCATGTCCGGGAAGCCGAAATTGCCAAACATCAGGGCATAATCGGCGATGCCGTTGACGAAAATGCCGATGATCGCCAGCACCATGGAAGGCCGGGGTCGGCCATGGGCGGTCATGAAGGAGGCCACCACGATATAGCCCAACAGCGGCACGAAACCGGGAGAAAGATGGCGCAGATAATCCTGGGCCATGGCCGCAAGCACCGCATCTTGCCCCAGGGCCCCCAGTACCGCGCCGCTATGCCACATGGCAACCAGACAGGGGATCGCCACCACAATGGCGACCCAAAAGCCCTGGCGCACGGCGCGGCGCACCATGCGGAAGCGCCTAGCCCCGATATGCTGGGCCAAAATGGCGGCCAAAGACCCCAACAGCCCCATGGCCCCCATGTCCAGCAGCCAATAATAGTGATTCGCCAGCGCGCCTGCCGCCAAGGCGCGGGGCCCCAGCCAGCCCATCATCACCACGTCCGTGGTCACCATGGCGATGTGGGACAGCATGGTCAGCGCGATGGGCACCGCCAGGGCGGCAAGGGCCGTGCTCTCCCGCCGCCAACTGGCCAAGGAGCCGGCACCGCCGGGCTTGGAATGGGAATAAATATTCATGAGATCGGTTTTCCCTCAACAGGGTAACGAAACACATGCGCGCCGAGGAAACGATTGGATTTGTGATGGATCATGGGCGCACGTCGCACGCCAGACCACTGGACGGCCCAGCGCTTGCGGCAGCTACATTCGCCGCTGCAAATATCCGATAAGCGATCTCATAGGCGGGTTATAGGCCATGGATGTTTGGCCCGCAATACGGCGTTTCAGCTCTCGGCGAACTTCCCGACGTCCTCGCAGATCTCCTCCACCGCCTGATCGAAAATCCGTTTGCCGGCTTCGGGCGTGGCCAGGTCGGGGTGGGAGCCGATGCGGCCGTCGGGGTATTTGGCACGGTAGTCGTTGCCGTCGGACCACGGACCGGTGATGGGCCCTGGCGGCGCCATGGCCACGTCCTTGATATTGTCCGGGAACAGATGTTGCGTGACGGCGACTTCCGAGGCGGTGGCGTGGCGGCCGTCCTTGTCGCCGTAAAGCTCCTTCAGCAACTTGCCGGTCTTCTGGCCCTGCCACCAGTTGCGCAGGCCGCATCTGACGGAAGGCTCGTTGTTGCCTGCGCCGCCCAGAATATGCGCGGTATAGATTTCCTGAAAGGCGGCCTGAATAGTGGCCATGTTGCCGCCGTGGCCGTTGATGAAATAGAAATGATCAAAGCCATGGTGGGCCAGGCTGTCCACGTAATCACTGATCACGCTGATCAGGGTGGCGGGCCGCAGGGTCATGGAGCCTTTGAAGGCCATGTGATGCTGGGCCATGCCCACCGAAATGGTCGGCGCGACCATGGTGTTGGTCAATTCGCCCACTTTGTAGGCGATTTCCTCGGACGTCACCGCGTCGGTGCCGATCAGGCCGTTGGGGCCGTGTTGTTCCGTGGAGCCGATGGGCATGATGGCGGTAGTGGAGGTTTCCAGGTATCGTTCCACCTCGGCCCACGTTTGCAACTGTAACCGCATTTCCAAAATCCTCACTGGAGCGAAAAATGATCAAAGGCATCGACCATATTGAATTGATTGTACGCGATCTGGATGAATATGTGGCGTTCTTCAAGACCCTGGGCTTCGAAATGGTGCGGGAGACGCCGCATCATGGCGGCTCGGTCGAGATGAAGCCGCCCGGTGACGGCCAGCCGGTGTTCGAAATTCACCAGGTGGTGGGCGAGGAAGTGATCGGCGTCAATCATATCGCCTTCAAGGTGGATGATGTGAACGCCGCCCACGACGCCATGGCCGACTATCCGGGCATGGTCTCGGGCAAGCCGGGACATGTGCCAGACACGGGGCGGACCAATCTGAACCTGCGCGACCCGGACGGCTGGCGCCTGCAGCTGGTGCAAAATCCAACAGACTGAAAGTAGACTGAAACGAGTCATCTTGTCCGCGCGGCCATAATCGCGATAATCAAAGTCAACATCAGACGCCTTTGGAGGCTAAAATGAGCCACAACGAACTTTTCCCCGTTCCCGATAATTGGGCCCAGAAGGCCTTCGCGGACAACGACAAGTATCTGGCCATGTACCAGCAGTCCATCGACGATCCCGATGGCTTCTGGGGCGAGCAGGGCAAGCGCATCGATTGGTTCAAGCCCTATACCAAGGTGAAGAACACCACCTATGGTCCCGGCGATGTTTCGGTCAAATGGTACGAGGATGGCGTCCTGAATGCCTGCTACAACTGCCTGGACCGGCACCTGGACAGCCGCCGGGATCAGACCGCGATCATCTGGGAAGGCGATGACCCGGCGGATGACAAGAAATTCACCTACGGCGAACTGCATGCCGAAGTCTGTAAATTCGCCAACGGCCTGAAATCCCTGGGCGTCAAGCGCGGCGACCGGGTCACCATTTATTTGCCCATGATCCCGGAAATCGCCGTTGCCGTGTTGGCCTGCGCCCGCATCGGGGCGGTGCATTCCGTGGTTTTCGGCGGCTTTTCCCCGGATGCCCTGGCGGGCCGTATTCACGATTGCGAATCCAACATCGTCATCACCTCCGACGAAGGCGTGCGCGGCGGCCGTCCGATCCCGTTGAAAGCCAACACGGACGCGGCATTGGAAAAATGCCCGACCGTCAATCATTGCGTGGTGGTCAACCGCACCGGCGCCGATATCACAATGGCCGAGGGGCGGGATGTCTGGTACCACGACCTGGTGGCGGATCAGTCCGCCGATTGCCCGGCTGAGGAAATGGGCGCCGAGGACCCCTTGTTCATCCTCTATACCTCCGGCTCCACCGGCAAGCCCAAGGGCGTGTTGCACACCACGGGCGGCTACATGGTCTATGCCTCCATGACGCACCAATATGTCTTCGACTATCACGACGGCGATATCTATTGGTGCACGGCCGATGTGGGCTGGGTCACGGGGCACAGCTATATCCTCTATGGCCCGCTGTCGAACGGCGCCACCACGGTGATGTTCGAAGGTGTACCGAACTATCCGGACGCCTCGCGCCACTGGCAGGTCTGCGACAAGCATCAGATCAATATCTATTACACCGCGCCCACCGCCATTCGCGCCCTGATGCGGGAAGGCGACGGACCGGTGAAGAAAACCTCCCGCAGCTCGATCCGTCTTCTGGGCTCGGTCGGCGAACCGATCAATCCGGAAGCCTGGCTATGGTATTACAACGTGGTGGGCGACGGCCGCTGCCCCATCGTCGATACCTGGTGGCAGACCGAAACAGGCGGCATCCTGATCACGCCGCTGCCGGGCGCCACGGCGTTGAAGCCGGGTTCCGCGACACGGCCGTTTTTCGGCATCAAACCGGCCCTGGTGGATGCGGAGGGCGAACTGCTCGACGGCGCGGCCTCGGGGAATTTATGTATTCTCGATAGCTGGCCCGGCCAGATGCGGACCCTGTATGGCGATCACGACCGCTTTATCGAGGCTTATTTCTCCACCTATCCTGGCAAGTATTTCACCGGGGATGGCTGCCGCCGGGACGAAGACGGCTATTACTGGATCACCGGCCGGGTCGATGATGTGATCAACGTATCGGGCCATCGCATGGGCACGGCGGAAGTGGAAAGCGCGCTGGTTGGTCATCACGACGTGGCCGAGGCGGCGGTGGTGGGCTATCCCCACGACATCAAGGGCCAGGGCATCTATGCCTATGTCACCCTGAATGCCGGTTTGGAAGGCGACGAGGACCTGCGCAAGGAATTGGTGCAATGGGTGCGCAAGGACATCGGCCCCATCGCCTCGCCCGACCTGATCCAGTTCGCGCCGGGCCTGCCGAAAACCCGTTCCGGCAAGATCATGCGCCGCATCCTGCGCAAGATCGCCGAGGATGATTTTTCCAACCTGGGCGATACATCCACTTTGGCGGAACCGGCGGTGGTCGAGGATCTGATCGAAAACCGCCAGAACCGTTAGAGGGACGAAACTCGGATCAAGCGGTCAAGCCCATGCGCTTCTGGATGGCCTCGTCGCGCAGATAGACATCGCCGCCGTCGAACTCCGCCGCATCGACGGTGCAAAGCCAGGCGATGGCCTTGGCCGGCCATGCGGCGGGCAGGTGGATGGACGGGTCCAGCTGGCTGACCGGGTTGATACCGGAGGCCTTGATGATGACCTGCATTTCGGTTGCCACGGTGCCGGGGCTTAGTCCGAGTACCCGGATGCCGCGCTCGCGGTATTCTTCATGAGCGGAACGAGTCAGGGACAGGGCGGCTGCCTTGCTTGCGCAATACTGGCTCCATCCTTCCAGGGCGGAGACCGCCGCACCGGAACTGATATTGACGATCACGCCGCCGCCTTGTTCCACCATCACGGGGATCGCCGCCCGCAGACCGTGATAGACGCCTTTGAAGTTGATATCCGTGGCCTGGCCCCAAAGTTCGGGGTCGGACTCCGCCAGGGGCCCGATAGGCTCTATTACGCCGGCGTTGTTGACCAGAATATCCAGACTGCCATGGATTTCTCGACAGCTCGCGACAACATTCGCGACATCCTCATAGCGGGCCACATCGCAGGCCACCGCTTGGGCCTTGCCGCCGGCGGCCCAGATCTCGGCCGCGATGGCTTCGCTCTGATCCAGGGTCCGCGCCGCTAGAACCACGGTGGCGCCTAGTTCGGCAAATTCCCGCGCCGTGGCGGCGCCGATACCGCGTGAGGCGCCTGTAATGATCGCCACCTTGCCTGATATTTCGTGCATGTAACTCTATTCCTATTGATAGTTTGGCTCACCCGGCCAGCTGTTCGGCACCAAATACGACAGCCTGCAATTTGGCGCAATTCGGTTTTGATGATTTCAGCATCGTACTTTCGACTTTGGTTTCCACGCCATCGCGGCAGCGGAAACAACGGAACCCAAGGCCATGACCAGAAAGGACCAAAACCATGCCACGGGTTCCCCGCGGCCGCCAGCCAGATCAATCGCCAATCCTACGGCAAGGGGCCCAAGAAATCCGAAGGTGAAACCAATCAACCCAAATAGAGCGAGCGCCGCCGCGCGGGTTTCCGGGGTTGACGCCGCCACGACGCCGCCAGCGATGGCCCCCACGTCGCCATAACTGGTGATGCCATGAAGCAATAGCAGGCCGAGCACGAGTACATAAAGGCCGGAGGCCTGCCAGCCAAGTATGATGCAAACCACCACGGAGGCCGCCGATACCACGAAGATGACGGGCTTCCGCCCCCAACGAACGCCGAGCTCCGCGATCACAAGGTTCAACGGCACCGCGATAAATACGGATAAACCGACGGCCGTGGTCGGCTCCAGTCCCAACCCGGAACCCTCGTTCATTGCCAGATTGTATGCCAGAAACGGTACGAACCAGACACGAACCGCGAAAACCTCCCACAGGTTCCCGGCGTAGGCGATCACATAACGAATAATCTCCCAATCCCGGAACGCCGATGTGAAATCGGGAAACAGCCGGTTAGATCGCAATTCATTGCCGGCCAACGGCGGGCCTATCAATGCAAGCAGCGGCAACGCCAATAGCGACCCAATCGCGGCAAAAATAAATACCGCTTCCCAGCCAAACAGTGTCGAGAGGAAACCGGCGACCAGGAACGAACAGCCGCTGCCGATAGCGAATGCGGCCGTGTAGAAGGCGCTGGCCCGGGACTGTGCGTCACCACTCAGGCGGTCCACCAGCAATTTCATGCCGATAATATGAATGCCGGCAAAGCCGATGCCGGCGGCAAATCGAAACGCCAGGGCCCACCAGAAACCATCGGCGAAAATGGCCACGCCGAATGATGTGGCGGCGCTGATCAGTGCCGCGGCAAAATAGACAATGCGGCCGTCCATCCGATTGGCGGCACCGGTCAGGAAAGGCAACGCAACAGCATAGCCGGCGAAATAAATCCCACCGAGCCAGCCGATTTGCACCGCGTCCATCTTCCATAGGGCCGCCAATTCGACGGTAAGGGCCGGGATCGCCATTATTGGTAGCTGGCCCAGTATCAGGCCTACCGACAATAACAGGGTGATTGATACCGGAGACCGGCCGGTCAATTTGGGATCATGCGGTGACGCCGCCCTTCGATATTAACGGCTCGGATTGAAATACCGCCTTCTCTCCTATTTTTGATGTTTGCGCGCCGAAAGACAAGTTGGTTGACCGGACCGGCAGGCCGGGCGCCTTGATAACGGGGGCGGGCAAGACGTCGAACAGCAAGCTCTACTGTTCGACGTCTCAACCCTAGGCCGCTATTTGCAAGGCGGTGCTGATTTGTTCGATATGGCGATGGTCCGTGCCGCAGCAACCGCCGAAGACGTTGATGTGAGGCAACCGATCCACGATGTCGCGGTATTCAGCGGCCAGCTGCACGGGATCGCCCGCATCCAGCTCCGTGGCCTCGTCAAGTTCGGCGTGACTGCAACGGGATGCATTGCAGCGCAATCCACGCAGGCGGTTTTTCCAATCACCGCCATCCGCCAGCTTGTCCTCGAAATGCGACGGATGGGCGCAATTGACCATGTAATAAATCGGGCCAGACGCCGTGGCGTCGTCCACCTCCTTGATGGCATCGGCCAGGGTTTGCCCGGTGGGCAGACAGCCGTCGGTTTCCACGGTGAAGCCGATCACGACAGGCATGGCGGCGGCCTGCGCCGCTTTCGTGATGCCGATGGCTTCTGCTGTATTGGTGATGGTCAGGGCGGTGATCATATCCGCGTTGGTACGGGCGAACACGGCGATCTGCCGGTCGTGATAGGCCTGGGCCTCTTCAACGCTCATGATCTCGCCCGGATCATAGCCATCACCCCTGGGGCCGATCTGGCCACTGATGACCATGGGCGTTTCCGGCATTTCGAATTCGCCGCGCATTTCCTCCATCAGGGCAACGGCATCGAGATTGATGGCGTCCAGTGCCTCGGGAGAATAGCCCAGCTTCGCGCCCCAATCGGGGTTGGCCCGCCAGGTCGGCGCCTCCAGAATGAAACCGACCCCGGCATCACGGGCCGTGGCGGCATGGGTCCGGTAGTAGTTTCGTAACGTCGCCGTGCCGGATTGTTCCCGCAACAGATCAAACGCCGCGAAATGAGGCAGTTCGAGATTTTCGTGAAAGACCAATATTGTTTCCAGTCCACTGTCGGTCAAGAACAGCCCGCCATCCAGTTGCGGCGGGTGCGTGCGATACTTTGTCATTGTCTTTGCTCCTAGCATTTTGCCGGTCCGCCAAGTGGCCCGGCTCTGTGTAGGAATTTCGTATTTTTGCCCCTGCCAAACTAGTGAACTCGTGGTTTGGGCATGAAAAAAAATTGAAAATGACATATATATCAAAAGGTTAAGGGTCATATCTCCGATCACGAATGGCCGGTCGTTTCCCCCTGGCCACGGCTAACTTTACCTGTGGTACACTAAAATTTGACCAGGATTGAAAAAGGCTTGGCCATGAGTGATGTACTGCCCCGGCGCGGCGCGGAAACCCGCGAAAATTTAATGGCGGCGGCCGAGACGGCGGTGCTGCAAAAGGGCTTCGCCGCGACCTCGATCGATGAACTGATCGCCGCCGTGGGCATCACCAAAAGCGGTTTTTTCTACCACTTCAAGGGCAAGAACGAATTGGCCAAGGCGTTGTTGCAACGCTACATCGATAGCGAAGAGGCGCTGCTGGACGATCTGTTCCGGCGCGGCGATGAGTTGCACGAAGACCCCCTGCACGGCTTCCTGGTTGGGTTGAAGATGTTCGCCGAAATGATGCAGGATCTGCCCAACGGCCACCCTGGCTGCTTGGTCGCCTCCTACTGCTATCAGGAGAACCTATTCAGCCAGGACATCCGTACCTTGAACACCGAGGCTGTTCTGGCCTGGCGCGCCCGCTTCCGCGAACGCCTGGACCTGATTGTCGAGCAATACCCGCCCAAGAGCGACGTGGACTTGGACGCCTTGGCAGACATGGTCACGGTGCTGGTGGACGGCGGTATCATATTATCCAAGGTGGCCCATGACACCCAGATCCTGCCGCAACAGATCATGCTGTTCCGGGATTATGTCCGTTTGATTTTTCTGGGCACCTGAATTGATTGACGGGGCGTAATTTAGTGGGTTCGGAGCTTGATGCGACGATCTACGTGTTCGGCGACTGCGAACTGGATCTCGGGCTTCATGAGCTGCGGTTCGAGGGGCAAGTCCGCGCCGTCGAGCCGCAAGTCTTCGACCTGCTTGCTTATTTGATCAAACACCGCGACAGGCTGGTCGACAAGGACGAGTTGAACGAGAAAATCTGGCACGGGCGGTTCGTCTCGGATGCCTCCCTGACCACGGCGCTGAAACAGGCACGCCAGGCGATCGGGGACAGCGGGCAAAAGCAGGCTCTCATCAAAACATTTCCACGGCGGGGTTACCGCTTTGTTGCTGCGGCAAAGGCTCGTAGGAATAACGCTGATGACAAAGTCGGCGCAAAGAAAATTGCCGTACTGCCGTTCGAAAACATGAGCAGCGACCCGGAGCAATCCTACTTCGCCGATGGTATGACCGACGACCTGATCACTCATTTGTCCAAGGTCGAAAATCTGTTCGTCATTTCGCGAAATTCCGTCTTCACCTACAAGGGTCGCAATGTAAAGGTGGAGGCCATCGCGGACGATCTGGGCGTCAGATTTGTGTTGGAAGGCAGCGTTCGGCGGGCGGGCAGTGTTATACGCATTAATGCGCAGTTGATTGATGCCGAAACCGGCGACCATATTTGGGCCGATCTGTTCGACAAGGACGTCACCGATATCTTTGCCCTGCAGGATGAAGTGATTGGAAAAATTGTCGCTGCCCTGCGCATCAACTTGACTACACAAGACAAAAACAGACAGACAAATCCGCCGACCGAAAATCTGCAAGCCTACGAATTAGTTCTCAGGGCACGAGAGATTCATTATGGGTTTCAATTGGGCGGCATGACAAAGGCGACAGATCTGTACCGCCGGGCGCAAGAGCTCGACCCCCATTATGCCGATGCCTATAGCGGGGAAGCCGCTGCCGCTGCCTGGGCCCTGCGTTACAACCTATTCGGCGTTTACAAGCCGGACGAGGCGCGCAACACCGCCGATCAGGCTATTGCCAAGGCGTTGGCAATAATGCCCAACAATGCCGCCGCCCTTGGCGCCCGTGCCCTTCTGCTTTCCACCGACCGGTCATACGATCAGGCCATATCGTTTGCCCGACAGGCGGTCGGGGCTGAACCCAATAACGCCGCCGCGCTGCGCACTTTAGCGGATTGCTTCATGGTCGCAGGCCGTTCGGAGGAGGCGATTGCGGAGATCGAGGCCGCCTTGCTGATGGACCCAAAACCAACCCCGCAGGATACTTTCGCAACGGGCGAGGTTTATCTAACCGACGGTCAATATGACCGGGCCTTGGATTATTATCGCGATGTGTTGCAAAGAGACCCGGAAAACTGGCAGGCCCATAATGGGATTATGGCCTGCTGCGGAGAGCTAGGCTTGAAGGACGAGGCGAAGGCATCGGTGGGTGCCCGTTTGCAACAATGGCCGCAATTCAATGTGCAAGCCACGGCCCTGCACCGCCATCATTGGGAGCCCTCGACTTTTGAGCGTTGGTTGACGTCTTACCGCAAAGGCGGCGCGCCGGAATGGCCTTATGGATTTCAAGGGTCGGAAGACGACAGGCTCGACAACAAAGATCTGGAGAAATTGCTGCTGGGCCATAAGGTGACGGGCAAGGGTCAATTTCGCGGTGCCTACACCTTGAAAATTGCCAAGGATGGCCATTGGGTCTATGCCGACAATGACATTGAATTCAAAGGTCATGGCTGGGCTGAGGACAATTTTTGGTGCCATGTCACCGACGGCAGCGCCGCCGGCCGGATAAACCGATCTGCCTATTATCGAAACCCAACAGGCCGCCGCGAGATGTTGAACGAATACGTCAACGTGGATACCTACGACGTCTTCTGGTTTTCCGTTGATGTCTAATCAGTAATCTTCAGGAAATCATCGCCGTGCCATCATGCGGCGGTTGGTGAACCGGACTAGCCTTCCCTTGTATCGCAAACGCAAGGGAGCCTGAAGATGCAACACATACCAAGAGCTATACTTAGTTTCGCCCTGGCCCTCGGCCTGGCCGCTCCAGCCTTGGCAAAGACCGAGACCATAAAAGGCACATCATGCTGGACCGGCAAACTGGACATGATCGCCACTACCAAGAAAGATATGGGCTGGACCTATAAGCTAGATTTCACATGGCTGGCCGAGGGCAATGACAAGGATAAAAGCTTGTCAGGCAGATGCGTGGGGTCGGGTGGCATGGTCGGCGGCAAATACCAATCATCGCCGTTTTTCTGCACGATAAACGCCGCTGACGGCTCTTCATATATGAGCCGAGGCATGGGCAGCCCGAAAGGCGCGAAGTCAACGCTTTTTGGCGGTACCGGTGCCTTTGCCGGGGTTACGGGAACAGTAACGGGCGGTCCGGCCGTCAAGATGCACGCGCCCAAGGGCAGCTTCGCCCGATGCCGCGCCGACGTCGTCGTTCGCACCCTGCCTGATTAGGTGCCGGATCGGCGGGC
>JABIRL010000270.1 GCA_018667855.1 Rhodospirillaceae bacterium
ACGGGCTCAAAGCCGCGAACCAGCGACCAAAACGCACACCCCCGCAATTCATCGATAACAACTTCGTGGCCGCCGTGCGCTATCATTGCACCCCATGGCTACCAAGGGTACAAGAGCCCTTAAGATTCTGATGCTAACAGAGACTTCGTCCGGAAAGGATAACAAGAATGGCACGTAACAAGATCGCATTAATCGGGGGCGGCAATATCGGCGGCACCCTGGCGCATTTGGCTGGCCTGAAGGAACTGGGCGACGTGGTGATGTTCGACATCGTCGATGGCTTGCCACAGGGCAAGACCTTGGATCTGGCGGAGTCTTCACCAGTGGAAGGTTTCAACGCCTCCCTTTCGGGCAGCAGCAAGTATACCGCCATCAAGGGCGCGGATGTGATCATCGTGACCGCCGGCGTGGCCCGCAAGCCGGGCATGAGCCGGGACGATCTGTTGGGCATCAATATCAAGGTCATGCAGCAGGTGGGCGAGGGCATTAAGAAGCATGCCCCCAACGCCTTCATCATCTGCATTACAAATCCGCTAGATGCCATGGTTTGGGTACTGCGTGAAATCTGCGGCCTGCCAGCCCATCGCGTTGTCGGCATGGCCGGCGTTCTGGACAGTGCCCGCTTCCGCTATTTCCTGGCCGAGGAATTCAACGTCTCGGTCGAAGACGTGACCGCCTTCGTCCTGGGCGGCCACGGCGATACCATGGTGCCCCTGGCGCGATATTCCACCGTGGCCGGTATTCCCCTGCCGGACCTGGTCAAGATGGGCTGGACCACCAAGGAACGCTTGAACAACATCATCCAGCGGACCCGGGATGGCGGCGCGGAAATCGTCGGTCTGTTGAAGACCGGTTCCGCCTTTTATGCCCCGGCTTCCGCCGCGATCCAGATGGCTGAGAGCTATTTGGGCGATCAAAAACGCGTCCTGCCCTGCGCCGCCAATTTGACCGGCCAGTATGGCGTCAAAGACATGTATGTGGGCGTACCGGTTGTGATCGGCGCCGGTGGTGTCGAACGTATTGTCGAAATCGATATGAACAAGTCGGAGAAAAAGGCCTTCGACAGCTCGGTCAAATCGGTCAAGGAACTGGTCGCGGCCTGCAAGAAACTCGACCCATCGCTGGGCAAGAAGAAGCGGGCCGCGCCGAAAAAGAAAGCCAAGAAGAAGGCGAAATAGCCGAACAAACATCTGAATATCAGCAGTAAGCATATGGGGTTGCGATGAATATTCATGAACATCAGGCCAAGGACGTCCTGAAGGCATACGGCGTCAGTGTGCCCGAGGGCGGGGCGGCCTTCAGCGTGGATGAAGCGGTCAAGATCGCCGAGTCCCTGCCGGGGCCGGTCTACGTGGTCAAGGCACAGATCCATGCGGGGGGACGGGGCAAGGGCGGCGGCGTCAAGCTGGCCAAATCCATTGACGAGGTCCGCGCCATTGCCACGGAAATTCTCGGCATGAACCTGATCACCCATCAGACCGGACCGGGGGGCAAGGAGGTCAAGCGGCTTTATATTGAAAACGGCTGCGACATCGCGCGGGAGCTATACCTCTCGGCGGTGATGGACCGGGGCTCTTCGCGCATCGCCATCATGGCCTCGACCGAGGGCGGCATGGATATCGAAGCCGTGGCCGAGGAAACACCGGAAAAAATTCTGACCCTGGCCATCGATCCCATTGCCGGCCTGCAGGGCCACCATGCCCGCCGCCTGGCCTTTGGCCTGGGTCTGGAAGGCAAGCAGGTGGGCTCCGCCGTGAAATTGATCACCGCGCTGTACAAAGCCTTCGTCGAAACGGACGCTTCCCTGGTGGAGATCAATCCATTGGTGGTCACCGGCGCCGGCGATGTTATCGCGCTGGATGCCAAGATGAATTTCGACGACAACGCGCTGTATCGCCATCCGAATATTGAAGAGCTGCGGGACCCTTCGGAAGAAGACCCCGCCGAACTGGAGGCCGCAAAGGCGGAACTGAACTATATTCGCCTGGACGGCAGCATCGGCTGCATGGTCAACGGCGCCGGTCTGGCCATGGCGACCATGGATATCATCAAGCTGCATGGCGGCGATCCGGCCAACTTTCTTGATGTGGGCGGCGGCGCCACCAAGGAGAGGGTGACCCAAGCCTTCAAAATCATTCTTTCAGACAAGAATGTGGAGGGCATCCTGGTCAACATCTTCGGCGGCATCATGCGCTGCGACATTATCGCCGAGGGCGTGGTCGCGGCGGCCCGCGAAGTGGAACTGAACAAGCCGTTGGTGGTGCGCCTGGCCGGCACCAATGTGGAAAAAGGCAGGGAGATCATGGCCAATTCCGGCCTGACGATCATTTCGGCCGATGATTTGGGGGATGCCGCCGCCAAGGTGGTCGCCGCCGTGAAGGAGGCCGCGTAATGGCTGTACTGGTCGACAAGAACACCAAGGTGATCTGCCAGGGCTTCACGGGTAATCAGGGCACCTTCCATTCCGAGCAGGCCATTGCCTACGGCACCCAGATGGTCGGTGGCGTCTCGCCCGGCAAGGGCGGGGAAAGCCACCTTGGCCTGCCGGTATTCGATACCGTGGCCGATGCCATTGCGACCACGGGCGCCGATGCCTCCGTCATCTATGTTCCGCCCCCCTTCGCGGCCGATGCCATATTGGAAGCCATTGATTGCGAGATCGAACTGGCAATCTGCATTACCGAAGGTATTCCGGTGTTGGACATGGTGTCCGTGAAGCGGGCCTTGCAGGCCTCTGGCAAAACCCGGCTGGTCGGGCCCAACTGCCCCGGCGTGATCACGCCCGATGAATGCAAGATCGGCATTATGCCGGGACATATCCATACCCGCGGCAAGATCGGCGTGGTCTCCCGTTCCGGCACCCTGACTTATGAAGCGGTTGGGCAGACCACGGCCGCCGGGCTGGGACAGAGCACCTGCATCGGCATCGGCGGTGATCCCATTAATGGCACCAATTTCATTGATTGCCTGGAAATGTTCCTGGACGATGATGAGACCGAGGGCATCGTGATGATCGGCGAGATCGGCGGCACGGCCGAGGAAGAAGCCGCCGAATTCATCAAGCAGTCCAAAACCAAGAAACCCATGGTCGGATTTATTGCCGGCGTTACCGCACCGCCTGGGCGTCGCATGGGACATGCGGGCGCCATCATCTCCGGCGGCAAGGGGACGGCAGGCGACAAGATGGAGGCCATGCGCGGCGCCGGCATCGAAGTGGCGGATTCGCCTTCCGAACTGGGCAGTACAATGTTGCGGGTAATGAAAGGTTAACCTAATCCCGCGCAGTATGCGCGGGTCTTACAATCGTATTGGGAGCGGTGGTAGAAAGCCGCCGGCAGCAATATGTCCATAACGGACGACGCGGACACGGGTCTTGAAGGCTCGTCATTCCTATTTGGCGCCAACAGCGCTTTCATTGAACAGCTTTACCAACGTTATTTGAACTCTCCCAATTCGGTTGATGCCTCCTGGCAGCAATTCTTCGCCGAATTGGGTGACGAGGCCGAGGCAGTGGTGGCGGAAGTTCGCGGCGCACCGTGGGCACCGCGCTCGGGCCTGGAAACCCAGGCGGACGCCTATACCGCCGATAGCGAGGGCAGTACCATACTGGACGGCGCCCGCCAGGCGCCAAGCGCCATGGGAGCGGTCACCTCGGCCCAGGTTCGCCAGGCAACCCTGGACAGTCTGCGGGCCCTGATGCTGATCCGGAATTACCGGGTACGCGGCCATCTGCACGCCAAGCTGGATCCCCTTGATCTGCAAAAAACCGTCAATCACACGGAACTGGATCCGCGCAGCTTTGGCTTCACGGACGCCGATTTGGACCGCCCGATCTATATCAACTATGTCCTCGGTCTGGAAAACGCCACCCTGCGCGAAATTCTCGACATCGTGAACCGCACCTATTGCGGCAGTATCGGCGTCGAATTCAT
>JABIRL010000345.1 GCA_018667855.1 Rhodospirillaceae bacterium
GTCAGCAAGGAAGATGTGGGCGGTGCCGTCCTGCACACCCAGATCAGCGGCGTGGCTCACAACGTTGTGGCGGATGAAGAGGCGGCGGCCGCTCTGGTGCGGGACTATCTTGGCTATTATCAAACCAGGCGGGTCGAGGGCGCCGAAGCGGGGCCTCAGGATGAACTGTTTCACCTTATCCCGGTCAATCTGCGCAAGCCATATGACATCGTGCCGGTGATCGAACAGCTGTTGGATAGGGACAGCTTCCTGCAGATCCAACCTGATTACGGCAAGACCATGGTCACTGGCCTGGCGCGTCTGGATGGCCATTCTGTTGCTATCGTCGCCAACCAGCCGGCCGTGCTGGCGGGCGCCACGGATGCCAAGGGCGCGGACAAGGCGGCTGATTTTATCACACGGGTCAGCCGGCTGGGTCTGCCGGTGCTATTCCTGGCCGATACGCCCGGCGTCATGTCCGGTTCGGCGGCAGAGCGGGCCGGTACCCTGCGCTCCACGGCGCGCATGTATCAGGCGCAGGCGGATATGACATCGTCGAAGCTGCACGTGACACTGCGCAAGTCGTTCGGTTTTGGCGGTTTTATCATGGCCATGAATCCTTTCGCCGGGCAAACCGCCACCTTTGGATTGCCCGGCGTTAGTCTGGGCCGGTTGCCGGCCCAGGGCGGCGCCCGGGCCGCCAATTTGGACGACGAGGCGGCAAAACGCATCCATGAAACCCAGACCAGCGGCGCCTGGTCGGCGGCGGACGAATTGGCTTTTGATGAAATTGTTGACCCCAGGGATTTACGCGACCGCCTGATCAGTGCCATAGAGATGGCAATGAACAGTTAGCTTTTGCAAGCGGAGGAGTATGCACCATGAAAGTAGATGCAGTCGTAACGTCGGATCTGGATAAAGCCGGGGCCGAGGCCCGGGAGCTAGAGGAGATGGGCTATGATGGCCTGAAATCCATCGAAACCGCCCATGATCCGTTCCTGCCCCTGTTGCTGGCGGCCCAATCGACTACCAAGATTGATCTGACTACCGGTATTGCCGTTGCTTTCGCCCGTTCTCCCATGACCTTGGCGAATGTGGGCCACGATCTGAACGCGGCCTCGAAAGGTCGCTTTAATCTGGGCCTGGGCTCCCAGATCCGGCCCCATATCACCAAGCGCTATTCCATGCCCTGGTCTTCCCCCGCCGCGCGGATGCGGGAAATGATCCTGGCCATGCGGGCGATCTGGGCCTGCTGGCACGAGGGCAAGCCGCTCGAGTTTTTGGGCAAATTCTACACCCACACCCTGATGACGCCGTTCTTCACGCCGACCAATACCGAGTACGGCCCGCCCAAGGTTTACCTGGCCGCCGTCGGCCCCATGATGGCCGAGGTCGCCGGCGAGGTCGCCGATGGCCTGCTGGTGCATGGTTTCACGACGCAGGCCTATCTGGAAACCGTGACCATGCCGGCGCTCGAACGCGGCTTCGCCAAGGCGGGCAAGACCCGCGCGGATTTCGAAATCGCCTACCCGGTATTCTCGGTCATGGGCCGGGATGAAAAGGAAATCGCCGCCGAAACCACCAAGATGCGCCAGCAGGTGGCCTTCTATGGCTCCACACCGGCCTACAAGCCGGTGCTGGATTCCATCGATGCCGGCGAATTGCAGCCCGAATTGAACGCCATGTCCAAACAGGGCCGCTGGGTCGAAATGGGCGATTTGATCGGTGATGATGTGCTGAAAAAATTTGCCGTGCAGGGCGATGCCGCCACCATCGCGCAGCAAATCAAAACCCGCTACGGCCACATCGCGGATCGTACGGCGGCTTCCTACGCCACGCTGGACCGGGCGGAGCGTATTGCCTTTATCGAGGCCATGCGCGCCTAAGGCCCAGCCGAAGGCTGTGGCATTGCGGCAACAGAGTTATCCGCGGGGCGGTCGATGCCCCGCGGATTTCTCGACATTCGCGGCGATAATCCTTATATAACCCAGTCATGAACGACAGCGGCAAGCATAGCCCGCCCGTAGCGGTGCGGCAGCTCATTATCGGGCGACTTCGGTGCCCGGCCATTTTCAGTGGCCGGGACGGAAGTCGCTTATCGATGATGCTGTTACCGAAACGGGAGCTTGCCCAAAATGACTACCCAGACCGAACGTTCTGAACCTCAAAACGGCCCCTCGACCCAAGCGGGCCAAAACATCCATCGCTTCATGATCCATGCGGAGGCCGAGGCCTCGACCCTATCCCGTGTGATCGAGCTGTTCGCCCTGCGCGATCTGATCCCCGACGAAGTCAGTTGCAAGCGGGCGGGCGATGACGGTTTGCATATCCACATCGCCATCACCGGAGTGCCGGAAAACCAGGCGGCCAACCTGGCCGACCGCATGCGCAATATCATCCCGGTCATGCGCGTGGTGCTTGAGCCCGCACCCCATGCCTGACAATTACACCTTCGACAACGCCCATACTTTTGTGGGCCGCGAACTCGCCGTATCGGACTGGGCGGATATCGATCAGGATCAGGTCAACCGGTTTGGCGAGGTCACGCGGTGGACGCCGCCGGGGCATGTGGACCCGGAATGGGCGGCGCGGGAAGGGCCCTATGGCGGCACCTTGGTGCATGGCTTTTTCATGATCAGCCTGATTACCTATTTTCTCGATATCGCGGGGGTGCGGCCCAGCGGCGTGGCCTATACCTTGAATTATGGTCTGGACAAGGTGCGGGTGTTGCAGCCCGTGGTGGTCGGCGATGGCGTGCGTTTGCGTGATCGGATCTCGCTGCTGGATGTCGCGGACCGGGGCGAGGCCCGGCGCTTGTTCAAGACCGGCCATACAATTGAAATTGACGGCAGCGACAAACCGGCTGTATTCGCCGAATACCTAAACTACGTCTTCGCCGCCAAGCCGGCGTGAAGGGTCTCTATTCCGCCGCGACCTGACCGGCCGCCGGGTGATCGGCGGGGTCTTTGTGGAAGGCGCCGTCCTTCATGATGCCGCGCAGTCGGTCAGCGTCCTGCAGGATGGAGATATCCGCCAGGGGGTTGCCGTCAACCAGCAGGATATCCGCTAAATAGCCTTCCTTGATCTGGCCCAGTTCACCGCCCATCATCATGATTTCACCGCCCAGCTTGGTGGCAGATAGAATGGCGTCCATGGGGCTGAAATTCAGCAGTTTGACGAAATGTTCCAGGTCGCGGGCGTTGTTGCCATTGGGATTCCAGGCGAAACCGTAATCTCCGCCCGGCAGCACGCGCACGCCGCGCTTTTTCAAATCCTTCATATTCTCGCAGGCAATTTCCAATTCCCGCTTCATGCCCATGTCGGTCGCCACATCCGTGGTGATGCCCCAATCGCCGGCCTCGTACAAAGTGGCATAGGTAATCCCAATGGTGGGAGAGACGAAGATGCGGTCTTTCTCCGCCTCCAGCATATCGCGGGCCTCTTCATCGATCAGGGTGGCGTGATAGATGATCTCCACGCCCTCTTTCAGGCATATCTTGACCGACTCAGCACTGCGGCAGTGGCCGGCCACGCGCAGGTCGCGGGAACGGCCAACTTCGCAGACGGCGGCGATTTCGGCTTGGTTCATGACCGTGTGGTGGGCCCGGGCCACGGGCACGAATTCATCGCCTGAGGGATTGATCTTCAAGGTATCCACGCCCTCGCGCACCAACTCGCGGGAGGTGCGGCGGAATTCGTCCGGGCCGTCGCAGACCAGGGCGAAGGTGTCCCGGTGCATATGGGCTAGCCGCACATCCCCCAGGCCGGAGGAGACTGTTAGTTCCGGCGTACAGGCCAGCATGCGCGGGCCGGGGATTTCGCCGGCATTGATGGCGTTGCGGATGAC
>JABIRL010000333.1 GCA_018667855.1 Rhodospirillaceae bacterium
CATCGGGGCAATGGCAACGGTCGTATGATCTTTCCGCCATGGCCCGGCGGTCCGCATCCGATGTGGGATATTTCGGCGAGGTCAGGATCCGCGAGGTTTCCACATTGGCGGCGATGGCGCCTTCGCGGCTGTCTTCATCGGCGCCTGCCCGCATCAGCGCAGCCATGGCCTCGGGCGAACCAAGGGGCGTATCCGGATTGCCGCTTTGCGCCATGATCGAGGCCATGGAGCGCAGGCGGTTGCCATGCCCGGCGGCCAGCACCTGGACAATGGCGCCACCCATGGAAATGCCCGCCACATGGGCGGTGGCGATATTCAGGGCATCCATAAGGCCGATCACATCGGCGGCCATATCCTCCAACGTATAGGCCACGTCGAAATCTTCGCCGGCCTTTGCCTTGGCCATCAGATCCCGCAGGTCGGGCGCGCCATGGCTGTCGAACTTGGCGGACAGGCCCACATCGCGGTTGTCGAACACCACCACGAAAAAACCCATGCCGGCCAGACGATCCAGCAAATTGTCCGGCCAGTTGATCAATTGTGTGCCCAGGCCCCGGACCAGGATCAGCGCCGGGTCCGTGGCCGCGCCCGTGGCCGCGCCCGTGGTTTCGTATTCGATGGTAATGCCGTTGGCCGTTATTGCCGCCATGACTTTGCCTTCATTGCCGTCCATATCCTCTGTGAGCATAGATCGACCATCCATGGCCGGCAAATCGCCGTCCCGAATGGCTGTCGTTGTCCTGTCGTGGCGATGCTGTTATAGGGCGTGATCCGTCACCACAGTTTATGGAACAAGTATGCTGCGTGCGCTTTACGATCGGACCATGGCCCTGGCTGGACACCGTCATGCCAATTGGGCCCTGGCCGTCGTCTCTTTCATTGAAAGTTCGGTGTTTCCGATCCCGCCCGATGTGATGCTGATCCCCATGGTCCTGGCCCGGCGGCACAAGGCCATGTTGATCGCCGGGATCTGCACCGTCGCCTCCGTGCTGGGCGGTCTGTTGGGCTATGCCATCGGGCTGTATCTGTTCGACGCCATCGGCCAGCCGATCCTGAATTTTTACGGCTACGGAGAGAAATTCGCATCGTTCCAGGAACGCTACAACGAATGGGGCGTCTGGATCGTGCTGATCGCCGGGCTGACGCCGTTCCCGTACAAGGTGATCACCATCGCCTCCGGCGTGACGGGGTTGAGCCTGCCGGTGTTTCTGGTCGCCTCCATCGTCGCGCGCGGTTTGCGGTTCGCCATCGTGGCGGCGCTGTTGTGGCGCTTTGGCGAGCCGATCCGGGATTTCATCGAACGTTACCTGGGCTTGCTGTTCATCCTGTTCATGGTGCTTCTGATTGGCGGATTCGCCGTCGTGAAGCTGGTCTTGTAAGGAATCCGCCATGCAAGGATTGCTGAACCCCAGAACCGCGACGTTGCTGTTGGCCCTGGCCTCGGTTACCGCCCTGGCCGCGGCCTTCATCAGCCAGTACGGTTTTGATCTGCAACCCTGCGTCCTGTGTATTTATCAACGCTGGCCCTATGCCATCGCAATCGCCCTGTGCCTGGGCGTCCAGACGCCGTTGACACGGCCCATGATCGGATATGCGCTCGTACTAACAGCCCTGGCGCTAGCCATCAATTCCGGGATCGCGGCCTATCATGTAGGGGTGGAGCAGCATTGGTGGGCCGGCAGCGAGAGCTGCGTCGGACAGGGCGGCACGGCGCAGACCCTGGATGCCTTGCGGGCGCAGATCATGGCCACCCCGGTCACCCGCTGCGATGAAGTGGCATTTTCAGTGTTTGGTGTTTCCATGGCGGGCTACAACGTCCTATTCTCTCTTGCGCTGGCCGCGTATGCTGGATTGGCTGGCAGATTTTCTTTCGGGACCATGCAGGAACGATGACTTTCGCCTACCATATGCCCCACCGACCGCGACCCGACAGCCTGCCGGGCGACCGGGCCGGGCCCGCCGATGCGGGGGATATCGCAAGCATGATCCGGGTCGATCAGGCTGGGGAGTTGGGCGCCAAGGCAATCTATGCCGGGCAGATGGCGGTGCTGAAGGATCAGCCCAGCGCGCCGCTGTTGGCCGAGATGGAAGCCCAGGAAGCCGAGCATCTGGCGACCTTCGACCAATTGGTGGCGGATCGCGGCGTCCGCCCCTCCGCCCTGTCGCCCCTTTGGCGGGCTGCCGGCCATGCCATTGGCGCCGGTAGTGCCTTGTTGGGAGAACGGGCGGCCATGGCGACCACGGTCGCGGTGGAAGAGGTGATCGAAGGCCATTACCTGGAACAGCTGGACGCCTTGGGCAGACTCAAAACGGGCGGAGACGAAGCCGAATTGCGGGCAACCATCGCGGAGTTTCGCGCCGATGAGTTGAAACATCGTGATGTGGCACTTGAAAACGGCGCCAAAGACGTCCCCGCTTACCAAATATTAAGCCGGAGCGTTAAAGCTGGGACCCGGTTGGCCATTTGGCTGGCCAAACGAATTTGATATATACGGATATGATGGATCTTGAGGAAACTGGGGGCACGGAAAAAACTATGGTCATCATGATCCGAACAATCCGAAGCATCCAAAATGCGTTGCGTCGCGCGTCGTTTCCGCGTCCCAAATTTCCGCGTCCCACATCCTGGGTGGTCCTGTTGGCGATGTTCGCCACGGCCATCCTGCTGCACGACCCCGCCGCCGTTGCCGCCAAATCAACCCACGACCTGATCGAGGAACTGGCGGCCCAACAGGGCATTACCCTGGATGAAGAGGAAACCGCCGTGTTACGCCGCGCGCTGCCCATTATCGGCCGCCGGTATCTGCGGGAGCTGGACCCGACACCGCTGTTGAAGGAAACCATGCAGGGCCTGCAGGAATACGACACGGCCATGGCGAAATTCCGCAAAAAGGCGGCCGCCGAGAACAAAAAAGATGACAGGCCGGTCAGCGCCTTTCGCCGCGTCGCCCTGGCCCTGAACAAGGGCCTGAATGTGCTGGATGCCCACAGCGCCTATCTTGACCCGGAGAGCTATTCCGAGCTGCGCATCCGCATTAGCGGCAAGTTCGCCGGCCTGGGGCTTGAGGTGACCATGGATGAAGGCCTGGTCAAGGTCATCGCGCCCATCGACGACACCCCGGCGCAACGGGCGGGCATGCTGGCCGGCGACAAGATCAGCCATGTGGACGGCACGCCAATCAAGGGCATGACCCTGCGTGAGGCGGTTGGCCGCATGCGCGGCCTGGTCGGCACGACGATCCGTCTGACCGTGGTCCGCGGGGAGGTCGAGGCGCCGTTCGAGGTGCTGATCGTGCGCGATGTGATCCGCGTTCCCGCCGTGCGCCATACGGTCGAAAAGGACTATGGCTATATCCGCATCTCCGGCTTCAGCCAGCGCACCGAACCCGGCTTGCTGGCCGCCATGGCGAACATCGAGAAATCCCTGGGTGACGACAGCCTGGGCCTGATCCTTGATCTGCGCAACAATCCCGGCGGCCTGTTGCGGCAATCGATCCGGGTTTCCGACGTCTTCCTGGACCGGGGCACAATTGTTTCCGTGCGCGGCCGCATGGAAGCGGACAACGAGCATTTCAGGGCCAGGGGCAATGACCTGGCGGCGGGGCGGACCATTGTCGTGCTGATCAACGAGGGCACGGCCTCGGCGGCGGAAATCGTGGCCGGCGCCCTGAAGGAAAATGACCGGGCGATCATCGTCGGCAACCGCTCGTTCGGCAAGGGATCGGTACAGACGATATTTTCCATGGGCGATTCGGGCGCGCTGCGCCTGACCACGGCGCTGTACTATACCCCTTCGGGCCGTACCATTCAGGCCTGGGGCGTCCTGCCCGACCTGTTGGTCGAACGGGATCGCCAGGAAGCCGGCCGCCGCGAGGAAGAGCTGAAAGGCGCCTTGAGCCGGGGCAAGGGCGTGCCGCCGGCGATTGGTCCCCGGGCCAGCATCACCGGCGAACGTTGTAACGAACTATTGGAAAAACCCATCAAGGACGACGACAGGGCCTGTGCCGTGGCCCTGCTGCGGGCCGGCGGTCTGGACCGTTTGATCCACCTGGCCGCCAGTGTGGCCAACGACAACAGTGCGGCAACCCGGCGGCAATAGTCGGCCGCCGGCGTCTCTGATCCAACCGCCGCACAAGAAAGTCTTGGCGCGTGGCGATTGTTGGTGTAAATCCTAACGACTGTTGCGGAAAGGATTGATTATGCATGAGTTGTTTTTGTTGATCGCGATGATGGTGGCCACGCTCCTCCTCATGGGCGGCATGATGTTCCTGTTCAGCGGCTATTTCGCCAAGCGCGACAAAATCGAACGCGAAGCCGGCCGTTAATTCAGCAGGCTGCTGGTGGGGCCCGCGCGGCCCCCTCTCCGACCTTCCAACCTGTTCCCGTCCTGGTCTACACTGACCAGCGTATTGCTGTTGCATATGAGGCGGGTTTCCCCATGAACGAAGATACGAGCGAAGATAGGCGCGAAGATAACCGCCAAGACCCACTGGCATTTCTCGATGCCACCGAGCAGGCCGGTCTGGTGCGCCGGGGCGAGGTCAGCCCAAGCGAATTGGTGGAAGCCGCCCTTGCCCGCATCGAGAAGCTTAATCCGGAATTGAACGCGGTCATCCGCCCCATGGACGAGATCGCCCGCGCGGCAGCCCGCTCGCCTGTCGCCGACGAAAATGCGCCGTTCCCCGGCGTACCCTTTCTGTTGAAGGACCTGGTCGCCGAATATGCCGGCGTGGCCATTTCCGAAGGCAGCCGCTTCCTGGACGGACAAGGCGCCTCGACGGAAGACAGCGAATTGGTGGTCCGCCTGAAGGCCGCCGGACTGATTATCGCGGGCAAGACCAACACCCCGGAATTCGGCCTGCTGCCGACAACCGAACCGGCCCTGCACGGCCCCAGCTGCAACCCCTGGGATACGTCCCGCACCACCGGCGGCTCATCGGGTGGCTCGGCGGCAGCGGTGGCCGCCGGTATCGTGGCCATGGCGCATGCCAATGACGGCGGCGGATCGATCCGCATTCCCGCCGCCTGTTGCGGCCTGTTCGGCCTGAAACCGACCCGGGCCCGCAATCCCCTGGGCCCCGGCTATGGTGATGCCGGCAGCGGCCTGGCGGTCGAGCATGCGGTAACCCGCAGCGTGCGGGACAGTGCCCGGCTGCTGGATGCCACATCCGGCCCGGACCTGGGCGACCCCTACTGGGCCCCGCCCCCCGAACGCCCTTTTGCCGACGAAGTGGGCCGCGATCCCGGCGCCTTGCGCATCGCCATCTCGACCAAGGCCCTGACCGGCGCCGCCATCGATCCGGAATGCCGCCGCGCCGTCGAGGATACGGCCAAGCTGTGTGAGGATCTGGGCCATCATGTGGAATGGGCCGAGCCGCAATTCGACGAAACGCGCTATCTGAAAGCCTTCGGCGCCGCCTGGACAGGCTTCGCCGCCTGGGCCATTCGCCTATGGGCGGAACGTTACGGCCTGGAGCCGCAAGAAGAGCTGTTCGAGCCCAATACCTGGCAAATGTATCTTAGCGGCGAGCGCCGCTCCTCCGGCGCCTATCTGGGCGCCATTCAGGATATCCAAAGCACCGCGCGCCAGGTCGCCGGCTTTTTCAAAACCTACGATCTGACCCTGACGCCGACCCTGGCGCAGCCGCCTGTGCCCTTGGGCTATTTCGCCTGGGACGGCGGTAAGCGGGATGAATTCCTCTCTCATCTGGGCGAATTTTCGGGCTTTACGTCACTGGCCAACGGCACCGGCCAGCCGGCCATGTCCGTGCCCCTGCATTGGACCCCGGACAACCTGCCCGTGGGGGTGCATTTCATGGCCCGGTTCGGGGCCGAGGGCACCTTGTTCCGCCTGGCAGGGCAGTTGGAGCAAGCCCGCCCCTGGGCCCACCGCCGCCCGCCCGTCGCGGCCTAGCCATTCAATGTCATTTTAAGAATTGACGTTTACGTAAACGTAAACTGCCGATAATATCCCGGCAACAAAATGCAGGGGAGGTATCGAGATGTCCGAACAGATTACCCATGACGCCGCCTATAACACGGTGGAGCGGGACGATTTCCGCGCCATGATCGAGGTCGACCGCTATGCCGGCCGCTCGGACGCCTTCGACGGCATTATCTCGGCCACCCATGACCATTTCTGGGACCCACTGGACAAGGCCTATATCGATTTCGACCAGCCTTTCGATATGAAAACCCAGATGATCATGCCGCGGGAGCAGATCATAGAGCTGAATTCAGCGGTGGCCGACAAGCTGGACGAAGGTCAGCAGATCGCCCTCTCCAACGAAATTCAACGCTGGGGCCTGTCGGGTATCCTGCATGGCGAACAGGGCGCCTTGGCCTTGAGCGCCAGCCTGTGCCACATCCTGAAAGACCAGGGCGCCCAGGAATACGCCTCCAACCAGGCCCGGGAAGAGGCCCGCCACGTCACCGCCTATGCCATTTATATCGAGAAGCGCTGGGGCAGCCCCCTGCCCGTGGGCGAATGCCTGGGCGATCTGCTGGAAGATCTGGTGCTGACGCCCACGGTCTACAAGAAACTGGTGGGCATGCAGATGCTGATCGAAGGCCTGGCCATGGGCGCCTTCGCCAATCTGCACCGCCACACAAACGATCCGGTTCTGAAACGATTGACCCAGCTGGTCATGACGGACGAAGCCTTTCATCACAAATTCGGCAAGATCTGGGCCGACAAGACCATTCCCTCCCTGACCCCGGCGGAACATGAAACGGTCGAGGACTGGGCCGCGCAATGTTTTGAGATCCTCCTGTTCAACCTGGCCAATATTCGCCAGCGCCACTACATCTATGAACAGTTCGGCCTGGATTGGGAATGGGTCCGTGACGCCTGCCGCGAGGTATTTGGCGAGAACGAGCGGCGCAATTCACTGAAGACCGGCACATCCATCTTCCGGGTCCTGGTCAAGACGCTGTTGAACGCCGGCATCATCACGGACCGGACCCGCCACGTCTATGCCGCCTGGGTCGATATGAAAGAACTGGCCGGCGAGGCTGACTTCATGGTCGGCGACGCCATCGCCGCCGACGGCATCGAATTCCTGCGCGGCGTCAACGCCAATCGAAAGGTGATCGGTCAGAAACCGACGGCCGTCTGATAGGGCCCCTTTAGCTATAGACGCCCGGCGTTATTTCCGTGCCTTTCGCAAGCGAGGTCTTGCGGGTCATGGGGATCAGGTCACCGGACGCGAGCCCATTCCGATGTGAATGAGAGTAACCCTCGGTCAATTGGATTCAATTGAACGCAACATGCGCTAGGACCGCCGCCGACCCCGTAAAGGGCATCGCGGGGCAATAAAACTCAATGTGATTTAATTTGCGCAAGAGTTCATCGGCGGAGTAGCATTAATGTTATGTAAAATCATTCATTTTTCAAACGATGCGGTAAGAACCAACCAGCTTTGGGAATAATTGACAAATAAATGGGGGCTTGAAATGGAAAATATGCCGAAGACTTCGTCCGGTTGCGTTACTTGGGCACTAATGGCGGGTGTCGCAGTGGGAGGTTCAGTATTTGCCGTTCTCGTCGCGGGTCTTTGGCTGGCGATACTGTCAGGAGGGTTTTTAGCGGACGGGGGTTTAACACTAGGCTCCATATTGGCCATTTTTCTGGGTGTTTCCTTTTCTTTCGGGGCGTTTGCCGCCGCGATGGCGCTGTTTGTTTGTCTCCTCAATCTGCCGGGCGAGCCGGCCCCCGAGCCAGACCCCCTGCCCAGCGTTATTCCCGAGGAAGGCAGGGTCCTGGCCCGTGACGCGGAAATTCGTTTAGCCGCGCAACGGATATCCGGGCCGTTCGCTGCATGCGGCATCGCAGGTGTATCACTCGGCTGGGCCTATATTCTGCTTCTGGCCGCCCTCAACAACGGTGGAGGCGGCTGACATGGAGGGTGATGTTCTCGGCACGACGGTCTTCGTCGCGGTGACCCTGGCCGTCGTGGCCGGCGGCGCCGTCGTACATGCGGTATTTTGGTTTATTCCCGATCCGGACCCGCCGCCCAGCACCGATGCGTCCGATTGCGCGGACGCGCAGAGCCGTCTGGATGAAGCCCGGGAGCATCTGAGAAGTCTGCGGGCGCCGCAAATTGTCTGCTGGCTGGCCGTCGCCACCCTATTGGGGGCGGCGATTGCACTGACCGCGTTGGCGGCGTTATCGGGGTTGGCGATGACCATCGCGCCCGGCCTGGAAGCGGCGGCGGCCGCTGCCTTGCATTTCGTGCTCACCATCGCCGCCGCGGCGGCGGCCTGGGGCGCCTATCGCGAGGCGGATCGGCAATGCCGGTTGAAGGATAATGCGGTCGTTGACGCCGCCGACGCCGTCACTCAGTTGGAATTCAGGGTTATCGAACTGTGCGGATAGCCGGCTCAATGAGCGTGAAGTAAAACGTTTCATGCTGCTGCATCTCAGTCTTGAAAAGCCGACGCCGAAAACCATGGTGGCCAGGGCAATATTTCAAGATGAATCGCACACCACGCGATTTCGGCCTTCTTCCTTGGCCCGATAGAGCGCCTTGTCGGCCAGGGACGTCAATTCCTGCGGCCAGGCGTTTTTTGTCGGCACCTGGTAGGCGACCCCGAGGCTGACCGTGACGAATTGACTGGCCCCCGAGAACCCATGCGGAATTTGCAGATCTTCCACCGCGCGGCGGAAACGTTCCGCCACCTGCAGGGCGCCGTCCGAGGCTTTGGTCAGAATGACGACGAATTCCTCGCCGCCGTAGCGGGCGACCAAATCGCCCGGTCGCAGGACGACGCCGGCGAGAGCGCCCGCAACGGCGCGAAGACAGCGGTCGCCGGCCTGATGGCCGTAGTTGTCGTTGAACTGTTTGAAATGATCGATATCGATGAGAATGATGGCGATTGGGTCCTCGCCCCGCATGGCGCGGCGCCATTCCGTGTCCAATGTCTCGTCGAAATTCAACCGATTGGCTATGCCGGTAAGCCCATCAGATAGTGATAGTTTCTTCAACTCTTCGTTGGCAACCTGCAATTCGCTGGTTCGCTCCTGCACCAGTCTTGCTGTTACCATCGCCCGCCGGGACACCAGAACGATGATCGAGGTCACGAAAGCAAGGAATACCAAGCCCATCGCGAATATCGCGACCGGCAGGAAGGTACGCCGCTGCGCCAGGTATGCCTCGCTCGCGTAGGCGCTGACCCGCCAGCGGCGGCCGCCAATTTCATTCAGGGTTCGGCGGAATATCTTATCTTCCGCGAAGGTTTCACCCTTTGGATCGGCTCCCATATTCAACAATATATCGCCCTTGCCGTCGGTCTCGTCCGAGATCACGAAGTTGACGAACTCCAATGGTCTTTGCAGCACCGAGGCGCGGAATATGTCCTCAACCCGGAAGACGCCAAGGACGAAACCCCGATGTTTGGCGCGACGGTCCTCGACCGTGACGAGGGCGCCGTCATAGAGGGGCAAAAACACCAGGAACGCCTTTTGGCTGGCGTTTTCCTGCACCAAAGTGATGCCGCCCGAGGCCAGGGTGACATTCCTGTCCCTCGATTCCGTCAGAGTCTTGAGCCGTTCCGCGCTCGAGGCAAGGTCGAAACCGAAAGCGGTTTCGTTGGCCGACAACGGCTCCACATAGTAGACCGGATAATGGACCTTCCGTTCCTTTGCCGCCGTCATGACGCCTTGTTTGAGCCGTTCCGTGAATTTGAAATTGGGAAATTCCATTTGCCGCAGCGTCTCGAATTCCGCCCGTTTGTCCTTGGGAACACTGGGGATCCATTCCAGGGCCTGGATGCCCACGTGACGAACCAGGATATGTCGTGCCACCAGAGTAAAATCCGCCGATGACACATCACCGCCGTGGTCGAACAGGATCTTAAGCTGGTTCAGGGATTGAATATTTAGCTTCAACTCCCGTTCGAGCACGTCGATCCGTTCTCCAACTTCCGCCTCGAACTCCTTCAGGATGACCTTTTCCTCCTCATCATAAATGACCCAGGAGGTCACGCCGGTGGTAAGCAGACCCAAGGCGACGGCACAAATGGTGATCCACGGCATGAGGCCGTTGAAGCGACTCGCGGTTCCTTCGGAAGGCGCGATTTTATCTTCCGTCTTTGACGCCTCAATCGTTCGTATCGTGGCTGCCATCAAGTTTCCTGCCCATTTCACAAGACCATGAGAATATAGGTCCGGAAACTGCCCTGACCATGCCGGCGGCGGAGACCGCGATCATTCATTGGAGCCATGGGATCAATATTCCTGCAGACCCGCCTGGCGCAACGCGGCAATATAGCGTTGTGCGAAATCCCGATCTTTCATGAAATACAATCGAATGTTTGCCTCATAAAGATTGGTGCTTGGATGTTTTTCCAGCACTTTCTCCAGATATTGATGCGCAAGATCCATATTGCCCTCGAAGACGGCGATGACCGCGCGCGAGGCGAGCGCCATGCGAAAGACAATCCCATCGACATTCGCGGAAGCAATGACAGCATCAAACATTTTTCCCGCCGCATCGTTTTCCCCAAGCTGCAATTGAGCCCACCCGAGCATCAGCGGGAACCAGGACGGGTGGTATGGCTGCAGTCGCATGGCGCGCCGCAACAGCTCAATCCCCTCATGGATTTCCCCGCTGTTGGATTTGACCATGCCAGCCGCTGCAAGGGCATCCGAACTCGAAGGGTCAAGCTCGACCGCTCGATCAGCATGGCCAATGGCCAGATCATGGTTTCTGGCAAGCAATTCCAGCATCGCGAGATAGCTAAGGGCGTGGGCGCTTTCCGTGATCGAAAGTGACTTTTCGACGAACGTCCGCGACTGGGCCAGATCCGACAGCGGGTCTTTCGAGATCCCGATGAAGACCTTTTGATAATGCACCGCCCCGACAAAGAGATTTACCAAGGCGCTACCGGGCTTCCGGCTGTAGGCTTCCATGAACAGGGTCTCGGCTTCCTTCAGTCCGGCGACGGTTGAAGTATTGAGGAGGGATCGGCCCAACACGCCCAGGCGATAACTTTCCGCGGCGCCGGCCGCATTGATCCAAAATCGCCCCTGCTTACCGGCAGTCAAATTGATATGCATTTCGACCGCGATATCCCGGGTGATGCCGTCATACAACGCAAACAGGTCCTTCAACTCCCGGTCATAGCTGCCGGTCCATATATGCTTACCGTCAATGGCATCAACAAGTTGGGCGATGACCCGCAACTTATCGCCGGACCGCTGGATACTGCCCTCCAGCACAAATCGAACACCCAGCTGCTCCGCCACTTCCTGCACCTTCGTGGCCTTGCCCTTGAAGATGAAACTGGAATTGCGAGCGATCACGAAAAGATCCGGCGATGTGGCCAGCGCGGCGATGATGTTCTCGGTCAGGCCGTCGCCGATATAGTCCTGCTTGGGATCGCCGCTCATATTATCGAACGGCAATACCGCGATGGAGGGTTTGTCCGGCAGCTTGTAGGCGAACCTCGCCTGGTCCGCCGGCTCGAAATCCGGTCGCTGCTGCCACCACCATGTGCCGCCGACCGCGATCATCGCGACAATGATGACGATGATGACGGCGGCCGCGCCACGC
>JABIRL010000346.1 GCA_018667855.1 Rhodospirillaceae bacterium
CCCCGCCCTGTTTATTTTTAGGGGTAGGGTAATGGCAATCGATGATTGGTTTTCCGCCAGTTATGGCGAGGCGAGGTCTAAATTCCTGGCGGCGGCAAAGACGGCGGGGGCCATGGTGCAATCCTATGACCACCCCCTGAAGGGTCCCGACGGAGGCGATCTGGCCATGGATCTGGCCTATCTGGGCCCGGCCGATGCCGAGCGGGTCGTGGTGGCTTCATCCGCCACCCATGGGGTTGAAGGGTTCTGCGGTTCGGGCTGTCAGATCGGGTTTCTGGAAAGCGGTCTGCACAATGAACTGCCCCCTGGTCTGGCCGTCATGCATGTGCATGCCCATAATCCCCATGGCTTTGCCCATGAACGTCGCGTGACGGAAGAAAATATCGATTTGAACCGCAATTTTATCGATTTCTCGGCGCCTTTGCCCGATAACCCGGCTTATGAAGAGGTACACCCCTGGCTGGTGCCCGATGACTGGGATGGCCCGGCGCGGCAGGCCGCCGATGCGGCCATCGAAACCTATATCGAGAAGAACGGTATGTTCGCCTTCCAGGCGGCCGTGAGTATCGGCCAGCACCACCACGCGGACGGTTTGTTTTTTGGCGGGCAGGCGCCGTCCTGGTCCCGGCGGACAATTGAGGCCCTGGCGGGCGAGCATCTGATGCAGCGCAGCCATGTCGCCTTGATCGATTTTCATACCGGTCTGGGGCCGCGGGGGCATGGCGAGCTGATTTCGGTTGATGTGCCGGGCGGGGCGGAGCATCTGCGGACGGTTGCCTGGTATGGCGACGAAGTCGCGACGCCGGCCTCGGGCGACAGTGTCTCGGCCGATGTTCAGGGTACGATCGAGGTCGGCTATCATGCCATGTTGCAAAATACCGAAAGCACAACCATTGCCATAGAATTCGGCACCTTGCCGTCGGATCAGGTGCTGCAGGCCCTGCGCGCCGATAATTGGTTGTATCTGCGCGGCGATGTGGCTTCGCCGGATGGCCAGAGCATCAAACGGGATGTCCGTGCCGCCTTTTATGGCGAGGATAGCGCGTGGAACAAGGATGTCTGGGAGCGGGGCCTGGAAATCGCGCGGGCGACTATTCGGGGCTTGGCGGACAGTTGAGCAATTTCCGCCCCGACTATGCCGCCTGCCGGGAGTATTTCCTTGAACTCGCGAAGGCTTCCAAGGGCACGTTGCGGCGTGCCCATAATCCCACGCCGGGACCCGACGGTCTGGCGCTGAGTACGGATTTTCTCCGCCTCGGCCCGGAAGATGCGGAGCATGCTCTGATCATGGTCTCGGGCACCCATGGGGCGGAGGGGTTCGCCGGTTCCGCCATTCAATGCGCCTGGCTGGCTGCCGCCCCAAAACTGCCGGACAATTTGGCCGTAGTACTGGTGCATGGATTGAATGCCTTCGGCTTTGCCCATCTGCGCCGGGTCAATGAAAACAACGTGGACCTGAACCGCAACTTCATCGATCACGAGGACGAACATCCCCATAACGAAGGTTATGCGAAAATCGGCGAGGCCATGGCGGCCACCGCCCTTGACGGGCCGGCACGGGAGGCGGCTGACAAGGAACTGGTCCGCCTGAAAAAGGAAATGGGTCAATTCAACGTCATGCGCGCGATTGGCGGACAGTATGATGCGCCGGAGGGCATGTTTTATGGCGGCCGGGTACCGGTCTGGTCGAACCGCGCCCTGCGGGAATATCTTCCGGAACTGCTGCCGAACGTGAAGCTGGCGGCTTATGTGGATATCCACACGGGCCTTGGGCCATCGGGCTATGGCAGCCCCATGTGCTACCACCGCAAGGAAACGCCTGAATACGATCTGGCCCGGCAATGGTGGGGCAAGGATATGACCGCCGCCGCCGCCAAGATCAACCACGGCAAAACCGGCCACGGCGCCATGGAGGCCCTGGCGCCCTCCCAGGTAATTTGCCTGACGCTTGAATTCGGCACCTTGGTGTTTGACGACGTCCTTGCCGCGTTGCGGGACGAACACGCCTTTTGGTGGCACGGCGCTGGGCGTGACGGCGGGGCGGTTAAATCGGCCTTCCGCGAGGCCTTTCGCCGTGATGATCGGGATTGGGAAAACCAGGTCGTCGAACGCGGCCTGCAGATCGCCGAGTTGTCAATGCGGGGCCTTTTGGATTGGTCAATAAGCGGCGATTAGTTTCATTTGTAATAATCCTGTTAACGTGAAATTAGCTTCTTATCCTCATAAATGGATAAGCCGAAAGGCAGGCACGGCGGAAGACGACAGGGAACAGAGGCCAAACATGACATCTGGAGACCACGTTGACATGGTCCAGCAGGTACCGGGTAACGAGAATTCGGAAGAGTTTGATCCCTCGGGCCATGTTATCGCCGCCAGCGAAGAGATCGTCGAATCTGTTGGACAGATTGAGGATGTGTTGCAATCGGCCAATGTTGACGCAGCTGCCTACAGCGATGCGCTGTCCGCATTCAGCGACAAGATCCTGGCCGATGGTGGCAAGGAAGCGCAGGCCCTGATTGCGCAAATGGTACGGCAAACCCAGGAAATGCAGGAGCAGAACAATTTGCTCCGCAGTCAGTTGGCACAATCGTCCGGTAAAATCGAAGAGTTGCGCGGTAATCTGGAAAAGGTTCAGCATGAAGCCACGACAGATGCCCTAACCGGTATCGGCAATCGCAAATTTTTCGATATCAAGTTGCGTGAGATGACCGAGAAGTCGGAACGGGAAGGCGGAGCCGTCGCCCTGTTGATGTTCGATGTGGACCATTTCAAGGCCTTCAACGACAATCATGGCCATCTGGTTGGCGATCATGTTTTGCGCCTGGTTGCCAGTACATTGAAGGATAGTGTCAAGGGCCGCGACGTCGTTGCCCGTTATGGCGGCGAGGAGTTCGCGATCATCCTGTCCGGCGCCGATCTGAGAAATGCCTTCAAGGTTGCAGACGATATCCGCAAATCGGTGGCGCAGCGGCGGATTATCCGAAAAAGTTCAGGTGAGGTTTTCGCAAAGGTCACAATATCCGCTGGTGTGGCGCTTTACCGTCCTGGTGAAGCCTTGGACGATCTTATCGAACGTAGCGATGCGGCGCTCTACAGGGCCAAGGATGCCGGCCGTAACCAGGTACTGCCGGAAGCCGAACTGGACGCTATCGCAGTCAATCAATAAGCAGCTTCTAGAGACTGGTGACGGTGCCCCGTACCGTTGTGCGCAGGAAGATACGGCGCTGATCGGTAGGGTAATCCCGCGGGCCGCGATGCCAGGCACAGCGGTTCTCCCAAACCAGGGTATCGCCCAGTTGCCAGGCATGCTCCCATTGAAATTCGGGTCGCGAACCCCACTCGAAAATCTCATCAAGCAGTTCATCGCTGTCCGTCCGCGCCATGCCGACGACAGCGACCGTATGATAGGGATTGACGTAGACCGATTTGCGCCCGGTTTCGGGATGGGTCCGCACCACGGGGTGCACCACGTTGGGCACCGATTTGTCCGCCTCGTCCAGCACCTCGACACTCCAGCCGTGACGGCCGCCATAGCGGAATTCTGCCTCAAGGCCATCAATCCTATTCCGAAGCGCAGGGGGCATGGTCTCATAGGCCAGATACATATTGGCGAATTTCGTGTTGCCGCCGCGATCGGGCAGGGCGAGGGGGTGAAGCAATGTGCATTTTGCCGGTACCGCGTCATATGCCAGGTCCGAATGCCAGGCCAGCGCACCACGTTCCGCACCTGCCTTGTCATAGCTGCCGTCGGCATTCACGTTGGTCATATAGACGATTTCAGGATGCTCGGGGTGGCGATAGCGTTTGGTGACATGGGGCTGCAGTTCCCCGAAATTTCGAGCGAAGTCTGAAAACTGTTCTGCTTCCAAGGGCTGATCCCTGAATACTAAGACCAAATGTTCCCTGAATGCGTTCGCGACGTCATCGAATTCGGATTCTTCGAGGGGTTGGCTCGGATCCAGTCCGACAACTTCCGCACCAAGTCTATCGCTGAGTTTCCGTACCTCGACGCCCATTTGCCCATTGTCCCCTTGTGATGATCAGGACCGCGCGTAGCTTTTTAGAATATCGTCGATCACCCGTTCCAGATGCATCACGGTACTGCATGTCTTGGCCACGTGACAGAAGGGGCGATAGCGGGGCATTTCGCTGTCACCGGTGCCCCAGAAGGTTTCCGGTTCCGGGTTCAGCCAGATGACACTGCGTGATCGGTCGTGCATGCGGCGCATGATGTCGATGCGGGGATCGGTGAAGTTGGAACGGCCATCGCCCAGAATGATTATGGTCGTATTGCGATCCAGGTCGTCCATGAAGCCCTCTTCATAATCGTCGAGGGCCTGGCCGTAGTCGGTAGAGCGGAAGCCGATGGCGTTCATGATCTCGGGGATCGCCTGTTCCACATCATTATTATTCAGGATGTCGCCGACGCTGATCAATCGATCGGAGAAGGCGAAGGCTTCCAGTTGCGCGATCACCTCGTGCAGGGAATAGAGGAACAGCAGCAGGAAACGGGCGGCGGCGGCAACGGATTTGGAAACGTCGCATATGACAACGATCTTGGGCCGTTCGATTTTTGTCTGTTTCCAGAACACATGAAACGGAATGCCGTCATGAGGCATGTTGTGCCGCATGGTGCGGCGGATATCCAGCTGGCCCCGCTTGGTGTGCCGGCGTTGACGGGCATAGCGGGTGGCCAGTTTCTTGGCCATGCGGCGGACGATTTTGTGCATGCGGTCGAAATCCCGGTGCTCCAGGTTCGACATCTTGGTTTCCATGAGGAACTCTTCGCGCAGGTTCTCGCCATTGGCGCGGGCGTAAAGCTCGTATTGCCGCTCCACATAGGCCCGGGTCTCGTCCAGCAGGTAACGCCGGCCCTGTTCCAGCCGGTTGGCCAGATCTGACGCGCCAGTCTCGTCATCGTCACCCTCGCCGCTGCGCCGCAACTGGGCGATTAGCCGTTCCAGATCCCGCAGGCCCATGTCGTCCAGAATGCGCCGGGTGAAATAGCCTCGCTGGGTAAAAAACCGGATTTCGGTGGCGCCGACCCGGTTGGCTGACTGCTCCATGGCCGCCGATAGCTCGTTGCCATCGGCATCCAGGATCATCTCGGCCAGGGGGACATTTTCCATTTGCTCGGCGAAGGCTTCATCGCCTTCGGCGCTTTCGGGCGGTTGGCTGCTTTCGCCATCCTCCCCCTCGTCATTGGTGTCAAATTCATCCCGTTGGAAAAACATCTCGAAGACATCGTCGAAACTGGCGACCTCTTCCGGTGTCTTGGCCAAGGCGACACAGAGGGCGTCCTTAAAGAACTGCCGATCGCTATAGCCCACCAACTCCACGGTTTGATGGGCATCTATGCTTTCCGCCGGCGATACACGGATATCGGCAGCGCGCAGCGCGCGGAGGAAGTTTTCAAGAGGTCGTTGCATTGGGTGTCACATAGCCCCGGTCGCCATACTGCCGGGCCTTGCGGGTGATCTCGGCGATTTGCGGCCGCACGGCGTGGATGTCCTGTTCGAATTTCAACAATACATTCAAGGTGTCGTGGACCAGAGCGGGCGTCAGATCATCGGCATGCAGCAAAAGCAGCACCCGGGCCCAATCCAGTGTTTCCGAAATAGAAGGCAGCTTTTTTAGGTCCTGTTCGCGGAGCATCTGTACGAAGGCAACCAGCTTGCGGCGCAGCTTTTCCTCGATGTTCGGGACCCGCGCGGCAACGATCCGTTCTTCCAACTTGGCATCGGGCAGGGGGATATAGAGATGCAGGCAGCGTCGTTTCAAGGCATCGCCCATTTCCCGCATGTTATTGGAGGTCAGGAATACCAATGGCGGTACGGTCGAGGTGATGGTGCCGATTTCCGGGATGGTGACCTGGAAGGCCGAGAGGATTTCCAGCAGGAAGGCCTCGAACTCCTCGTCCGATTTGTCGATTTCGTCGATCAACAGGACCGCGCCGCGTTCCTGACGCAGGGCTTTCAACAATGGCCGCGGCTCAAGAAATTCTTCCGAGAAGAACATGTCCCCGAAACCATGCAGCTTTTCCATGGCGCCTTCCAGGGTTGGCGTATCGCCCAGCACGTCACCCATCTTGTCCTTCAGGATCTGGGTGTAGAGCAGTTGTTTGCCGTATTTCCATTCATACAGCGCCTTGGATTCATCCAGCCCCTCGTAGCATTGCATGCGGATTAGCGGCAGGCCCAGCCAGGCGGCGGAGGCCAGGGCCAGCTCGGTCTTGCCGACGCCGGCGGAGCCTTCCACCAAAATCGGCTTGGTCAGGTTTTCCGCGATGAAGATCGCCGTGGCGATTTGTTGCGAGGTGATGTAGCCCTGTTCGCCCAGACCGGCGACAATTGTGTCCACATTTTCGAATTTGGCGGCGTTTGGATCGGTCATGGGTCTCTTTTCACTGACAAGAACTAACTGACAAAAACTATTTAAACTGCTCTTCAAACTGCTTTCAAATGAGCCTGGCCGCGCTTTCGTGCCTGAAGGTCCCGTGCGTAGGCCGCGATGCCTTGAGACTTCACCAGATCCCGATTGGCGGTCGCCAGAGCATCCGAGACCTCTATATCCCACGTGTTGATGAATGCCTCAACCTCCCGCTCCACATATTTACCACTTTGCCGCGCTGCCGCAGCCAGGGATGACAGGGTGTCGTCGATGTCATCGCGGCCGCTATCCAGCAATTCCGCCGCCCGCCAGGCCATGGCCGACAGCGCCTCGGGCATGGCGGCCAGCTTGCCCAGGGCCAGTTCCATATCCTCGGTTACCTCTCGCCTGGCCGCTGCCTGGCACAGCAGGCGAAAGCGGTGGCGCATGGCGCCGGCCGTTTTCGCCGCCGACAGGGCATCCTCGACCCGGCGCATGGGCAAGGATATGGCGTTGAACGCATCCCCCAGGGCACCTAGTCGGTTCGCCGCCGGAATTCGGCAATTTGTCAGTTTCAGGCCGCAGTGGGGAGAGGGGCGCATGAAGTCGATTTCCACGCCGTCCGTGATCGCGACCCCGTCGGCGGCTTTCGGCACCAGGAACGAGGTGAACTGACGCCGGCCGTCGATTTCGTCAGTGATCGCCAGGACCAGGAATAAATCCGCCAGCGGGCCATTGGTCAGATAGGCCTTTTCACCGTTTAGAATGACGTCGTCGCCATCAGCTAACGCGCGGGTCGACAGTTTCTTCGGATGGGCGCCGGCGCCGGGTTCAGAGATCGCCATGCAGACCGTATGCCGGCCCGCCGCCATGCCGGGCAGGTAAAGTTTCTTCTGCGCGTCAGTGCCTTGGCCAAGAATATGCAGGCGGCCATTCAATGCCTGGGACATCCACGAAATGGCCACGCCCTGGCAGCCGCCGGCATCCGCCAGCGTTTCCAGGGTTATGGCCATGGCGCGATAATCGCCGCCCCGGCCGCCGAATTCTTCCGGCAGGGCGATGGCCATCAGGCCGGCGTCGGCCATTGCCGTCCAAAGGTCGGCGGGGAATTCGTGCTGCTGGCTCAAGCCGTCCCGCGTCGCTATATTTTTCTGCGCGAAATCCGAAATTTCCGCCCGCAAAACCTCATGATCAAACCCGGTCATGACGTTCCTCTCATACTTCGTCTATACTGGCCCTAATCATACCTGGGAGAGAGCAAATGTTCGAGTTTACCGACCGCAGCAAGGATTATCTGGAACGCGTGCAGGCCTTCATGGACCGCCATGTCTATCCGGCGGAAGAAACATACGAGGCCCAAACCGCCGCGCCTGAAACCCAATGGAACGGCTTTCCCCCCATCCTGCAGGAATTAAAAGCCAAGGCCAAGGCCGAGGGCCTGTGGAACATGTTTATCCACGATGATCGGTTCGGTCCGGGCCTGTCGAATTTCGAATTCGCTCCGATCATGGAAATCCTGGGACGATCCAACATGGCGCCGGAGGTCTTCAATTGCGCTGCCCCGGACGTGGGGAATATGGAAGTGCTGGCCCAGTTCGGCAACGAGGCGCAGCAGGAACGTTGGCTGACGCCATTGTTGAACGGCGAGACGCGATCCGTCTTTTGCATGACCGAGCCCAATGTCGCCTCATCCGATGCCACGAATATCGAAACCTCGATCGACCGGGACGGTGATGAATATGTCATCAACGGGCGCAAATGGTGGAGCAGCGGGATCGGTCATCCGGCCTGCGAGGTCGCCATCGTCATGGGCAAGAACGATCCAAATGCCGAACGCCACAAACAGCAGTCGATGATCCTGGTGCCCGTCAACACGCCGGGGCTGGAGGTGGTGCGCATGCTGCCCGTATTCGGCTACGAACATGCCCCCCACGGCCATGGCGAGGTGGTCTTCAAGGATGTGCGGGTGCCGGCCGGCAATATGCTGCTGGGCGAGGGCCGCGGCTTTGAAATCGCCCAAGGCAGGCTTGGCCCAGGGCGTATCCATCACTGCATGCGTCTGATCGGCAAGGCGGAGCGGGCGTTGGAGGCCATGATGCGCCGGGCCAAGGCGCGGGTGGCCTTCGGTAAATCCCTTGCCGAGCGTGACACCGTACGCGCCGATATCGCCAATTCCCGCTGCGAGATCGACCAGGCCCGCCTGTTGGTGCTGCATGCCGCATGGAAAATGGATCAGGAAGGCAACAAGGCCGCTCGCAAACAAATCGCCATGATCAAGGTGGTGGTGCCTCTGATGGCGGCCGGTGTCATCGATCGGGCCATCCAAATCCATGGCGGCGGCGGCGTCTCCAATGACTTTGGCCTGGCTCATATGTATTCCGAAGCGCGTTACCTGCGCATCGGTGATGGCCCCGACGAGGTGCATCGCGAGGCGATCGCCAAGCTGGAATTGCGTTCGGTAAACTAGTTCACGGCCCTTACGTTACGGCGCCATGTTCTTTTTTCTGAGTTCCGCCAGGGCGTCTTCGGTTTTGCTCAGATGGGAAAGCCCCATGCCTTTCAGCACGTGATCGGCCTTCGAGAACTGAATGTTCACATAGGTGGTGATCTCGACCCGGTTGCCCCAGGGATCGAGGAAATCCATAAATCGGCCGTCCAGGAAGGTAATACCCATGTCTTCCAGGGCGCGGCGGGCCAAAATTTTGTCGTCGACGGCAATGCCAAAATGTCGGCGCTCGTCGGGGCCTTGATTGCGGCCCAGACAAAAATTAACAAACTGATCGCCGAAGTATATGAAGGCGGCGGTTTCGTTTCGGCTGTGAAGTTCAAAATCGATGAAGCCGCCATAAAATTCCAGCGCTTGGTCGATATCGCCAACCTCAAGCGCGATATGGTTGATGCCGACGGCCCGGGCCTTTTTGCCAATATTGTTGGTTGTCATGCTTGTCTCCCCAAAAGACGTGCTGCAGTCCCCGTCTACAACGAATTTCCACCCTTCAATTCCGCCAGCAACTTAGCGAGAAGATTGCCATAGCCGCGCGCGTCATCAATGGCGCGATGGCTGTGGTCATTGTTGCCCAGCCATTCGGCCGGGTAGCGCCCGGGAAAACACTCCCAAATGGGCCAACCCAGATAGGCCGAGGCAAGGGAGCGAATGCAAATCCCGCTGGAATAGAACAAAGGACTGTCGTCCCGGGGCGCTTGTGTCAGTTTCCGGCCCGCGAACCTGCGCAAATAATAATTAATCCAGATGCCATCGAAGGCGATGGGATGGGCGGCAAACACCGGCCGACCCGGCAGCGCGAGGACCCAGGCGACAAATTCATTGATGACCATTTCGGCGGAGCGTGGATTTTCCGTGGCGGCGGCATAGGCCTCCGGATGCCTTTCGAACCAGGCGATGGTGCCGGCGTCGGTCACGGCATCGGGCAATGGTGCTAGCACGGCCTCGAACGTGTCGAGCTCCTGCCCCTCCTGGGTGATCGCCACGGAGGCGAAGGAAAGCATGGAGTTCTTACCGGGATTTGGTCCATCGGCTTCGATATCGGTGACGACATAGGTAGGCTGCATGGAAAATATCTCCTCATGGGCCCTGCTTACACGGCAATGCCGCCGACGTCACCACTTCGCGCAATCGATTGACCGGAATCTACTTTGCCACCACCATGGTCGAGAGCGTCCTGGTTGCTCTCACGACCTGGATTGACAACTCCGAAGACCCCAAAGCGTGCGAAGAATGGCCAAGGCCCTTGGGAAATCCTAAATATTTCATATTTCCGAGCCATTTTAATAAATTTGGCGGCAAATATTTGTAAATTTTTTACCTAAATCCTTCATCATCAGTCTGTGCTGCGGGAAAGAGGTGCGCCAAATGATGATGGTCGGCCGGCGACAAGCTTTCACGCTCATGGCGGGACGACGGGAATTGAGTACAAATGACGGAACATGAGGACTTCACTGAAGACCAATCTCAGGGCGCTACCGGGACACCGGGCGGGACGGTTGTAAGTTTGGATACTCTAACTAAAGATAACGAAGAGGCTGCGGGCGGGTCCGGCAAAGAGGTCGATTTGCCCCCTCTGCATGTTCTGGTCGCTGAAGACTACGGCCTCAACCAGAAGGTCATCAGTGTCATGCTGGGCGATATGGGGCATCGTATCAGCATCGCCAACAATGGGCAGGAAGCCGTCTCGGCGGTGCTGCGCGGACATTACGATGTGATCCTGATGGACGTACATATGCCGGTGATGGACGGCAAAACAGCGACGCGCCGCATTCGCGCACTGCCGCGACCCGAAGGCGATATCCCGATAATTGCCCTGACCGCAGATGCTTCCCTGGAGCAAAAGGATGAGTGCCTGGCGGCCGGGATGGATGACTATCTGACCAAGCCGATCATCCTGCCGGATCTGTTGCGGGCCATGGCGGAAAGCCTGGTGCGCGCGGATGTGTCGAAAAAGGAAAGGGCCGCTCCTGGGGCCGCTCCGGAGGCCGTTGCGAATTCCGATTCAGGATTGGCGGTCAAGGCCGTGCCGGTTCCTATCGTCGATTCAAGTGTTCTGGTTGAATTCGCCTCAATGGTGGGCTGGGATACGGTTGCCAATCTGTTCGATACCCTGGCGAAAGATTTCGTTGAACACCGTAAAATCATTACCCGGGCCGCCGAAAATCATGAAATCGAGGTGTTGCGGCGTCAGACCCAGGCCCTGAACGGTGCCCTGGGCCAATTCGGCGCGACCAAGGCGCAGGAGACCGCCCACGTTATCGAGACCTTGTGCAAAGCAGGTTACAGCGATAATGCCCTTGATCTGATCCCGCAGTTCTTGCAATTGGGTCAGGATTCCATTGTCGAGCTGCATCAGTTTCTGATCAACATGGCGCCGTCTTACAGCGCCACCGCACCGTCGCCGTCGCTGTCCATATAATACCTCCCGAATAAGATAATAGCGGGGTTTGGGCCCCTATTCACTGTTGCCGCCGCGGCGAAACCGTTACACTAGCTCCTTCAACCCCTTGGAACCTGGAGCGGCCCGTGAGCAAAAAGAACTATTCAATTGCATTGATCCCCGGTGACGGCATCGGCCATGAAGTGGTGCCGGCGGCGGCTGCAGTATTGGAAAAGGTCGGGACGAAATTCGGGTTTACCTTTGATTGGACCGAGTTCGATTGGAGTTGCGAGCGTTATACCAAGCTCGGGACGATGATGCCTGAAGACGCCACGGAGCAACTGGCTGCCTTCGACGGTATTTTCCTAGGCGCCGTGGGCTATCCCGGCGTGGCCGATCATATTTCGCTGTGGGGCTTGTTAATTCCGATCCGCCGGGCCTTTGATCAATATGCCAACGTACGGCCGTTAAAGCTGTTTGAGGGCGTGGTGAGCCCACTGGCCGGGCGTGGACCGGGCGACATCGATATGGTCATCGTGCGTGAGAACGCCGAGGGCGAATATTCCCAGATGGGCGGGCGCATCTATGAAGGCACCGAACGGGAAACCGTGATCCAGGAGGCGGTGTTCACTCGTTATGGGGTGGACCGTATCCTCCGACATGCGTTCGAGCTGGCAACCAAGCGCGCGGCCGAGCGCGGCAGACAGGGCCGGGTTACCTCCGCCACCAAATCCAACGGCATTATCCATACCATGCCGTACTGGGACGAACGGTTCGAGGCCATGGCGGCGGACTATCCCGATATCGAAACCGACCAGTTTCACATTGATATCCTATCGGCGCATTTCGTCCAGCATCCCGACTGGTTCGATGTGGTAGTCGGCTCAAATCTGTTTGGCGATATACTTTCTGATCTGGGCGCCGCGGTGGTTGGCGGCATGGGGCTAGCCCCCGCCGCGAACTTGAATCCCGCCGGCGGGCATCCCTCCATGTTCGAACCGGTGCACGGCTCGGCCCCCGATATCGCGGGTAAGGCTATCGCCAATCCCATTGCGCAGATCTGGACCGGCGCCATGATGCTGGAGCACCTGGGCGAGGGCGCTGCGGCCCGCAATATAGAAGATGCTATCGCGGCCGTTTTGGCCGATGGCTCCGTCCGAACCCCTGATTTGGGTGGTCAGGCGGATACGGGGACCTTGGCCCAAGCCATCGCCGATGCGCTGTAGTCGGCGAAGGAACGCCAGCTTGTCCTGCTCGCGACCATGATTTCGTTCCGAATACTTTACATTTATAATTTGTTTAATACTTCTTGTTAACCTCACCATTGGAAGCAGGTTTTATTGATCTGTGAGGGAACGTGAGTACACTACCTGTGTTAAATGTACCGCGTGGCGCTGGGGACCTATTAGTCGATTTGCCGTCACGTGTGTTGATTATTCAGTTCGGAAATGAACATGAATCCCGGCTGAACGAATTACTCCGGCAATGCTATGGCGAAGCCGGTGAATTCATATGGTTTGATGCCGGCGACGACGCTGTGATTGAACTGGCGGTCGGCACCTACGACCTGGCCATATTTCTCGATACGGAATTAGGTAATCAAGGCTTGGCGTCCATACATCAAGCCAGCACGGTCAACACCAAGATACCTCTTATATTGATCACTCACGCCGCCTCTCCCGCCTTTGAGGCGGAGATCATGGAGAATGGCACGGCTGAATGCATCGCCTTGGAAAATTTGTCGCCAAACGTGCTGCGGCGGATTTTCCGCTATGCCGGCACCCGCAAATTGGCCGAGAGAACCCTACGGGATAGCAATGACGAACTGATCCGCGGTATTTTGCAACAGCGCGAAGCCAAGGAAGACGCCGAAGCGCAAAGCCGGGCCAACGCCAAATTGGCGGCCGACCTGGCCGAGGCCAAGGCGGATTTGGAGATTGCCCTGCTGTCCGCCAAGGATAGCGAACAGCGCTTTCGTCGTCTGGCCGAACATAGCCCCATCGGCATATGGCTGCAGGGCCCGGATGATCGCACGATCTTCCTCAATCCCACGGCGGCCGAAATTCTGGAAATCACGGAACACGACGACCAGATGGCGGCGACCCTGGAAAATCTGGTTCTGCCCTCTGAACGGGCGCACCTGAAAGCACCGCGGGCGGCCTGGCACAATGGCGAAGCGCGGGAGCTGGAATGCACGATCGTGGGGGCTGTTTCGGGCGAGGAAAAGCACCTGTTTGTTTCCGGCGCCCCCCTCTCGCGCAACGGCGATCAGGACGGCAGCGTATTGTTGAGTCTGATGGATATCTCGGAGCGGAAGAAATCCGACGCCATCATCGAGCACCTGGCCCATCATGACAGCCTGACCGGGTTGCCCAACCGGACCCTGTTCCAGGATCGTCTGAAACAGGCCCTGGCCCTGGGGCAACGTACCGGTAAACAGATCGCCCTGCTGTTTCTGGATCTGGATCATTTCAAGGATATCAACGACACCATGGGCCATCCCGCCGGCGATCAGCTGCTGCGGACGGCGTCCGAGCGGCTGTTGAAATGCACCCGGTTGACGGACACGGTGGCGCGCCTGGGTGGTGATGAATTCGCCATTATCTGCACGGATCTGGATGACGGCGGCATGGTATTGACCCTGGCCCAGCGGATCAACGAGGCGATCGCCGAGCCATTTTTGATCGAGGGGGAGCGGATCCATATTTCCGCCTCCATCGGTATCTCGCTCTATCCCAACGATGCTGATCAGGCCGAACGGTTGATCAAGTTCGCCGACATGGCGCTTTATCATGCCAAGGCCGAGGGGCGGAACTGCTATCACTTCTTTGACATCGGCATGGATGAAGAGGTGCGTCGGCGCAAGGCCTTGGAAGAGGATTTGCGCCAGGCCATCAGGGATGAGGATTTCACCCTGTTGTATCAGCCGCAATTGCGCCTTGGCGACGGCCATGTCTATGGCGCCGAGGCCCTGGTTCGTTGGATCCATCCGAGCCGGGGCATGGTGCCGCCCAATGATTTTATTCCACTGGCGGAAAACACCGGCTTGATCCACGACATCGGCCATATGGTGCTGCGCATGGCCTGCCGCCAGGCCCGGGAATGGATGGATGCGGGCCACCCGCCCATTCGCATGGCGGTGAACCTCTCGGCGGTCGAATTCATGGCCAATGACCTATTGCCGCGGGTCAAGGGCGTGCTGGACGAAACCGGACTGCCTGCCCGGCAGTTGGAGTTGGAGATTACCGAAAGCGCGGTAATGGCGGATATGGACAAGGCCATCGCCGCAATGCACGATTTGCGCAACATCGGCGTCAGCCTGGCCATCGATGATTTCGGTACGGGTTTCTCCTCGCTGGCATATTTGAAAAAATTCCCCGTTCAGGCCCTGAAGATCGACCGCTCCTTCGTGCAGGAAATTCTCGATAACCCGGAAGACGCCGCCATCGCCTCCGCCATCATCAGCCTGGGCCATAGCCTTGATCTGGACGTTATCGCGGAAGGCGTGGAAGACGCCGAACAGGCCGAGCACCTACGCCTGGCCGGTTGCGGCAATGCCCAAGGCTACCATTTCGGCAGGCCGGCCCCGGCCGCCGAGTTCTTCGCCAAGCAGGCGGCCGAATAAAACGCCGCCGGGCCAAAAGAAAGAGGCCGGGCAATAGTCGCCCGGCCTCCCTCGTTCAAACTGCAAAAATTTGAGATCAAATTTGTGCAGATAATTTGATCTACTCTAACGTTTCGGCAATTTATTTTCCGACCATCTTGATGGGCATCAACGGGCTGCCGGCGAAACTGAGATCTTTCGCATAGGCCGCCCATATCAACTTGGTCGGTTTGAACTTCGCCAGCGCATGACCCGCATCAACCATGATGTCGGCCGATACCGGTGCCGCACCGCAGATGGTCGCCGTAAAGGTATATTGCGTGACCATCAATTTACCGGCCGGATCAGGCAGGCTGGGGTAGTTCAGGGACCCCGCCGCCGGGCCGCATTTGGGGCCATCGGCCAGTTTGATGGCGGCCTTGACGATCTGCGTGCCGCCCACGGTAGTGGCGCCGGAGATATCGGCGCCGCTTTTCGTCAAATTCGTGGCGCCCTGAACTTCCATATTGCCGGCTTTTTTCAGCTTGTCCGGTCCGTTGCTGGTGGCGGCCCACAGGATATAACGGGCTTTGCCGCCGGTGATCGAGTCGTGGCCATTCACATCGGCCCAGACATAGAACCGCGAATAGGCCGGCGTGGCCGCACTGCCTTTCGAGGGGTAGATGTTCAAGCCGCCGGTGATGCCCTCGGTCGGCTCCAACCCCTTCGGCAGGGCGGCGCGCACGGCCGCACCATCCAGGGTGATGCCGATCATCAAATGCTGATTGCCGCCAACCACATACGGCCCGCTGCCTGCATGGGCCGTGCTCAGCGCCAGCAGGGCCGCGATGACGGAACCGAAAAGCAGTTTCGGGATAGCACACAACTTCATTTTCATTTTTCTCTCCCCAATGGATTATTTTTGTTTCGCGGCGTGATCTAATCATCATTGTGGCCTGTTGTCGAACGAGCAGGATTTTGCCGGATTTCAATATCAGTGTTCCGGATCGTCCTTTTTGCTTGCCTCACCCGTCCCATCATCGGGGCCCGGTTCCTCCTTCGCCTCCATCGCGGTGCTGATGGCCGGGAAATGCGTCGGGCGGTGCATCGCGGCGTTCAGGAACGCGGATTTAAGTTTCGAAAGAATACCGGAAATGTTGAAAAGCATGATCCTTCCTCCAACCGTGGCAATTCACTGTAACTACGTGGCTATTGCCGCCGACCGGTCAGCGCCGCGTTCACCCCCAGGCCCACATAAAGGCTGCCGATCACATATCGCGGCCACGGCCCCTGCATGAGACGCCCGCCAACCCAATGGCGCAGGCCGCCGGCCAGGACGGCATAGGCGCTGTCGGTCAGGAACGCCAAGCCAACGTAGATCAGCCCCAGCAACAGAATTTGCCGCGGCACCTCGCCCTGGGCCGGTTCAATGAACTGCGGCAGGAAGGCGAGAAAGAACACCGCGATCTTTGGGTTGAAAACACTGACGATCACCCCGTCCATGAAAAGCCGGTACAGGGACAGCGGCGTCGCGGTCGCCGCGCCGACCACGGCGTTGCGGTTCAAAAAGGTGCTTATTCCCAAATAGATCAGATACCCCGCACCCAATAGTTTGACGATGCCAAACGCCGTCGCCGAGGTGAGCAGAATGGCCGACAGCCCAACGGTCGCGGCGGCCACATGCACCAGGGCGCCGACCGACAGCCCGATGACAGAGGCCAAACCGGCCCGATACCCCTGCGCCACACTCCGCGCCACCACATACAAAACCCCGGGCCCCGGTATCACCAGCACCACAAGCGCCGCCGCCATGAACCCCAACAACAACGCGCCACCCGGCATAACAACCCCTCCTACGACAAACGCGCCCACCGTTCAGACCGTACCATTCCGGTCATGGAACGACGGTCAACGGAAAAAATTGTACCGGATTGCGGCCATAATTTGTTAACGGTCACCAAAATCCAGGCTGGTGCGTGAGAGTTACTTTACCAACAGCCAAAAAAAACCTTAGAATCGGCCCAAATTATAGATCCTATTCTTTGGCAATATTAAATTATGTTCTCTTGCATATCCGTCCAGCAAAAAATAAATGCTATTGTAGTCACTTTCAGATTCCATCGCAGACCACTTTGAATACAGAATTTTTTCATCTCCATCCTTTAGATACGGTGACAATATTCTTACGTGCTGCTGGAAACTTGAAATAATAGAATGTTCAATATAATCTTGAAGGTATATCGAAATATAAAGTACAAAATAAATTGTCATAAAAGAAATAAAAAATACACGTGGAATTTTTGGCTTTTTTGTAAATATAGGGTCTAATTTAGCCATAATTTTACTTTTTGTCGTTTTTTCTGATTCGCTATCAATGATGACTGGGTATTTTATTTTAATTATTTTCATTCCGAAAATATAAGTTATTCCGATCATTAAAAATGTGATTGCAAAATGAAGAAGTAGTGAATGATCTATAGTTACAAGTAATGCAGATTCAGAAAATATTTCGTCGATATATAGTTGGCTTAAGAATTTTTATACTTGAAAAAAAACAATTGCAATCCAACTAATGGCTGGATCCAAAAAATAAATAAACATGGCGCTGGCCACGATACTACAAATGATAGCGGTAGCATGTTTTCGAAGGATTTCAAGCATCTTCGCCCACCTGACTCGGGTGTGTTCAGCGTATTATAATTCAAAATCTATCGTTATGTAAGAATCTCGAGTAGTGCATTTTCGAAATTCCTGCTTTTCCATTGGTAGCATGGTGATTAGCAACTGATAGAAGGATACATGATCCTCGTCTCGTTGGTTGCGATATGATCGTTCATATTCGTTGCATACCTGTAAGTTCAGAATAAATTTGAATTTTGTCGTCAATGATCATCATTCTGACCATAAGAAATCGCATCGGCCGATTATGGTTTCTAAATCGGTGAAATCGGCCGCACTCTCGGCGGGTGTTTGCTGGGCCGCCTTGGCGCGCAGCGTTCGAAGGTGTTGATCAAATACTGCCGCGTCTGCCTGGGGTCGATGACTTCGTCGATGCCGAAGCCTTCTGCGGCGCGTTGGGCGCCGAGTTGGCTCTTGAAAATGTCGATGATTTCCTGGCGGCGGGCGGCGGGGTCTTCGGCGGCTTCGTAGTCTCGGCGGTAGGCGACGTCGACGGAGCCTTCGACGCTCATGGCGCAGATTTCGGCGGTGGGCCAGGCGAAGCAGGCGTTGTTGTCGAAGGCCTTGCCGCCGCCCATGGCGTAGTAGCCGCCGCCGTAGCCCTTGCGCAAAACGATCGAGACGCGGGGTACCGTGGCCAGGCCCATTTCGTACATCAGCCGGCCGGAGCGGCGGCCCAGGCCGGCTTTTTCGGCCTCGGAACCGATGGCGAAACCGGGCACGTCGATCATCATCACCAGGGGCAGACCGAAAGCATCGCACAGCGCGATGAAGTGGGAGGCTTTTTCGCAGGCCTTCACATCCAGCATGCCGGCCAGGTACTTGGCCTGATTGGCCACGAAACCAACGGGGCGTCCGTTCAGCCGGGCAAATGACGTTACCATGTTGCGGGCATAGGAGGGCTTTTTCTCGAACACGCTGCCCTTGTCGGCGATCAGTTCGATGATCCGCCGCACGTCGTAGGATTTGCGCGGGCTGGCGGGAATAATCTCCAGCAATTCTTCTTCTGATCTATCAACAGGATCGTTTATCTTGTTGATCGGAAGGGGTTGTTGCGCATTCGACGGCAGGTAGCTGAGGAAGCGTTTGACGGCCGCCAAAGCCTGGTCCTCGTTGTCCACCGCCAGGTCCGAGATACCGTTGCGGGAGGTCTGGGCCTGGGCGCCGCCCAGATCTTCCTTGGAGATATCTTCCCCCAGGCCCGCCTTGACCAGGGCCGGGCCGGCCATGCCCATGGTGGATTGTCCCTTTATCATGACCACGAAATCGGCCAGGGAAGCATAGTTGGTGGGCCCGGCGAAACCCTGGCCCAGCATGGCCATGGCCTGGGGCACCCAGCCGCAATTGCGCGCGAACATCTGGAAGACTGCGTTGGCGGAGGCGAAATGGCGGCTGTCCTGGCCGTCCTGAATGCGGTGGCCGCCCCCTTCCAGCAATCCCACCAAGGGCATGCCGTTGTCGGTGGCGATGGTGATGGCCCGGTTGCCCTTGGCCGCGCCGTGGCTGCCGGTGCTGCCGCCCAGAACAGTGTAATCATGCGACATGACCGAAACCGGGCGACCGTCGATCAGGCCGGTGCCGGTCACCAGGCCATCGGCGGGGGCCACCAGACCCTTGTTGAAGCCCGTGTCGCGCAGGGGTTCCACCAGGGATCCGACCTCCTGAAAGCTGCCATCGTCACAGATCTTGGTGATGCGTTCCCGGGCGGTGTATTTGCCATGGTCATGCTGCCGGGCCACGGCCTCCGGCCGCCCCTCGTCCAGAACGGCGGCGCGGGCAGCCTCGATCTTGTCCAACAAGGCGCGGCCGTCGCTGGCTTCACCATCTCTACTCATGTGTTAGTCCCCAATGCACGGTCATTCCCGCGAACGCAGGAATCCGTGCCCGCGGCCTCTGGAATGGACTCCGGCTTCCGCGGGAGTGACAAAAAGTTCGCGGGCCGCTCCTAGCCCTCGTACGGCGCGGTCTGAACCACGGCGCCGTTGGCGACCAGGGCGGAGATTTCGTCTTTCGAGAAACCCCATTCCGACAGGCCGACTTCCGTATCCTGGCCCAGGGAGGGCGGCGGGCCCTGTACGGCCGCCTCGGTACGGGAAAACTTCGGCGCCGGACCGGGCTGCGTCACGCCCATGACCTCGACAAAACTATCGCGGGCGACGTTTTGCGGATGGCTCGGTGCTTCGGTCATGGACAGCACGGGCGCAAAGCAAATGTCCGAACCCTCCATGATCTCGCACCATTCATCCCGGGTCTTGGTCTTGAAGACGCCTTTGTAGGTCTCGATCACATCGGGCCAGGTCTCCCGGTCCATCTGCGCCGGCAGGTTCATCTTGTCCATGCCGGTTTTTTGCATCAGTTCGTCATAGAACTTCGGCTCGATGGAACCGATGGAGACATGCTTGCCGTCCTTGGTCTCGTAAGTGCCATAGAACGGTGCGCCGGTATCCAGGATGTTGGTGCCGCGTTCATCGGACCAAAAGCCCGAGCCGTGCATGCCATAGATGGGCAGCATCAGATAGGCCGAGCCTTCAAGCATCGAGGTATCCACCACCTGGCCCTTGCCGGAGCGCTGCGCCTCCCACAACGCGGCCATGACGCCGAAGGCCAGGAACATGGCCCCGCCGCCGAAATCTCCGGTCAGGTTCAGGGGCGGCACCGGGCCGCTGTCCTTGGTGCCGCAGGAATACAGCACACCCGAAAGGGCGATATAGTTGATGTCGTGGCCGGCGGCATGGCTGACCGGGCCATCCTGGCCCCAGCCAGTCATGCGGCCATAGACGATCTTTTCATTGCGGGCCAGGCAGACATCCGGGCCCAGGCCCAGCCGTTCGGCGACGCCGGGGCGGAAACCTTCCACAATAGCATCCGCTTGTTCCACCAGGCGCAGCACGGCTTCTACGCCTTCGGGGTTTTTCAGATCAACCGAGATGGACTTGCGCCCGCGCCCCAAAACGTCAAAGGCCGGGTTCTTGCCGGAAATCCCCAGGCCCGAGGGCGCCGTGCGGTCAACCCTGATAACCTGCGCGCCCATGTCGGACAGTAAAGTGGAGCAAAAAGGTACCGGTCCGATACCCGCCAATTCAACGATCTTCATACCTGCCAAGGGGCCCATGGCCAATCTCCTCTATCTCACCATTATCAATGTTTCCTCGACAATAGCGGAAGCGGTGGCGCGGGCATATCCCCGGATCGAGCTTATTTGCTACCAATCGGTAATACCCAGTACCCGTGGCGCGGCGGCGGACAGATCCAGCAGCAGATAGGCGGGAGCGGCGATATCATGGTTGCAGCGGCGCAGGTTGCGCACTTCGGCCCAGGCGCACATCTGCATCTCGGAGCGTAGGGACGGCGGGGTCAGGGCCGCCAGACCGCGCCGCAACCGGCCCGGAAAGCCACCCGTCTCTTCGGATGGTTCCGGTCCCAGATAGATTACCAGGTGTTGGTCCTTGGCCGGCAGGCGCAGCATGGCGCAACTGCCCGCTGCTTCCTGCAAAAGAGGCCGGGCCAGACGCTGGGGCAGGCCGCCGAATTCGACTAAATACAGCGTCAACAGAACCTTGGCCGCGCCCAGGCGGCTTAACAATGATTGCAGCTCGTCCAGCAGATTGTGATCCGCCGTCAGCATCCCGCCCTGGCGCTTGAATAATGTCTGCTCCAATTCGGGCAGATCCGGGTGCCGGAGGTCCAGGGGTTCGCGCAGGTCGGTGCCCGCGAATTTGAATTTCCGATCGTGATGTGTGTCATGTTCCAAGTTGTGTGCCCTCAACAAGTTCGCCGACGCAGGCAACATTAGGCGCCGACAACAAGGGCATTGGGTGGGCAAAACTGTGACAATTTCAGGGCATTTTTCCCTGCAAGTGTTGTTTTTGCCTGTTTTCAGACGTTTTTAGAATCTGCTCCCAACTCGGCCATTGCCTCGTCGGTGGAGATGACGCGGCCAAACAGGCGCTGGAAGTTCGTGATCGTGGCGTCGTGCAGATCCTCATGCGTGGTGGCGCAGGCATCCTCGATCAGGGTGACGCCATAGCCACGGTCGGCGGCTTCCCGCGCTGTGGTATCGACGCACATGTTGGTGGAGACCCCGCCCATATACAGCTGGTCCCGCCCCATGGAGCGCAGCAGATGATCGATACCGGTGGAGGCGAAGGCCCCAATGGTGGTCTTGTTGATCACGCTTTCACCGTCATGGGGTTTAAGCTCGTCGATAATCTCGTGCTCCCTGCTGCCTTCGAAATTATCCAGGGCCCGGAACATATTGATCATATGGGGCGGGGCGTCGGAACAATCCGCCTTGTCCGCACCCACGGTCAGGTAGATCACCGCCCCCTTGGCCTTGCGGAAGCGGTCCAGCAGCCGTTTCATATTGGGCACCACCAGAGCCTCGATACGGGCAAAACGATAGCCGCCCACATTCGAACCCTCGGCTGCCAGACGCCGGCCCAGGGCGCCGTCACGGTGCCCGGTGGCGTATTGCATATCAACCACGATCAGCGCCGCGCGGCTGAAGTCCGGCGCCCGCTCGGTCATGAAAGCCTGGATGTAGTCATTGTCCGGAGTGGTGGGCATGGTCGTACCTTTCAAATTATTTCGCGGTATAGCCGCCGTCGACGCAAATCACCTGGCCGGTGATGAATGATGCCGCATCGGACAGCAGGAACAGATTGGTGTTGGCGATTTCTTCCGGTTCGCCGAAACGGCCCATGGGAATGCCGTTCAAAAGAAAATCGCGCCGTTCGGGGATGGAGCGGGTTTCCGCCGTCATATCCGTGTTCACGGGGCCGGGGCCGACGGCGTTGATGCGCACATTGTCGGCGCCCAGTTCCAGGGCCATTGAACGTACCAGGCCGTTGATGCCGGATTTCGATGCCGCATAGGCCGCCGCGCGGGGGTGACCGACCAGGCCGATTTGGCTGGAAATCATCACGATGGCGCCTTTGCCCTCAACCTTCATATGGCGGGCGGCGGCGCGGGCCAGGTTGAAGCAACCGGTCAGATTGGTGCCGATCACATCCTGCCAGACCTGATCGGAGGTTTCCGTGGCGGTTGAAAGCGCGATGATCCCGGCGCAGGCCAAGGCGCCGTCCAGACCGCCGAAACGGCCGATTGTCGTGGCCATTGCCCCGTCCAGCGCGGCCGCGTCGGTGACATCGAGATCAAAGATATCGTCGGTATCAAGATGCCGCGCCAACAGCCGGCGCTGTTCGTCGCCACGCACCGTACCCGCGACCTTTGCGCCCAGGGCAACCGCGCCAATGACGGAGGCCAGCCCGATGCCCGAGCCGGCGCCCGTGACGAACAGGCGGTATCCGGTTAGATCAATCATCCATAGCGCGCCATTTTGCCAAGTCCATGCTTGTTATTATGGGCGGCACTATACACGTCTTTCAAGATGTGAACCGGCGCGATAATGTCGGGCGGTTTTGGAATTTTGCTGATGGAGATTGAACATGGATTTACAATTGGCGGGCCGGGTCGCCCTGGTGACCGGCGCCAGTATCGGTTTGGGCGCCTCCATCGCGGAACATCTGGCGGCGGAAGGCTGCCGGCTGGCGCTATTGGCCCGACGCTCGGATCTGCTGGAAGCCGTGGCCAACGCCATCGCGGGGCAGGGCCATGAACGTCCCGTGGTCATCGTCGAAGACGTGACAACGGACGGCATGGCGGATCGGGTGGCGTCGGTCATAGAAGGTCGGTTTGGCCAGTTGGATATCCTGATCAACAACGCCGGTGGCTCCCGACCCATGCCCGGCTTGGGATCCGAGGCGGAGTGGGACGAGGCCATGGCGCTGAATTTCACCGCCGGCCGGCGTCTGGCCCATGCCTTCGTACCCGGCATGCGAACCCGCAAATTCGGCCGTATCATCAACCTAACCGGCGCGGACGAGCCCCACGGCATGAATGCCGCCGTGCCACCCAACGGCGCCGTGCATATCTGGGCCAAGGCGTTGTCGCGCGAGGTGGGCGGCGATGGCGTCACCGTGAACTGCATCCCCCCCGGCCGCATCCATTCCGAACAGATCGACGAACGCCTGATGCCGACCGAGGCAGTTCAACGCGCCTGGGTCGAAGCCAATTGCCCGGCCGGCTACATCGGCGAACCGGAGGACCTTAGCGTCCTGGTTGCCTTCCTAAGTTCGCCCAAGGCCCGCTATATCAACGGCCAGGTCATCCACGTGGACGGCGGCGCGCGGTTCTACGCCCACTAGCGCATGTCGCGTTCAATTGAACGCGCAGCCATGCGCTAAAACTTTTAAGATAGAGCAACTTATCCGCGGTCAATTGACTGCGGGTTGCTCTAGTTGTGGCACCCGACGGGGCCGTTCACCGGTTTGTGTTCCGGCTCAATCGAACTGACTCAAATGATCCCGCTGGGTTTTGCCGGCGTAATCCGTACGGAACAGATCGCGCCGTTGCAACTCGGGCACTACCAGATCAACGAATTCCTCGATGGCGCCAGGGCAATGGATGGGTGAGAGCATGAAGCCGTCGCCGCCCGCCGTGGCCATGAAGGCTTCCATCTGATCGGCTATTGAAGCGGGGGTGCCGACGAACTGTGGCAGGCCGACACTTTGGCCGTGGCGGGCGGCCACCTCGGCCACGGTCATGGCCTCGCCGGAGGTTTTGCGGTAACGGGTTTTCAGGCGTTGCAGTTCCGGTTCTTCCCGGCCCGCCATGTCCTCGTCAGGATCCAGTTTGGACAGATCGAAATCTAAATGGGCCGACAGGATCGCCATGCCGCCGTCCAGGGGTACCAGTGAATTGTGCAATTCCTGGCGCTCCAACGCCTCCGCCTCCGAGGCGCCGATGATCGGCTGCATGCCGAACAGGATTTTGCACGCCTCGGGCTTGCGGTCGAAATCCGCCATGCGGCCTTTCACAGCGGCGAAGTAGTTGGCGGCATCCTCCGCGCGGGGCTGAATGGCGAAGATGGCATCGGAATAGCGGGCGGCGAAATCGATCCCCTTGGGCGAGGTGCCGGCCTGCAGGATCGCCGGGCCGATCTGGGGCGAACGAACGACATTCAAGGGCCCGCGGGAGCTGAAGTGTTTGCCCTTGTGTTCAATGCGCCGGATCTTGGCCGTATCGGCGAAGACGGCGCCTTCGCGGTCCATCACCACGGCGTCTTCGTCCCAGCTGTGCCACAGCTTCTGGCAGACCTCCATGAATTCCTCGGCCCGTTCGTAACGTGAATCGGCATCCTGGCGGACCTCACCGAAATTGGCGGCCTGGTTATGGTTCAGGGATGTGACCACGTTCCAAGCGGCCCGGCCCCCGGTCAGATGATCACGCGAGGCCCACAGCCGGGCGGCATAGAACGGATGGTGGTGGCTGACCGACATGGTCGCGCCCAGGCCGATATGGCTGGTCACCGCGCCCATCCAGGACAGCAGCGGAATGGGGTCATGTTCGGGCGCCTGGGCGGCATAACGTAGGGCCGGCTCCAAACTGCCGCGAAAGGTATCGGAGATGTAGTTCAGGTCCGCGAAGAAGACCATATCGAACTTGCCCCGCTCGCATACTTTGGCGATGTGCTGGTAAAGTTCAGGTTGGGTCCAGTCATAGTTCGCCGCCGCCGTTTCCGGGTGCCGCCACATGGCCAGACTGTGATAGCTGGGCCCGTGCACCAGAAATTGGGCCAGATGCATTTTCTTCGCTGCCATTGATCCGCCTCATGGCTTGACGCTGTTACAAACTTGTCTAATGCTGGGCTATTGTCGCCGTCCTGTCCATGGGCTATAGCGGCGGTGAAGAATGCAGCGATAGGGGTCAGTCACGTGAGTGCGAAGGCAACCATATTTCAACCAGCCAAAGGCGTCATGCAATCCGGGCGCGGCAAGATCAATGTCTGGCGTCTGGAATTCGATCTATCGGCCCCGCGCGGGATTGAACCCCTGATGGGCTGGACCTCGGCCACCGATATGCGCCAGGAAGTCGCCATGAATTTCCCTTCGCGCGAAGCCGCGATCGCCTATTGCGACCGCAACGATATTGAATACCGGGTGCGGGAGCCGAAACAACGCAAGGTCTGGGTCCGCACCTACGCCGACAATTTCGGCCCCACCACCGTGCGCGGCCCCGGCACGGAACCGATTTCATAAGGCCATGGGCGCCCGTAGCTCAGCTGGATAGAGCACCGGATTTCTAATCCGGATGTCGCAGGTTCGAGTCCTGCCGGGCGCGCCATACTAACGTTGTGTCCGACCCGGAGACATGGGTAACAGATTGTACCGCAAACATGTTGCAGCACGACAATTGGCGTCGAGAATACGGCACTTGGTTTTGATGCCTCGCGATTCCGCCAATATGTTCTCTGTTTGGTGCCACGTCAGGAGGTGCTGTCGTCGTCCAATTGGATTTCCCTCGCCTTGGGAACCATGCCAATTAGAATGCGCTCTATGGCACCGTTCTCGCCTGCCATTGGCAGCACCAGGCGACACAGCCGCGTGACACTGGAGAATTCTGGCACTGCGTCATTCTCCGAAAATGATGCCCGCCGCAATAGGCAGACCGTCCGATAATACGGCAAGAAAAATTCACTGGCTCGGTCCGGTAAATCGGAAATTAGCTTGCCCGTCAAGTCTGTGTGGATGGCTGCCGCGAGCTTGGTGCCGTACAATCGATAGCGAAAGTCGGAACAATCATCATTCGGTTCGAGAATGAACGTCTCGCCGATGGCGTCGCGAAACGCGAACGGATCGATTTCCGACGCAGCCGGCAGATCGTCGTTCCTTCGGCACTTAAGCCAGAAATTCAAGAGCGTGAGATGGGTCGTGAGTTGAAACCATTCCTCGACACATTCATCAATCGCAAACGATGCGCAGGCCATGTTCATGAGCCCACAGGCAGTTGGGTCCGGCAAGTTTATTCTTAGCGGATCGTTGGCGTTGTTGGGTCCGCCAAAATATCTGAACACGGGCGGGTTCATTCGATCATTCCCGGATCACCAGTTCGTTAGAGCACTTCCTTCAACGATATCACAATCCAAAGCAGACGGAAGGAACCGAACTCGAATATTCGAATGCTTGGAAATTGGAATGAATTTGAAACCTTTACATACCGGAGACATAGGTAACGGGATTAACCCAATCCACTTTTGAAGACCGTGGGCTGGCTCGTACGTCAAAATCCGTCATTTTATATGGCGAGCTGACGGGCCAGCAATATCCTACCAGGTTTCCATCCAGGGCCGCAGGATCACTTCGAAGGTCCAGGTTGATCGGTGCTGTTTGTGCAGGTGCAGGTAGGTGGCCGCGATATGGTCCGGGTTTGCCAGATTATCGTCCACATCCGCGCCGGCGCGGCGATGTTTGCGGGTTCCGTCTTCTTGGGTCCAGCCGATTGCCGCGTCGATGGGAACATGGGCGATGTGGATGCCCTGCGGCATGAGTTCACGGGCCATACTTTGTGCCAACCCGGCCTTGGCATGGCATGCCATGGCGAAGGCGCCGCTGTTGGGATAGCCCTTCATTGCGGCGCTGGCATTGGTGAAGATGATCGTGCCTCTATGTCCATTGTCGTCCGGCTGCCGCGCCAGCATCTGTTTCGCCGCCTGCTGGGCCACGAGGAATGCGCTATAGGCGCCGTTTCTTATGGTTTGCAGAACAATGTCGGCATCCGCTTCCGTGATGCCCTTGCGGAATATCTCGCTGACCCGACCATCAATGTTGTGCACGACCAGCTTCGGCACGCCAATAGTTTCGGCGACGGTGGCAAACAGATTGGTCACGGATGAAGGGTCGGCGGCGTCGCAGCTGTAACAGGCAACATCATGGGTGCTCGCGAGGTCTTGCAACACCGGCTTTTCGATATTTCGCGCGGCAACCGCGACCGACAATCCCTCTTGTGCAAAAAGCCTGGCGCAACTGGCGCTGATGCCCGGTCCGCCGCCGATAATGAGTGCCACGTCCCGCTCGTTCGTATTGGTTTCCGCCTCGACCATTTCCTATCTCCCTTGTTCCCGGTTCGCTGGGTGCCCGTCCTGCATGCCCATCCCGCATGACATGGAGACTAGCGACACGAACCGCGTGAATCCATGGGGGAAGCGGCGCGGCTTTGTTTCCGGTTTATGGAAAAGCGGTTGTCGGCAAATGGATGCAGGGTTTAGACTTTCTTGCCACAAAGGGGATCAAGCTATGCAAAATCAACAAACGCACGAACTTCTGCCGAACCAGAGTCACAACGAGCGGGCCCGCCAGGCCTTTGCGCAGAGCTTGAAACTGCATCTGGCTTCGAAAGTTGTTCAGGGCAACCGGGAAGTCTATGAAAGCCGGGTCCGCCCGGATTTTGAGCGGGAGCAGGGCCGGCAGCCGTCGGATCGTCACGAGGTAGCGGCTGGCATGCGCCAGGAGCCCTATTACCAGCTTTGGGGCGCGTTGCAGCGCACCAGCCAGGAGATCAGCTGGAATTCAGTGATGGAAAGCGTTGAGCGGCAGATGCCCCAATTGGCGGAACGCGCCCAGCCGCCTGCGAACCCGATCGGTTCTCTGACCCTTGATGGGCAAATTGAACAACCACTGTATCTGTCCGCAATGGACATCCACTGCATGCCCGGTGGTTATGCCGGCGAACGCATGGCGGATGATGTCAGCGCTGGTGCGCTCTATGACCGCGGCGTCTATCTCTACGCCATGGGCGGTTTCGGCGCCGACAACGGCGCCATGGGCCGCACCACGATCGATGTCTTTCAACAGCTGTTTCCGGACCAGGCGCCCAAACGTATCCTTGATCTTGGCTGCACCGTCGGGCATGCGACACTGCCGTGGGCCGAGGCCTATCCGGGCGCGGAAGTGCACGCCATCGATGTCTCGGCGCCCGTGCTGCGTTACGGCCATGCCCGGGCCGAGGCCATGGGGGTGGAAGTGCAATTCCGTCAGGCCAATGCCGAGGCCCTGCCGTACGAGGATGCCAGCTTTGATCTGATCGTCTCGCACATCCTGCTGCATGAGACCTCAGCCAAGGCGATCCGTAATATCATGGCGGAATGTCACCGTGTCCTGAAACCCGGTGGCGTGACCTTGCATGTGGATCTGTCACTTTATGAGGGCATGGATCCGTTCGAGGCCTTCATGCTCGACTGGGACACCCGCCATAATAATGAGCCTTTTTGGACCACGTTCCGGGAAATGGACCCTAAGGCCTTGATGACAGAGGCCGGGTTCAGCGCCGAAAGGGTGGTTTCCGCGCACATCTCGCGGACCGGCCTGGCGGCGCATGTGTTTTCGGACAATCGTGATTCCGGCGGGCGGAAGAATTGGCAATGCATCGGTGCCTCCAAACCGGACGCGGCGGAATGAGTGCGAAGGCCAAGGGCAAGCGGCCACAATTCACCGACAATCCGCAAACTGATAGTTTGGTCTCGATTGTGATGGCATTGGCCGGCGAAGTCGCGGTGCTGCACGAGCGCCAGGATACGATGGAAAGGCTTTTGGCCCGTTCCGGCGCCATGGATGCGACGGAGATTGAAGCTTACGAGCCGGACGAGGCGGCGCAGGAGGCGCGAGAGGCGTGGCGCGCGGCCTTCCTTGATCGTGTGCTGTGGATTGTTCGCGCCAGCCTTGACGAGGACGCGGCGGGCGAAACACCGGAAAGCTACGCGGAGGTCGTGGCGGCCCTGTCGCGCCAGTAGATGCCGTTCCGCGCGGTTGTAGTCGAATATTGTTTGTAGTTGGAAAAACATCCCATGACATTGACCGTCTCGCCCGTGACCTCTGAATTTTGTGCCCGGGTTTCGGGTGTTGATATTAACCAGCCGCTTGATGACGCCACATTTGCGATAATCCGCGCCGCTTTCGATGAGCACCTGGTCCTGATTTTTTCCGATCAGCCCATGACCGACGAACAGCAGATAATGTTCAGCGAACGGTTCGGGCCCTTGGAGGGCACGCGCGGCGTTAATCCCGGCTCCGGCACGCCATTCGCGCGCCAGTCCAATCTGGATATCAACTCCGGCGCGGTCATTCCGGCCGACGACCGGCGCATGTTCTACCAAAAAGCCAATATGTTCTGGCACGCCGACAGCTCGTTCAAGAAGGTCCCATCGTTATGCTCCGTCCTGACTGCGCGCATCGTGCCGCCGGAGGGCGGGGCGACTGAATTCGCCTCCACCCGGGCGGCGTATGCCTCGCTCAGCGAAGCCGAAAAGGCGGAGTTCGAGGAATTGGTGATCGAGCATGATTTCGCCCATTCCCGCGGTTTGGCCGGCTTTACCTTCACGGCGGCGGAACTGGCGAATATCAACCCGGCGCGGCACAGGTTGGTGCGCACCAACAAGGCAAATGGTTTGAAATCGGTCATGATCGGGGTCCACGCCAAATGCGTGGTCGGTTGGCCGGAAGATGAAAGCCGCGCCTTGTTGGATGATCTGCTGGCGCGGGCGACCCGAGCGGAAAATACCTACCGCCATGAATGGCGGGCGGGCGATGTCATCGTATGGGATAATCAGGCCGCCGTTCATCGTGCGACCGAATTCGATACGACCCATCATCAACGCTTGATGCAGCGCACGACGATTTCCAGCGGTATTCCAGTCGCAACCTGAAGATATCATTCGGGCGCATCAGTCCCTCCGATATTCAGCCCATCGGCGGCCGCTGTGGCAATGCTGGTCGAGGTAAAAACCGCCTGCATGGCGTGTGGAATTGCTATTTCAACGGTGTTGCAAGCCAAGTACGATTACCATGAACAGGCAGGCTATTTGGGAAATATCGGCGCGTGGCAACAATTGCGGAACTTGGACCCAGGATCGGGGTCGGGCGAACGGCGGAAGTGTTCGCCCTTGGCGATGACCGCATCGTCAAGCTGTTCTATCCCAACATCGACGAGAGGTTTATCCAAAATGAAGCCCGCGCCGGTGAATTGGTCTCGAAGGCGGGGCTGCCCGTTCCGGGCTTTCATGGATCCATGGAATTCGACGGCCGGGCCGGTATCGTTCTCGAACGGCTGAGGGGCGAAACCATATTGCAGTTGCTGCGCCGGCGACCCTGGGAAATCTTGCAGTTGATGCGTCAATTCGCGTCCCTGCACCGCGAATTGCATCAATGCGAAATTCCGGAATTGAGGCCGTATCGCGACGTCCTCGCAATGCAAATTCAGAATGCGCCCGGCTTGGCCGAGGCTGACAAGAACCGATTGCACGATCATCTACAAGATCTGCCCCTGGACCGGCAAATGGTCTGCCATGGCGATTTTCATCCCGATAACATCATGCTGACCAGCCGGGGGCCGGTTGTGATCGACTGGATGGCGGCCTGTTCAGGTGAGCCGGCCGCAGACGTTGCCCGCACGGTTTTGCTGTTGAGTATTGGCACACCAACCGAAATGGACGTGGTGGCGCGAATGATGATTACAGTCATGCGGCGTTTGGTACTCAATCGCTACAAGGCGTATTATTTCCGGGATAGTGATTTGGCCCGGTCCCGGGTGATGGACTGGCTGCCCGTCATCGCCGCCGCCCGATTGGTCGAAGGGATCGAGAACGAGACCGAGCAATTGCTGACCCTGACAGGCCTCCAAACAAATTCATGAACAACCGAATTCAATGACCGACAAAGTAACATTGGGTACGGCCTATCGGTTCTTCGTGCCGCTTATCTTCATGACCGAACTGAACATGATCTCGAAGTCGGTCATCAACGCGGCATTGGCCCGTACACCGGATCAAAATGTCACGCTGGCCGCCTTTCACGTCGCTTTCACGCTTTATTTCGCACTTTCCAGCAGCACCGAGGTCTGTGCCGTACTATCGCTGTCTTATCTGAAAACCAAACGGGCCCTTGGCCGCCTGGTACGCTTCATGGCCGTCATCGTCGCCATTCCCTGGCTCGTGGCACAGGTCATCGCCTTTACAGCGTTGGGTGATTGGGTGTTCGGTGGTTTGTTCGGGGCCAGTGACGCGGTGGTAATACAGGCCAAATCGACGATATTCCTGCTGTCCCTGAGTGCGCCCATTTTGATCACACGGTCGATCTGCTTCGGCCTGATCCTGATGCATCAACGGACCATATTCATTACTTACGCCACCTGTGTACGCCTCGCCTCGTTGGCGGTGTCCCTGGTATTTCTGCCAAAATTTCTCGAAGGTGCCGCCGTCGGCGCTGCCGCGTTGGTGACCTGCATGGCCTTGGAAACGGTAGTGGTTCTGGTCTTCGCGCGCGGCATCTTTAGAGCGCTGCCAACTGGTGGCGAGCCGGGAGCGGAGGTGCCGCCGACATTCTTACAGCAGTGGCGATTTTCATGGCCGCTGATGATGAACACTTCGGCCGAGATGGGTGTGGTGACGGTGATCAGTATTTTTCTCGGCCTGTCAGCAAACCCGGATCTGGCCTTGGCGGCATTCAGTATTATTTATGGTTTGGTCAGCCTGTTGATGAGCCCCATGCGAAACCTGCTGTCGACGGCGCAGACGCTGGTGAAGACCGTGGCCGATCGCCGTCCCGTGCATATCTTCACCCTGCATTTGATTGGATTTTTTGGCTTGATCGGTTTCGTCATTTTTCACACGCCCCTTGAAGACCTGGTCCTGGTTGAGGCCATGGGCCTGAAACCGGAACTCAGGGATTATTGCGCACCGGCCCTGAAACTTGCTTTCCTGATGTCGGCGGCTTGGGCCTATTCGGCGCTGTACCGCGGTCTTTTGGCGGGTGCCCGGAATACCACCATGTTGGCTGTAAGCGGCCTGTCCAGGATTGCCGTGGCGGCGTTGATAGCAAGCACCACATTGGTGTTCCTATCAATCAATGGCGCCGTCATCGGCCTGGTCGGCTGGGTGGCGGGATACGTGGTGGAGGCGGGTTTGCTGGCACTGCAGCTTCGGCGCCTGGATGCGCGGCGTCAGCGCGGCGGCGGCGATTGAAATTCATGATGGCGTCAGCATGGTTTTGCCGATGGGGCCGATAGATTTGTAGATAGCTGCTTTCACGACGCCGCATCCTTAAGGCGCGGCGCCACTTCCGTCGCGAAACGCTCCAACGAGCCATTGACGGCGTCCGGTCTCAAGCCTGGCGGGACGGCCCAGGTGACCAGGTCTGTGATGCGGTTTTGCTTGATGAATTCGCTCAACTCGGCGACGCAATGGTCGACATTACCGACCACCCAATTCTGGCTGATACGCACTTTGTCCTGATCCGGCGGGGCGCCGCGGCCGGCGTCTTTGAAGGCTTGGGCATAATATTCCATGCGGAAACGCTCGGCCGCCCGGATCGCCGGCCAATCCCTTTCCTTGTCGTCGGTCACGAAGCAGGGTTTGATAATACCCACCCGATAGTCGTCCGGGTTGCGGCCACTGGATTTCAGCTCGTCGAGCCAGACTTGAATGGTCGTCTCGTACGGCCCCTGAGGCAGAAGGTGGGCATCGAAACGCGCCGCCCGCAAGGCGCCGTTCTTGGATGATGCCGCGACCCACAGCGGCGGGCCGCCCGGCTGCACGTAATCCGGCTTGATGATAACGTTTTTCGCGCTATAGCGCTTGCCGGTGAAACTGAAGCGCTCGCCACGGAAACATCGGGTCAGGATTTCCAGACTTTCATCCGTGCGCGAGACACGTTGTTTGACCGACAGACCGTAACCATTGAAATCCTGCGGGACATAACCAAGACCGACGCCCAGTTCGACTCGGCCGCAGCTCAGATTATCCAGCACCGCCAGATCCTCGGCCAGCCGGACAGGTTGATAGAGTGGCAGGATCGAGATGTCGGAGGAAAAGGAGACCTTCTTTGTTCGGGCCGCCATGGCGCTGGCCACGGGAATCCAAGATGGCAGATAGCCGTCATCGACGAAATGATGCTCGGTGAACCAGATCAGATCCAGGCCCAGGCCGTCCAGCCAGACCGCCTGCTCCATGATCTCGGCATACAGGCCCTGATTATCGATGCCGGACTGGGGCGGATTGCGAAAATCATAGACCACCCCGATACGCAGATTTGGCTTCATGACCCTTACTCCCATTCGATGACGAATATCCAACGTGGGATTATGAATATGGACTGGTTGTTTGGATACCTGAATTCGGACTTTGCCAGCTATAATGGCTCTCCGCCCCCGGTCAACCGTTGGAGAGCCCCTGCCATGAAAGCCCGTTTTGGCATCATTGATGTCCCGCGTAGTATCGAGTCCGCGATCGAAAATGCCAAACTGGCCGAGAGCGTCGGGTTCGATTGGGTTGGGATCGCGGATTCACAATCGTTGTTTCGTGAATTGTTCGTGACCTTGGGCGTGGTCGGACAAGCCACCGAACGGGTGATGATCGGCCCGTCCGTGACCAATCCCCTGACGCGCCACCCGGCCGTGATGGCAAGTGCGGCGGCCAGCGTGCAGGAAATTACCGGCGGCCGTGCCATGCTGGGCATCGGGACGGGTGACAGTGCGATCTATAATTTGAATGAACGTCCCGGTGGCCTGAAGGGTTTGCGGGAATATATTCTTACCCTGCGGGCTCTCCTGAACGGCGCCACTACGGAATTCGCGGGCCGCGAGATCCATACCAAATGGGTAGCCGCGCAGGCCGATAACCCGGTGCCGATCTATATTTCCGCCGAAGGGCCCAAGACCCTGGAACTGGCGGGGGAGGTCGCCGATGGCGTGATCTGCGGCATGGGCGTTTCCGCCGATGTCGTGCAGCTAACATTGGATCATATCGCCAGGGGCGCCGAGCGGGCCGGACGGTCAATTGACGATATCGATATCTGGGCCATGACCAGGGTCAATGTGGGCACGGATCGTGCGGCGCTGATTGACGAAATACGCATGGAATTGGCCTCCACCGCCCATCATGCGTTCCGTTTTACCCAGGAAGGCAAGCTGGTGCCACCGGAATTCGCCGAGGCCATTCGCCAGGTCCAGTCGGGATATCGCCCCGCCAATCATGAAGATCTGGGTGAATCACCGAACGCCGGCTTGATGAACGATCCGGCCTTGCTTGCCTACATGACCGAGCGTTTTGCCGTCATCGGCACAGCGGATGAATGCGTGACGCGTATCCAATCCATCCGCGCCGCCGGAATACACCAGTTTCTGTTCACCGGCTTCGTTGAGGCGCGTACAGCCTTGATTGAAACTCTCGGTAAATCGGTCTTCCCAAGGTGCCGGAACTAGAGCAATTCCGTTCCAATGTGAATCGCGTAGCGATACTAAATGATTGGAAAAATTGCTCTATTCTTAAAGATTAGAGCATTTCTATTCGGAAATGCTCTAGGAGTGATCAGCCGGCAATTCGGCCAGTTCGATCAGGATATCGCCGGTGGATGCCGGATCTAGAAAGGCAATGCGGCTGCCGCCGTGACCGGATTTTGGTGTTTCATCCAACAGCTTCACGCCCTTGGCCCGCATCTCATCCAAGGCGGCGTCGATATCCTCGACCTCGAAACACAGGTGGAAAAGGCTTTGCCCCCGCTCTGCGACCCAGTCGGCAACAGGCGACGTGGTGCCGCCGGCCTGCAATAGCTCGACAAAGGTCTCACCCACCGGATACATGGCCAGCTTGGTATCGCCGATGGTCTCCTCGTAGTCCAATTCGAGTCCCAGGGTATTCTCCAGCATGGTCATGGACTCGGCCATGTTGTGCACCGCGATGGCGACATGCTCTATTCGTTTGATTTTCATTGCCACGAAATCCTTCAAAATTTGTGCCCGCGCCTATTCAACGGTCACCACGACTTAAGAACCGGCAGCACCTCCTTGGCGAATAGTTCGAGGCCCCGTACCGACACGTCATAAGGCGTGCCGCCAAAGCGGAAGGCAATGTTCAATTCGAAATCGCCGACCAGCTTGCGCCGCTCTTCCAGGCCGCGCAGGATCCTGTCCGGCGTGCCCCAGCTGGCCGCCTGCATGAAGCCGGCCACCGCGCCCTCGGCGCCGCTTTCGCGGGCGATTTCAGCCTTTTGCTGATAGGCATCGTAGCCCTTGACCGTCTTGAAATGCTCGCCCAGGAATTCGTAGTGATAAAAATTGCTCTCGACGAATTTGCCCTGATACTTTTTGGCCTCTTCCTCAGTTTTGGCAAGGTCGGTGCCGCAGACGCAGAATTCGGTCAGCATGATGGTCGGTGGTTCGGTACCGTGATACTTGCGATGCAGCTCGCGTCCATGTTCGATGACTGGCACCCGCATCTCCCACGGCCGGTCGGCGAACATGACGTGGTGGGCGCCCAGCTTGGCGGCGGAATCAACTGAATCCTCGCTCGATGCCACGGCGTAAATGCGCCCGTCGAAAGAATGTTGCGGCTTTGGCCGGATTTCGGTACGGGGTTGTTTGTAGAATTCTCCGTCGCCCTCGATGAAGCCGGTCTTGAGCGCATTGATGATCATTGGGGCAGCTTCGTCGAAGCGTCCTCGTGACTCGTCCATGGCAATGCGAAAAGCTTCAAATTCCCGTCTCGCCAATCCGCGTCCCATGCCGAAGCGAAGACGTCCCTTGCTCAACATATCCAACACGGCGGCATTTTCGGCCACCCGCAGGGGATCATGCCAGGGCAGGATGACGGCCGCGGTACCCACATCAATGTCGGGACAAATCGCGGTCAGATAGGTCATCAGATTGATATTGTCGGGCACGAAGGAGTAGTCATTGAAGTGATGCTCGGCCGACCATAGGCAGTCAAAGCCGGAATCCGCCGCTAAACGGGCCAACCCGATTTCCTCCTCCCACACATGGGCATCAGGGCAGTCGTCCCAGCCATACGAGGCAAAGACCATCATCATACCGACATCCATCAGGCGTCTCCTTTTTCCAGTTTTCTTCGGCGGGCGCTATTTCCAGGGGGGGGACTGGCCCCAGCGATCCCATGAGGTCGTGGCGCTGGTCGGCATCCGGCTGGTTGGTCCGAACTTGCCGCGCGGATAGCCGATGGGAATACAGCAATGAAAGACCTTGTCCGCCGGCACCTCGAACATGGCGTTGACCCGGTCCATGACCTCCGGATGCAAGGTGGTCAGCACGGTGCCAAGGCCCAGGGCGCGGGCCGCCAGCAACAAATTCTGCACGCCGGGGAAGGTCGAGGACGCGGCCACCCCGGAGGTTTCCGAATAGGCCAGGATCACCGCCGGGGCATTGACCATTTCATCCGCCAGCAGGGCGGGCATGCGGTAGACGGAATCCTCCGGAATATCAGCCTTGGAGGTCCAGCCGTAAGCATCCCGGCGTTTCGCCCACCATGCCTCGAAATACAGCTTTCCGAATGCTGTGATGGCTTCGCGGTCGCGAATGACCAGATACCGTGCCGGTTGCAGATTGCCGCCGTTCGGGGCTTTGGAAGCGGCATCCAAAATGATCTGTATCTGCGCATCCGAGACCGGACGATCCGGATCCAACCGGCGCATGGCGCGGTGGCTGAACATCGCTTCGCCGATCGGCATCGTCAGTTCCGCGGGCGGGTCGAGGCGGACCATATCCATCATGTTCTTCCTTGCGGTTTTAACAGGCGCCATTCAGGCGCAACAAAGTAATCGCCGCTCTGACCGTCACACCATAAGTCGGGTTAGGGCCGGCGCCGAAGTTTTATTCCAAAAAAATATCCGGGTCGTGGTTAGCCTGGATCGGCAATGTCGTAATAGGTGACCTTGGGCGGTTCCGCCACTAATCCGCCCAATGCATCCAGATCACCGCGTTCCTGGCGCCAGCCCATATAGGCTTGATGGTCTTCCTTGGTATCCCAAATTTCATAGACGACGATGTGGTCCGAGTCGTCCTGGTTGACCACCATTTCGATCTTTTGCGCACCTTGCCGCGCCCGCGTGTCGCCGAGCATGCCTTTTAACGCGCCAACAAGTTCGCCGCCCTTGCCCGGTTGCGTCTTTAATTCCAATGTGACTGCAATCGCCATGAAGTCTCTCCCCGATGTGTTTGCGTGATATTTTACGACCCGCGAGGCCGACATTTTCATATTAACTTTTGAAACGCACCTGATCCTACCAAAAACTGGACATCAGAGAAGCGATTTCCTTGTCAAGGTCGGCGTACGCATATCAATTGCCGCGCGCCATCGCTTGCGGATGGGCATCATTTAACGCGTTTGTGAGTTCTCTGCAGTTGTGATCCCAAACTGGCTTGCCAGTGTGTTGTCAATATGCTGCACTCTGTTGTTGCTTTTTGAATATTTCTCGAAGTTTTTGGTATGCGCGTCATGTGGTCCCGTGAGGCTGGAATCGTTGTGAATGTTAACCGCGTACCCTGAAATCGCCCTTTGGCATGGCGGGAAGCAGATATGAGTGGCAACGGATCGGAACAAAATCATCAAATCGCGGCACAGGAACTCATGCTGTCTTCCGCGATCGAAGCGGTTGAGGATGCCTATCTCTGCTTTGACGACAGCCTGGAAGTATTGGCTGTTAATGCCGCCGCGCAAAGCCTTTTCGGATACACGGCCGGCGAATTGATCGGTCGTAATGCGGGCGATTTAATCCGTCCGGTCGCTGACGGCGGCGAGAAGGAGATGATCGACAATCTATTTTCTTACTCCGACTGGAAGTCGGCAAAGGCCGACTGGCGGGATGTGAATGTAACGACCAAAGATGGTTCAACACTTCGCGTCGCGGTTACCTCGGTCAATTCTTCCAGCAATGGTGTTAGTGTTGCGACCGCCTTGTTTCGCCTGATTTCCGATGATGGTGAAGTCGTGACCATGGGCAGCCAAACCTTCGAAGGCGCCCATTCCATCCGAAACAGATTTCTATCTTCCATGAGCCATGAACTACGGACGCCGTTGAATGCCGTCATAGGCTTTTCCGACATTATCGGACGGGAAGTGCTTGGCCCGGCGACGCCCGCGGAATACGCGGAATATGCGAGGGATATTAACGGCGCGGCCATGCACATGTTGGATTTGATCAGGGATATCCTGGAGTATACTCAGATTGAGCGGAGCCAGCGTTCGATGGAAATTACGCCGGTCGATATTGCCGCCGCGATCCGTTTTTCCGCCGGCATGGCAAGGCCGATTGCAGAAAAAGCCAATGTCTCGATGCAGCTTTCTGATTTGGATGAACCTATTCTTATTCAGGCCGATGAACGGGCTGTTCGCCAGATTATTTTAAATTTGGTCACGAATGCGATCCGATACAATAAGGACGGCGGGACCGTCCGGATCACCTCTCGGCAGGAAGCCGGTAGAGGCGCCCTGGATGTGGAAGACACCGGCATTGGTATCAAGACTGGTGATATCGACAGGATATTCGAACCATTTACGACGCTGCAGGAAAGACCATACAGTTCCCAAGACGGCGGCGTTGGATTAGGACTTACGATCGTGAGGCGATTGGCCGATGCCATGGACGCCGACATTACCATTCGCTCTATCCCGGACCAAGGGACCATGATGACGGTCACTTTTCCCCTGGCCCAGTCGGGCTGATAGACCATAAGGCGATAACTCAGCCGCCGGTGCCGCGAAATACGGGCCGGCCGGAAAAATTATCTGCGTTTGCGATACAGATGTTGTCCCGATGCCGTGCCGTTGATCAGCTGAAGCGATGATCAAGATGAGAAATTATTCACAAAACGGGAACTGCGGTCGTCGTTATTTCGAATGTCTTCATCTATCCGGAGGGTCATGAAATGAACTACGCCTTGAATATCGAAAACCGGTTGGATTTCGCCGAAGAGGCCAGGCAATTGCTTGAACAATCGGGCTATGAGTTGCGGATCAATCCATTCATGTCGCAATGGGCAACGGCGGCCGCTGAATTCCCGGGGAAAAAAGTCCTGAACCCGGAATTCGATCCGAAACTCATAAATCTTAATCCGGCGAATAGCTTCTGGCTGGAGCTGAATTGCGGGGAGACGATTGCGAGTTTCGCCATGCGGGATCTTGGCGCGGAAAACCTTTGCGATTTAATCAGCACATACGCCCTGTGGGGAGGTGGTCCGGGCCCCCTACAAGTTGAAAACCGGGACCGGCTGCCGACAGGCAATCTGACGCTTGAAGGCGCGTGCTGGATTCATCCCGCGCACCGAGGCCTGGGTCTACCATGGCTGCTGCCCAGGATCGCGCGGGCGCTGGCATTACAACGGACGTGGGCCCCCAGTTCATTCGTGGGGAATATCGTCAACCGGCCGTTGGCTGACGGCAAGCAGCTGGCACTGGAAAAATATGGTTGCCAGCGGCTATTCAAAATCGCGGATAATTTTTGCTACCCGTTTCTGCCCGTCCAGCCGCTTTATCTCACTGTCTCGGATCGCGACTATGTCATCGACCAGCTATCAAATTCGGCGCGGTGTCTCCGGCAATATGCCGATCAAAAGGTGGGTAGAGACTTCGTTGCTTTTATTCGAGAGGGGCAAAAGCAGCCGACGAAAACTCGACGGCGCGCCGTTGGCGGTATGTTCGATACGTTGGTAGGAGGGGCTGCTGAAATAGGCGGCCGTCGACCAATCAACGATCACGGCTTCACCAAAAATAGGGTCGTAAAAATCGGTCGGTGATCGGCCTGTGTTATCGCCCAGGTTCTCGAATGCGTGTCGTCCGCAGTGGACAAGCTGTGAACGTTCCGGCGCGTCTCTATTGAACCGTGCGAGGTGAATTTGATCCAGATCCAGCCCGCCCGCCTCAAGACCCGGCCAATCCACTTCCGCGGATGGCAGCTGATTGCCAGTGGTATGCCAAAGCCACCATGAGAACAACTGCCCCAAAGGTCCGTCCGAGCGCATCAAATCAACATCGAGTTTTTGGCGACTGACATAATCGGCGCCGGTCCACTTAGACGCAATTTCAAGAATTCGGTCCGATGGGCTCATTTAGACAACTCAATCGACAGGTTCAGAGATTTTTCAATATTCAAGCAAATCAGCAAATTGCTTCGTATTCTTTACCTCGCGAGAGATCAAGAATTGTTCGTTGATCACAAAGTTTTGGCATGCCTGTATGTTTTCTGTGTCCTTGTCGGCAGTCATGCCAGATTTTCCAGAATCAATACGCACAAAGTATAGAATAATTAGCGAACGGTTCCGCCAAATATTTTTGTTTCAACCTATCGGCCATGGGTCGTCGCGGGAGGGATCCCGGTCCATGGGAATTTATTTTATTGCCGCTATTCGGCGGCCGCGACCCGATCGGTGCCGGGAAGGAAGTCAAATCCCTTGTAGCCATCCGCGACGACGTCATCACAGATTTTTCGATAGGTGCCCGCTCCGCCCACGTAAGGCATGAAGATGCGCGGCTTTCCCGGAATATTGGCGCCCATGTACCAGGATGCGGCTTTCGGAAACAACGTTCGGTGGGCGACCACGTTGACATGTTCGACCCACTCATCCTGCGCGGGAAGGGTCGGCGCAATGGTCGCCAGGCCGTCCGCGCGCATATGTTCCAAGCAATCGGTCACCCAATCGACATGCTGTTCGATCGAGACCATCATGTTGGTCAGAACCGAGGGGCTGCCCGGCCCGGTGATCATGAACAGGTTCGGAAAGGCTTCGGTCATCAGACCGAGATAGGTGCGCGGACCGGCCTGCCATTTGTCGCGCAGGGTGGCGCCGCCCAAGCCTTGAATGTCGATCTTGAACAGGGTGCCGGTCATGGCATCGAAGCCGGTGGCGAAAACGATGGCGTCGAAATCAAAAGAACGGCCGGTGGTCGCGAGGCCATTCGGGGTGATCCTGTCAATCGGGGTATCGTTGAGATCCACCAGGGCGACGTTGTCGCGATTGAAGGTCTCGAAATATCCGGAATCAATGCAGATGCGTTTGGTGCCGATGGGATAACCCTTAGCGGCCAGCAGTTCAGCTACCTGAGGGTCCTTAACGATGGTGCGGATTTTATCGCGGACGAATTCCGCCGCTGTTTCGTTGACGCTCTCGTCGACCAGCATGTCCCGGTAGGACCCCAAAAGGGCACTGCCGCCCCGGTCCCAGCGTTCTTCATAAGCGGTGGCGCGTTCGTCATCCGCCGCACCTATGCCCGAGATATTGCGGAATTCACCCAGCGCGCCTTTCGGCGTATGGCGCTGCTCTTCACGGAGTGCCGCATAATTGTCTTTCCACGAATTGGCATAGTCCTCGGTCATGGGGCCGTTGCGGGAGGGCAGGGAATAATTCGGCGTGCGTTGAAAAACGGTGACATGTTCCGCCTGTTCCGCCAGCACCGGAATGGCCTGAATGGCGGATGAGCCGGTTCCGATAACGGCGATGCGCTTGCCTGTGAAATCAATCTCTTCATGGGGCCAATTGCCGGTGTGGTAGGTCGTCCCCCGATAATCGGCCAGACCCTCGAATTCCGGCGTCTGTGCGGCCGATATGCAGCCCGTCGCCATGACACAGAATTGCGCGGAAAGGCTTTCACCCTTGTCGGTCGTGACTGTCCAGCGCTGGGATTCCTCGTTGAAATGGGCCGCGGTCACGGTGGTGGAGAATTCGATCCCCCGCCGAAGATCGAACCGGTCGGCGACATGATTGGCATATTCAAGGATTTCCGGTTGTGCCGAAAACCGCTCGCTCCAATCCCATTCCTGCTGCAGCTCTTCCGAAAAAGAATAGGAATACTGCATGCTTTCCACATCGCACCGGGCACCGGGATAACGGTTCCAATACCAAGTCCCGCCCACATCATCGCCTGCCTCAAACACACGAACTGAATATCCCAGGCCGCGTAGCCGGTGGAGAAGATACAGCCCCGAAAATCCGGCACCGACAATGACAACATCGCAATTCTGGGTATTCATTTCGCTCGATCCTCCTGACGGTACGGCGCCGCATGTTTGATGCGTTTCGCCGATCAAAGATGAATTTATGTGTTGAGAGAAACAATTGAAACCTTTTTCCCGAAACACGGAAGCAAAATTGATGCATTGGCCCCCCAGTTTAGAGGCACTGGAAACAACAACACCAGCAACCGAAATCAAAACATCAAATCCAAAGGGGATAAGACAATGAGCCAAACCACCACACAAACAGCCACCACGGAAGTCAACAATGGCGTCAACGTAGAGGCGTTGCTAGGCGCCCGCGAAGCCTTGGACGCGGCGCCCGAGGCGGCGCAGTTCAAATGGCGCACCACTTGTGAATGGGTCAACGGCACGCACAGCCGCTCGACCATCAGCAGCTTTTTCGGCCTCGGGGCGGAACAATCCCGTGATCGAACATTTTCAGTGGAATCCGATCATCCGGAAGTTTTCGCGGCCGAAGACAATGCGGCGACACCGGTGGAGATCGTACTGTCAGGGCTGGCCAGCTGTCTGACTGCCGGCGTGGCGGCGGTAGGCCAGCACCGGGGTATCCAACTGCATTCGGTCAAGGCAACGGTCGAGGGCGATATGGACATTCAGGGCATTCTTGGCATCGATGACGAGGTCCGCAACGGCTTCGGTACCATTCGGGTGCATTTCGAGATCGATGCGGATGCGACCGACGACGAAATCAAGGCGCTTGTGGCGCAGTCGCAAAAGCGCTCGGCGGTGTTCGATATCATCACCAATCCCACCAATGTGGTCGTAACGGCTAACTAAGCCGACAAGACGCTTTACAACAAAACGCTTTAGAGGAGCGCGTGTCATGAAACGCACCACGACGGTTATTATCGGCGCCGGGCAATCCGGGCTCGCCTTCTCCAAGCAACTCGCCGACCGCTCGATCGACCATGTGTTGATCGAGCGGGGTGAGGTCGCCAATTCCTGGCGCAAGGAGCGATGGGACTCCCTTCGTCTGTTGACGCCAAACTGGCAAAGCCGTCTTCCCGCCTACGCCTATGACGGCAACGACCCGGACGGCTACATGAATATGGCGGAGGTCATCCGGTTTCTACAGGGTTACGCCGATTTTACCGGCGCCCCGGTGGAGACCGATACGAATGTGATAGCTGTCCGCGCATCGGACGGTGGTTATGTGGTTACGACGGACCGTGGTGTCTGGCGATGCACCAGTGTGGTGCTGGCGACGGGCGCCTGCAACGTGGCGACCGTGCCCAAGACCGCTCGGAACTTGCCGGATAACATTAAAAGCATAACGCCCATGGATTATCGCGGTCCCGATCAATTGGACGACGGCGGCGTGATGGTGGTCGGCGCTTCGGCCACCGGCGTGCAGCTGGCGCGGGAAATCCAAGCCTCCGGCCGGCAAGTAACCTTGTCGGTTGGTGAACATGTTCGCGTGCCGCGCCTTTATCGCGGTCGGGATATCAAATGGTGGATGGATACCACCGGCATGATGGATCTGCGCTATGACGAAGTTGATGACATCAGGCGCGCCCGCCGTCTGCCCTCTCTGCAACTCGTCGGTACGCCTGAACATATAACTCTCGATCTCAATGCCCTGCGTGGAGCGGGTGCTGGGATCGTCGGCAGATTAGCCGGGCTGGGGAATACCAAGGTTCAGTTCTCAGGCTCCCTTGCCAATCAATGTGCCCTGGCGGATCTGAAAATGAACCGCCTGCTGGACACGATTGATGAATGGATCACCGCTAATGGTATGGAGCGGGACTTCGGGGCGGGATATCGATTTGCGGCGACGCGACTTGATCCCGAACCGTGTTTGGCACTGGATTTGGCCGACAGGGGTATCAAAACTGTCCTGTGGGCGACCGGTTACCGGCCGGATTATTCCTGGCTCGAGGTCCCCGTGTTCGATCGCAAAGGCCGCGTACGCCACGACGGCGGCGTGGTGGACGCCCCCGGCATGTACCTGATGGGGCTGCCGTTCCTACGCCGTCGCAAGTCATCCTTTATCGACGGTGTCGGAGATGATGCCCGCGACCTCGCCGATCATTTGTGCACCCGGCTGCACAGCGCAGCCGCGTGATGAAGGAAAATACCATGCGAAATGCCCAAAATTACCAACCCCGATACGATGTGGTGGTCGTCGGTGCCCGCTGCGCCGGTGCCTCCACGGCGATGTTGCTGGCCCGGGCCGGTGCGAAAGTACTTATGGTCGATCGGCAAAAATACGGCTCCGATGTGGTTTCGACCCACGCCCTGATGCGAGCCGGTGTCATCCAATTGTCCCGGTGGGGCCTGTTGTCGAAACTAATGGCCACGGGTACCCCGCCGGTGCGACGTACGGCCTTCCACTATGGCGATGAGGCGGTCCACATCGATGTCAGGCCAGAGCACGGCGTGGATTTTCTCTGCGCCCCCCGACGTACCGCATTGGACAGCGTCCTGGTTGATGGGGCACGGGAGGCGGGTGTCGAAGTACGACATGGCGTCACGGTGACGGACCTGCAATTTGGTTTGGATAGCCGCGTCACTGGCGTTCATCTGAAAAATGCCGATGGTGAGATGGAAACAATTCGGGCCGGTATCGTGATCGGCGCCGACGGCCGCCAATCAATGATCGCCCGGCGGGTTGGCGCCCATACCTACACCAGGGGCACGGACAGTTCAGGCTATGTCTATGGTTACTTCGAAAATTTGGTGGACGACGGCTTTCATTGGTATTTCGAAAAGAACGTTGCCGCCGGTGTCATCCCCACCAATGGCAAGCACCATTGTGTATTCGTCGGCGTCCATTGCGATCAGTTCGCCGGGACGTTCCGACGGGATCTGGAGGGCGGCTTCCTGAAGACGGCGGCGGCCAATTCACCGGAGCTCCGAGAGACTCTGGACACAGCTGATCTGGTTGGACGGCTGCGCGGCTTTTCGGGCGGTGTCGGACATATCAGGCAGTCCCACGGTCCCGGCTGGGCCCTTGTCGGCGATGCGGGTTACTTCAAGGATCCCCTGACGGCCCATGGCATGACTGATGCCTTTCGGGATGCGGAACTGTTGTCCCGCGCGGTTCTGGATGGGCGAAGCCTGGCGTTTGCCCATTACCAGGAAGAGCGCGATGTCATATCAAAATCGTTCTTCGAGGTGACCAACGACATTGCGGCTTTTTCGTGGACCATGGACGAGATCAAGGACCATCATGGCCGTCTAAGTCATGCCATGAAGGTGGAAGCAAGCCATGTCGCTGCATTTTCGCCCATAACAAATCTTGCCGCGTAATAGGAGATAGAACGACCATGACGGATACACTTTGGGCCCGGACCATCGCCGGGCAGCCGGAACAGGGCGCAACCGCGAGCCGCGCCCGCACGACAAGCATGCGGGATGTGGAAATGTTTACCGAGATGACCGGTGATAGAAACCCCATTCACTACGACAAGGCCTTGGCCGAGGCGTCCCCGTTCGGCGGCTTGATCGTACAGGGCGGCGTGACCACCGGATTGCTCAATGCGGTGGTGGCCGAGGATTTGCCGGGGCCCGGCACGGTGTTTCTTGAAACCCATTGGAACTTCGTCAAAGCCGTCGCGGTCGGCGAGAGCATTACCGCGACCGTCACAATTGTTGAGGTGCGCGATGACAAGCCGATCTGCAAGCTTGAAACGACCGTGCGCAATGACAACGGCGAAGACTGCGTCGTGGGAACCGCCACGACTTATACGATGCCCCTCCGTGAGGTCGATGATTGCGCCTGATAATCGTTCCAACCTCCTTAATGATTTGTTTAATCCCAATTGATAATTGAATAACGGCGCGTCAGTCGGAGGCGTGGGTTTTCAATTGGGGGATTGAGTATGGCGGAAACATTATTTGATGAGCTTGGCGGCATGCAGGGGATAGAACGGGTACACCGCATATTCTATGACAAGCTGCTGATGCATCCGTGGCTCAAAGGATTCTTCGACGGCGTGCCGCGTCCGCATTTGGAATCACAACAGACCGAATTCATGGCCGGCCTGTTCGGTGGTCCGAAAGTCTATGGTGGCCGGCCGCCGGCAACGGCACACGTGCATATGTTCATCACCGAGGAAGTTTTTTTCACGCGCCATATCCTGTTGGAAGAAGCGCTGGACGAAGCCCGTGTGCGCGAGGATCTAAAGGAGCGTTGGCTGGATGCCGACATGGGCATGAAGCGAGCGCTTGTAAAGGACGATATTTCGGAATGCGAAGGCCGTTACAAGAACGAGCCCATTATCGCCATCGAAAAGCCTAGGTAGCCAGTCTACAGGTTTTCTTATTCC
>JABIRL010000083.1 GCA_018667855.1 Rhodospirillaceae bacterium
CAATTGAAATTACGGCGCAAGCCAATGACTTCGGCGCGGAAATTGCTGGTGTGGATCTGGCGGACGATATCCACGACGACGTCTTGGCGGCGCTGCGGACAGCCGTCATCCGTCATAAGGTTTTGATTTTCCATGACCAGCACTTGGATGATGCGAGCCATTTTGCCTTCGCTGAGCGTTTTGGTCCGCTGGAGGGCCATATCAACCGCTCCACCCGCATTGATGCGCTGCCGAAATTGCAGGCCTTCGGCAATGTGGGAGAGGACGGCCAACCCACCGGCGTGCATCCCGAAAAAGGCACGTTGGTCTGGCATACGGATAAGTCCTATATCGCCACGCCGTCGCTGTTTACTATCCTGCGCTCGCCTTCCGTGGCGCGGGATGGGGGGCATACTGTGTTCGCCGATATGACCCGCGCCTATGAGGAACTGGAGCCCGCCCAGGCGGTGCGCCTAGACGGTTTGCGGGCAGTCCATGATTGGAAGCGTAGCCGGGAGAAATCGGATGAACGGCCGGCCACGGCAGACGAAATCGCCAATGCCCCGCCGGTCGACCATCCCCTGGTGCGCACCCATCCCGAAAGAAACGATCGGGCCATCTATATCGGCAATCATGCCTCCCACATCCTTGATCTGGAGCTGGCCGAGGGCGAAGCGTTGCTGGCGGAGTTGGAACGCCACGCTACCCAGGACAAGTTTCTCTATCGCCACCGCTGGCGCGAAAACGATGTTTTGATGTGGGATAATCGTTGCACCATGCATTGCGTCACCGATTATGACGCCGCCGTTGAACGCCGCGTCGTTCACCGGGCCGTTGTTCAGGGCGACCGCCCCTATTGATGAGGTTAAACATGCAGAACATAAGTCGTTTTCTGACGGCGCTTACCCTGCTGGTTGGCGCATCCACGGCCGCCTTCGCACAGAGCGTTGAGCTGACGCTTTTGCATATTAACGATGTCTATGAAATCTCGGCCAAGCGGGGGCAGGGCGGCTTCGCGCCGTTGATGACCCTTCTCAAGCAGGAGCGGGCACGGGCAAAGCATCATCTGACCACGTTTGGCGGCGATCTGATTTCCCCCTCCGTCATGTCCGGATTGACCAAGGGCCGGCAGATGATCGAGTTGATGAATGCCATCGGGGTCGATGCCGCCGGCCTGGGCAACCATGAATTCGATTTCGGCAATGACATTCTGAAACAGCGCATGTCCGCATCGAAGTTTACCTGGCTGGCCAGCAATACCCAGGGCGCGGACGGCAAGCCATTCGGTGGCGCCCAGGCCATGATGATCCGGCAGGTGGGCGCATTCAAGATCGGCATGTTTTCCCTGCTGACGCCCGAAACAACCCATCTTTCAAGCCCGGGTAAAACCGTATCCTTCAGCGATCCGGTCACGGCAGCGCGGACGGCGGTCAAGTCGTTGACGGACCAGGGCGCCGATCTGATCATCGCGATTACACATCTGGACATCGCCCAAGACCGAAAACTGGCGGCGGACGTCAAGGGCATCAACGTCATTCTGGGCGGCCATGATCATGACCCCATTCTGTTTTACGAAGGCGGCACCCTGATCATGAAGGCCGGGTATGATGCCCATTATCTCGCCGTTGCCGACCTGGCGATCGAAAAGAAAAAGGGCCGGCGTGGTATCAAGGTCGTGATGCGGCCGCAATGGCGCTTTCTCTCCACCGCCGGTGTCACTCCCGATGGCGAGGTGCAAACAATTGTCGCCCGGTTCGAGGCGGAATTGGGCGAGAAACTCAACGTCGTGGTGGGCAAGACGTCGACGGAACTGGACAGCCGCCGCACCACGGTGCGGGGACGTGAAAGCACCATGGGTAACCTGATCACCGACGCCATGCGCGCCGCTGTCGGGACAGAGATCGCGATTACCAACGGCGGCGGTATCCGTGGCAATCGCATCTATGACGCGGGCGCCTCCATCACCCGTAAGGATCTGCTCGGCGAATTGCCGTTCGGCAATGTCACGGTGACCATGTCTTTATCAGGTGCGGATCTGTGGGCGGCATTGGAAAACGCTGTCAGCCGGATCGAGGATACGGCGGGGCGCTTCGCCCAGGTCTCCGGCCTGCGGTATGTCTATGATCCGGCCGGGCCCAAGGGCAGCCGCGTTGTGAGCGTGACCGTCGGCGGCAAGCCGCTGGACAAGGGACGAAACTATACCGTGGCGACTAACGATTACATGGCACGCGGCGGCGACGGCTATGCCGTCATGAAGCGGGGCAAAGTGATGATCGACACGGCAGGTGCCACGTTGATGGCTTCGCAGGTCATGGACTACTTGACGAAACAAGGCACTGTGGCACCAAAGGTCGAGGGACGGATCACGGCCAAGTAAATTTGATTGGGCTTAGTAGGGAGTTTCCATACACGCGCGACCTGAAACTCAGCAGGGGAGAGCGGCCTATGAGCAACACCGGTGATCCGTCGGATCAAGAGATCCTGGCAAGATCGGATACACAGCCACCGCCGGGCATCCGGGCCGGAAATCTGATTTGGGTTCTGCTGGCCCTGTCCGTCATGACCGGGGCCATAGTGAGCCGCAACGATTGGTTTCTCAACTTCGTCCACGTCATGGCGGGTGTCATGTGGACCGGGATCGATTTGTTCATGGGCTTCGTCATCGGCCCCATAATGCGGCTTATCGATGCCAACAGCCGGCGCGCCATCGTCACCCGGTTGATGCCTCGGATGATATTCATCATGCCGACCCTGGCCATCGTCACAACCACCGCTGGTTGGTATCTGGCGGAGTGGCGTGGATATTTCGACCTGGATTATCCGGATCTGGGCTGGGTCGTCGCGTCGCTGGTGATCGTTGCTGTGCTTACGGTCCAGGGGCTGTGCATATTGCTGCCATTGAATTTGCGGGTGTATTTCGAGATACGATCGGAAACCCCGGACATGGACCGTGTCAGCCGATGGATGCGTTACTATGTCTGGGTCGTCGCATCCCAAGGCCTCATGCAGATCAGCATTATCATCATCATGGCGCGCTTCGTTACCGGGCTTTGAGTTACGGAATGCCACTGCCGACAACCTGACATGGATTCCGGGACCCCTTGTCGCTAGACTCCAGGTTGGACTTGGAGAGGTGGGCAAATGAAATTCGGACTTGGGCAATCGGCACCGCGCGTGGAGGATCAACGGTTTCTGCGCGGCGGCGGACGGTACACCGATGATATCAACCTGGCCGGGCAGGCCTATGCCTTCATGCTGCGCTCACCCCATGCCCATGCCCGCATCCGCTCCATTGACGTCACGGCGGCGCGGGCGGCGCCCGGGGTTCTGGCTGTTTATACGGGTGAAGATGTCCCCGCCGCCGGGCTTGGCGATATGCCGTGTTTGGCCGCCAAGGTGGCGCCATTGGAACGGCCCGATGGTACGCCGCTGTTCCTGCCGCCACGCCCGGCCTTGGTGCGGGACAAGGTCGCGTTCGTCGGCGATTATGTCGCCTTCATAGTTGCCGAAAGCCGTGTACAGGCGCGCGACGCCGGCGAACTGATAGAGGTCGATTATGAGCCGCTGGCGGTCAATGCCCTGACGGCCAATGCCATTAGCGCGCCGGCGGTTTGGCAGGATTGCCCCGATAATATCTGCTTTCGCATGGAAATGGGCGACAGCGCGGCGGTCGAGGCGGCGTTCGAGGTTGCCGATCATGTCACCCGGCTTGAGCTGCCCATGCCCCGTGTCGCCATCAACCCCATGGAGCCTCGAGCGGCCCTGGGCGCCTATGATCCGTTCGAGGACCGCTATACGCTGTATTCCGGCAATCAGTTTCCCCACGACATAAGAAGTTGGCTGTCGGAAGCGGTATTGGATGTTCCCGAAAGCCATCTGCGGATCGTCAGCCCGGATATGGGCGGCTCCTTCGGCTTGCGGGCCAATATTTTCCCTGAAATGCCATTGGTGCTGTGGGCCGCGAAAAACCTGCAACGACCGGTCAAGTGGACCAACGAGCGTTCGGATGCCTTCCTGGATGAACAGGCCCGCGACATGGCCATGGCGGTTGAACTGGCCCTGGATGCGAGCGGCCGCTTTCTGGCGCTTCGGGTCCGCAGCCTGGCCAACATGGGCGCATATCTGTCCAATTTCGGACCCCTGCCGGCGTTTGGCAACATGGGCGGTATTGCCGGGGTCTATCTGACACCCGCCATCCACGCGGAAATTACGGGAGTCTTCACCAATACCGGCCCGACGGGGCCTTATCGCGGCGCCGGCCGACCGGAGGCCACATCGGCCATAGAACAGGCTATCGACCTTGCCGCGCGGCAGATGGGCCTCGATCGCGTGGAACTGCGCCGGCGCAATATCATTCCGCCCAGCGCCATGCCGTTCCAGACTCCGCTGAGCTACAACTACGACTGTGGCGAGTTCGAACGCAACATGGACCAGGCCCTGGAGATGGCCGACGCCGCTGGTTTCGGGGCTCGGCAGGACGAGGCCAATACGAAGGGGAAGCTGCGGGGCCTCGGCATCGCCAATGCCGTCGAACAGGCGGCGGGTATGTTCGATGAGGGCGGCGAGATCCGCTTCGACCGCCAGGGCAATGCCACCATCCTCATGGGCACACATTCCCATGGCCAGGGCCACGAGACTGTTTTTCGGCAGCTGCTGTCGGATAAACTGGGACTTGAGTTCGAGGCCATGCGCTATGTCCAGGGCGATACGGATCTGGTCGCCTATGGCCATGGCACCGGCGGCTCACGTGTATCAGGACTTGGCGGCGCTGCATTGCTGGGTGCGTCCGAAAAGATCATCGAAAAGGGGCGCGCCATTGCCGCCCACAGCCTGGAAGCGCCGGAGGTCGACATTGAATTCGCCGAAGGGCGCTTTACGGTTGCCGGCACTGATCGTTCACTTAGTTTGCAAGAAGTCGCGGCCATGGCCTTTGAACCCGCCATGCTGCCGCCGGGAATGGAAAGCGGTTTGACCGGTTTCGCCACGTTCAAGGCGCCGGCGCCGACCTTTCCGAACGCATGTCATGTAGCGGAAGTGGAGATCGATCGCGACACCGGGGTGGTGCGGATCGCGCGTTACATCGCGGTCGATGATGTGGGGACGGTGATGAATCCGCTTTTGCTGAAGGGTCAGCTGCACGGCGGCATCGTCCAGGGTGCCGGCCAGATCCTGGGCGAGCAGGTTTTGTGGGATGACAGCGGCCAGGTCCTCACCGGCTCGTTCATGGACTATCCCATGCCGCGTGCCGACGACATGCCGTCGTTCGAGATCGAGACGAATTCGGTGCCAAGCCCGCGCAATCCGCTGGGCATCAAAGGCGCGGGCGAGGCGGGAACGGTGGGCGCCGTCGCCTGCCTGACCAGCGCCATTCTGGATGCCCTGGCGCCTCTGGGTATCCACGAGGTGGGCATGCCGGCGACACCGGAGACGATCTGGCGCGCCATGAACAAGATATAAGGATTTGTGATGAACCTTGGATTATCCCTGACGCAATCGGCCTTGCGATGGCCGGAGAAAACCGCCCTGGTGTTCGAGGGCCGGCGTTGGAGCTATCGGCAATGGAACCGGGAGGTCAATCGGGCGGCCAATGCATTCTCCGCCCATGGTATCGGCCGGGGTGACCGGGTCGCATTCTTGACCTGGAACCTGCCGGAACAGGTTACCGCCTTTTACGGTCTGCTGAAAATTGGCGGCGTGCCCGTACCCATCAACTATCGCCTGGCGGCGAACGAGATCAAATATATCGTCGACAATTGCGCGGCCCGCATGTTCGTGTTCGAGGAAGCCTTGCGCGAACCGGTCATGGCGATCAAGGACGATCTGCAAACCGTGGAACGGCTGATCTATATCGGCGACAAGCCCGAGGGCGATGAAATTACCTTTGCCGATTTTGTTGCCCCGGCCTCGGACCGGGAACCAGCGGTTGGCGCCGGGCTGGATGATGCGGCGTTCATCATGTACACGTCCGGCACCACGGGCCTGCCCAAGGGTGTCGTGCGCACCCATCAGGCGGAATTGTTCGGCACCATGACCATGGCCCTGGAATGCGGTTTTCAGCACGACGACAGCATTCTCAATAATAAACCGCTGTTTCATATCGCGCAGTTGCAGCTACAATTTTTGCCCTTCGTGGCCTTGGGCGCCACCAATGTTCTGACACGCGGGTTCGACATTGATGAAACCCTTGGCTTGGTCGAGAGCGAGCGGCTGACCTGTCTGCATGGCGTGCCGACGCAAATGGTGATGATGGCCCAGGCGGATCTGTCTAAATATGACCTGTCCAGTCTGCAATGCGGCTTTTACGGCGGACAAACGTTGGCGGACGATATTATCCGAACCTGCATGGCGCTGTTTCCGAAAAAATTCCTGAATGTCTACGGCTTTACCGAAGGTTTGACGGCGACCGCCTGTGACTACCGCCGGGACCCGGACAAGCTGGGCAGCGTGGGGCCGGCCGCCGTCAATATGGAGGTTCGGATCCTCAAGACCGGCGCCGTGGATGTCTATGATATTGCCGACGTGGGCGAGGTGGGCGAGTTGATCGCGCGCGGTCCGTCCATTATGAAGGAATATTTCCGGCTGCCGGAACGTACCGCCGCCGCCTTGCGGGATGGCTGGTACTTTTCAGGTGATGCCGCGTATCGGGACGAGGAGGGTTTCGTCACCGTTAAGGGCCGTATCGATCACACCATCAAGACCGGCGGCGAAAACGTCCATCCATCCGAAGTCGAGAACCTGTTGTTTGACCATGACGGCATCGCGGACGTGGCCGTGGTTGGTTTGCCCAGCACCAAATGGGGGGAGGTGGTCTGTGCCGCCGTGATCGCCAAGGATCCGGCCCTGAATGCCGAGACCCTGGATCGGTATTGCCGTGAAAGCCCGGATCTGGCCCTTTTCAAACGGCCGCGCCATTACTACTTCGTCGACGAAATACCGGCGAATTCCACGGGCAAGGTGGAGCGCGGTAAATTGAAGGAAAAATTGACCGGCTTGCTCGACGGCCCCCTTGATTAGGGCCGTCGAGCATATTGATTTCGAGCCGCTCAGGAAGCGATGCCGAAGTCGATCAGGGAGCGGACGGCGCGGCCTTCCTTCATGGCGACGAAGCCTTCATTGATCTCGCTCAACTGGATCTTGTCCGAAATCCAATCGTCCAGGTGCAGACGTCCTTGCTGATACAGATCGATCAGGCGGGGCATATCCGTGCGGAACCGGTTCGAACCCATGGAAGAGCCTTGGATCTTCCGCTCCCGCAGGAAGGCGAAACCGGAAATTTCGATCTTTTGATCAAACGGCACCATGCCGACGATGGTGGCCGTGCCGCCCACGTTCAGCATTTCGAATGATTGCTCGGCGGTCTTTTTCAGGCCGAGGCATTCGATGGCGTGATTGACGCCGCCCTTGGTCATTTCCATGATCCGCTCCACCGGATCACCGTCATTGGGGTTGACCAGATCCGTGGCGCCCAGCTTGGTCGCGAGTTGCAATTTTACCGGGTTGGTATCAACCGCGATGACCCGGCCGGCGCCCGCCACATGGGCGCCGTTGATGGCCGCCATACCGACGCCGCCGCAACCGATTACGGCCACGGTTTCACCGAACCGGACGCCGGCGGTATTCACCGCCGCGCCGAAACCGGTAATGACGCCGCAGCCGATTAAAGCTGCGCGGTCGAGGGGCATTTCTTTCTGGATTTTCACGATGGCGTTTTCATGCACCAGCATCTGTTCGGCGAACGAGGAAAGATTGGTGAAGGTATGCAATTGGTCGGGCTTTTCCCATTCCAGTCGCCTCGCCTCGCCGGGCGGTATCTTGACCTCCGTATTGGTGCAGATAACCGGGCGGCCGGATGTGCATTGCTCGCACGTGCCGCAAAATACCGAAAGGCAGGTGATCACATGATCGCCGGGCTTCACATAGTTCACTTCAGAGCCGACCTGTTCCACGATACCAGCGGATTCATGACCCAAAACAACCGGCATCGGATGGGGGTACAGCCCTTCGATAAAATGCAGGTCGGAATGGCAGAGCCCGGCAAAAGCGGTGTTGATGAGGACTTCGTGGGCGCCGGGTTTTTTCGTGGCGATCTCTTCGATAACCAGCGGCTGGTTGGCTTCGTACAGGACTGCGGCCTTCATGGGAATTCTCCTCCGGGATTTTGATTATTGTGCGCAAGACTAACGTAGAAAGAACGGCGTTGGCCAAGGATAATCGGGTTATTCAGGTTGTTTGGGCTATTCGGGCAAAAGAACGCTGGTTGTCGCTTCGGCGACGATGTCATCGCCCTTCATCAACTGTTGTTGCAGCACGACCGTTCCGCCGTCCAGAATTTCGCTGACCTGACCCACCGCGCGCAGGGTATCGCCGGCGAAGGCCATGGAACGCATGCGGAAATTTAGGCGTTGGACGAACGCCTTTGGTCCCAGCCAGCCCGTGGCATGCTTGGCGAAAAATGCACCATAGACCTGACCGTCGATGACCGGTGCCGGCAGCCCCATGTCTTTGGCGAAACCGTCGTCGTGATGCAAACGGTGCCAATCCCACGTGGCGCCGGCGTACATCACCAGATCGGTGGAGCTGAATGTTTTCTCCGTCACGGGCAGGGCATCGCCCAGGCGCAATTCGGAGGCACTGATGGTGGCCGGGATCATTGTTCACCCGCCAGGGGCTGATAGACCGTTGTTTCCCGATTAATGGCGACGAGTTCTCCCTAGG
>JABIRL010000164.1 GCA_018667855.1 Rhodospirillaceae bacterium
ATGTGCCGGGTGTTGGGCATGCCCGACTATGCCTTCGGCGTAATCGATCATCCACTCTCCAGCGCCGGTGATGCCGGCCATGAAGCCATGGCGCGGGCCACCATAGAACAGGCCCGAACGCAGTTGCTGCTTAGCTAACGGACCTCGCGGCTACCAACCACCCGTGCGATCCCAGGTGTCGATGATGCGGCCATCTTCGTCGATCACATGATATTGCTTGTACTGCGCGGCGGTGGAACAGGCGTGATTGGGGAAGATTCGCAGGCGCTGGCCGATGCCCGGCGCTTCCGTCAGGCCGGGCAGGAAGCCATGTTCCTGGTTCACTTGGCGAATTCGTGGCTGGTTAGTCAGTGGATGGCCGGCGATGTCCGCAGCCAAGCCAAAGGCATAGTCTCCCTCCGCATCCGGGGCGCCACGATCAAGCGACAGCGCCAGGGCGCCCGCATCGACCATGGCGCGGCCCTCGTCCTCCCGCCAGGCATTGACCGAGGTCAGCACGGAGAGCGCGAGATCATCCAGCCCGCAACTGCCGATACTGTGCTGGAACAGATCGCCGAACATGTAGACACCGGGTCGCATTTCCGTGACGCCGTCCAGATGTTCGGCATGCAAGGCCGTCGGCGTCGATCCCACGCTGACAATGGGGCAGGGAACGCCTGCGCCGCGCAGCGTTTCCGCCGCGGCGACAACAGCCGCGCGCTCATCCTCCGCCACCACCCTGGCGGCATCAGTGGTGTCACAATCATAGGAGTGGCCCGCGTGGGTCATGACGCCGCGCAGTTCGCAATTTGTCCCCTCCACAATGATCCGGGCGCATTCCAACACCCTGGGATCATCGGGCAACAGCCCGGTGCGGTGCTGGCCGCAGTCGATCTCGATCAGAAAACGACAGGCGCCGCCTTGCGCGCCGGCCCGTTCGACCACCAGACGCGCGGTATCGGGGTTATCCAGGATCAAGATCACTTCGGCGCCCAGGGCCTGGACCGCAGACACGCCGGCCAGTTTGTCCGGGGTGATACCGACGCCGTAGAGAATATCGGTGAAGCCGGCGCGGGCGAAATATTCAGCCTCTGCCAGGGTCGATACGGTGATGCCACCGGCCTGACCCTTGGTCGCCAGACGCGCCACGTCCAGGCATTTGGCGGTCTTCATATGCGGGCGCAGGTTGACGCCGAGGCTCGTGGCCCGCGCGGCCATGCGGTCCAGATTGACCTGCAGGCGGGCCCGGTCGAGGATCAAGGCCGGTGTGCGTAGTTCATGCATAGTTCGCTCCATTCTTCCCGGCCCATCATAGCATGGCTATTGACAGCATCCGCCAGCGGGCTAGCTTGACCGCATTGTATTGTTCGGGAGAGGAGACGGGGCCATGGCCTATATCGTACGGGACGGCGTAAAGGTGTATTTCGAGGATCATGGCGCGGGCCCCGCCGTGCTGTTGAGCCATGGCTTCAGCGCCTCTTCCACCATGTGGCAGGACCAGGTCGCGGCCTTGCGGAACCGTTACCGGGTTCTGACCTGGGACATGCGCGGCCATGGGCAAAGCGACTATCCAGAAGACCCGACAGCCTATTCCGAAGCTGAGAGTGTCGCCGATATGGCCGCCATACTGGATGCCTGCGGTTTGCAGCAGGCGGTGATTGGCGGATTGTCCCTGGGCGGGTGTGCCACGTTGGCTTTTCATCTGGCGCATCCCGATCGGACAGCGGCCCTGATGCTGTTTGACACGGGACCGGGTTTCAAAAAGGACGCCGCCCGCGAGGCCTGGAACGAAACCGCCAATGCCCAGGCTGATCGTTTAGAGGCGGAAGGCCTGTCCGCGTTGAGCGGCAGCGCGGCCGTAACCAACGCCGGCCACCGGGATGCCACGGGCCTAGCCCATGCCGCGCGCGGCATGCTGGCCCAGTTTGATGACCGGTCCATCCAAAGTCTGCCGGATATCGCAAAGCCGACATTGGTTCTGGTCGGCTCCGAGGATGTGAAGTTTCATCCGGCGACGGATTACATGGCGGCCAAGATTCCCGGCGCCCAAAAAGTGATCATCGATGAAGCCGGTCATGCCGCGAATATTGATCAACCCGCGGCATTCAACAAGGCGATGGAGAGCTTTCTGGGCGGGTTGTCGTAAATTTGACCGCCGCTTCTTCCAACAACCAGTCGCGGAAGGCAATGAGGCGCGGGTCTTGGGCCTTGCCCTCCGGATAGACGATCTGGAAGGGGTGGGCGGAGCGTCGCTCGATATCAAACAGTCGCACCAGGCGTCCCTGTTCCATCTCTTCGCGAAACAGGGCGTCTATGCCAATGGCGACGCCGATGCCTTCGATGGCGGCCTGGATCGCCAGGTTCATACTTTCGAAACGTAGCTCACGGGCGCCGTTCAGGGTCGGCAATCCGGCCGTGGTCAGCCAGCGCCGCCAGTCCGTGGGGCGGGGCCCGTTGTGGATCAGGGTTTGTCCGGCCAGATCGGCCGGGCTTTTTATGGCCTGGGCAAGTGCCGGACTGCAAACCGGAAATGTCCGGACAGCCAGAAATTCATGGTGCAGGAGGCCGACTGGTTTGGCGTCCTCCGCCAGGACCTGAATGGCCAGATCATAATCCCCCGAACTGAAATCGACCGGATTCAATGAAGTGGTCAGGCGCACGTCCACGTCCGGGTGGCGGTCATAAAACCGCCCCCAGCGGGGCAACAACCAGCGAATGGCAAAGGTGGGATAGGCGCAGATGGATATGGCGCCGCTTTCCTGTGCTCCTTGAATGCGGGCGGTGGCGGCGGCGATATGGTCCATGGGTGTCGTGATTTCGGCCAGGTAATCACGGCCCTGGGGTGTCAACTCCACCCGTTTGTGGTGCCGATTGAACAACCGGGTTCCCAACAAATCCTCAAGGCCTTGGATCTGCCGGCTAATGGCGCCGGGGGTTACGTTTCGGTCCTTTGCAGCTTGAAGAAAGCTCAAATGGTGGGCGGCTGATCGGAATGATAAAAGCGCTGATGTGGAGGGAAATTGGGTCATTCGCATTTACTTTGATTGAGTAAAAATCAATCAAGAGCGAAATTCTTATCGTTTGTCAAGGGATTGCCGTTGCGCCACATTACGGTCTGCAAAACGGCGAATGAGGATACTAAAATGAACAGCACGGCATTGGCGGCACAAATCGAAACAATGGAGACCAACGATTGGGTAGCTCCCGATTGTCAGGGACTGAATTTTTTCGACATCGACCAAAGTTTGCAGGGATTGTTGAAACTGTATCTCGATGACCGCCTTCGAAATCACATGCTGCCCCATTATCGCAATTTGGGTGAGATCGCCGGCGGCCGTCTTGATGAATTGTCCCGGCTGTCCGACCGCCACGGCCCCGTCCTGCATCCCCGCAGCCCCCGGGGCGCGGACGAAGACTGGATCGAATTCCATCCCGCCTATCGGGAGATGGAGCAGATCGGATTCGGTGATTTCGGCATCCATTGCATGTCGCGCACCGACGGTGTTCTGGGCTGGGACGGGCCTGTTCCACCACTTGCGAAATACATCTTCCAATATCTGTTCGTGCAGGGCGAATTCGGCTTGATGTGCCCGATCTCCGTGACCGATACCTCTGCTCTGTTGATTGAGCGTTATGCATCGGAAGAGGTGAAACAGAAATTCCTGCCCGGCATGCACAGCCAGGACATGACAAAGATCCTGAAAAGCGCCCAGTTCATGACCGAAAAGACCGGCGGCTCGGACGTTTCCAATATCGAGCTGGAGGCACGCTTTGAAGACGGAAACTGGCGATTGTACGGCGAAAAATGGTTTTGTTCCTGCGCCGACGGCGATGTGGCGTTGCTGCTGGCGCGCCCGGCCGGTGCCGCCAAGGGTAACAACGGCCTGGGCCTGTTTGCGCTACCGCGCCACCTGGATGACGGCAGCCGTAACAAATACCGCATCGTGCGCCTGAAAGATAAGCTGGGGACCAAATCCATGGCCTCGGGCGAGATCATTTTCGACGGGGCCGTGGCCTATCCCCTGGGCGAAGTTGGGCCGGGCATCAACAACGGCCTGAAGATGATGATGGATCAGGTCAACATGTCCCGTCTCTCCCACGGTGTCCGGGCGGCGGCCATGATGCGCCGTTGTCTGAACGAGGCTCTGGTGGTGGCCCGGAATCGTATCGCATTCGGCGAGAAAATTATCGACAAACCGCTGTTGCGCCGACAATTGATGAAACTGATGGTGCCCACGGAACAGGTTCTTTCGATGGCCCTGTTCGTGGGCCGACAGTTGGAGCTGGCCGAGGCCGGCGATGAGCGGGCCGCCATGCTGGCGCGCATCCTGACGCCGTTGCTGAAGTTCCGCTCCTGCCGCGACAACATCACGGTCGCCACCGGCGCCATGGAAGTGCGCGGCGGCAACGGGCTGATCGAGGATTGGGTGAATTCCAAACTGCTGCGCGACGCCCACATCGGCGTGTTGTGGGAGGGTACCTCCAACATCAACGCCCTGGACGTGACCAAACGCGCCATTGCCAAGGTTGGCGCCCACACCACATTGGCCGAGGCCATGCACGACATGGTGGCCGAAACTCAAGGCTTGCCGGGGCAGTTCCGGGGCGAATTGGACAGCACCATCGACCGCGCGGTGGCGTTCGCCGAGACCGTCGCCCTGACCGGCAACGAACCCATGGCGCGCAAGGCATCCGATGCGCTGTATCACATGGCCTCGGCCGTGCTGCTGGCCAGCGAGGGCGCCCGCCTGGGTGAAATGGGCGAGGACGCCCGCCGCCTGATCCTGGCCCGCATGGTCATGGATCACCGCCTGCGGGCCGAGGATCCCCTGGCCGTTGAGGATGACGATAGTGAGGCGGTCGCCGCGTTGTTGAGCGAAGACATGGTGGACTTGGCAACCGCGCAAGGGCTTGCCGCTTAGAGGGCAATCTCTACCACCTTGACGCGCCGCCCGGTAAACTGGGCCATATGATTGATTCCACACGGCGCGCTCATATCTTGATGTTGCTGGCAACGGTGTTGGTGGCGACCTCCTTTCCCGTGGGCGCGGCCATCACTCATGGTCTGGATTCCATTATCCTGACCCTGTTGCGATTTGCTTTGGCGGCCCTGCTGTTCGGGCCCATCGTGGCCTGGCGATACGGTTTGCCGCTGCCCGGATGGCGTGACCTTGTTCGTTACGGTGCGATCAGCGCCTGTCTGGTTGGATTTTTCTGGGGCATGTTCGCCGCCCTGCGCCATACCTCGGCCCTGAATACCGGTACGATATTTACTCTGACGCCGGCCATCGCTGCCGCCTTTTCCTATCTGTTGCTGCGTGATCGGTTGGGCCGGCCGGCGCAACTAGCACTTCCCGTGGGGATGGTCGGTGCCGTGTGGGTGATTTTTCGGGGTGACCTGGATGCGCTGCTTGCCCTGCAACTGGGGCGGGGCGATTTAATTTTTCTGGCTGCCTGCGTCGGTATGGGTTGCTACATGCCATTAGTGAAGTTCCTGCATCGCGGCGAACCCATGGCCCGGATGACCTTCTGGACCCTGGTCATGGGTACGGGTTGGCTGTTTCTGTTATCGCTGGGGCGCTGGGCGTCGGTCGAATGGACGGCGGTGCCGATCTCGGTTTTTGGCGGCATCGTTTATTTGGCTGTGTTCACGACTTTGATTACGTTCTTCATTTTTCAGTCGAGCACGACCGTGATCGGCCCGACCCGGGTGGCCTCGTACACCTACCTTAATCCGGCCTTCGTGCTGTTGATCGGGCTTGCCTTCGGCGAGCCGTTGCCTCCCGCCGCGACCTATCCGGGATTGCTTCTGATTATAGGCGCCACGTTCATCCTGCAACGGACGAAGCCGGCCTAGAAACCTTCAATCCGGTCCAATGTGAAAGGCTTCAGCATATCCGGCGTTTGACCGGTTGCGATCAGTTCCGTCATCAGGCCGCCAAGGGCCGGCGCCAGGGTGATGCCGCTGTGGGTGGCGATGACATAGAGACCCTTGGCGCCGGGCAGGGGGCCGGCCAGGCTGTGGCCGTCCTTGGGGTAGGGCCTGATGCCCAGGGTGATGGTGCACTCATCCAGACAATCCCGGTCTGGGAAGCCCGGCAAAAGGTCCTTGGCCCGGTCCAGCAGAATGGAGGCGACGTTGTGCAGTTGATCGGGCGTTGAATCGACGGTTACCATGCCATCCGTTTCATCGGAGCCGATCTTTAGGCCGCCGTTGAAGTCCGGCAGCATGTGGATCTCCGGACTGATGGACGAATAAACCACGTGGCGGATACGGCGATGGGGTAAAAGGTTCGGCGTCCGCACCAATAGTCCTGGAACCTGGTGCAACGGGAACCGCGTGGCGAAGGCGTCATAGCCGGTCAGCATACTCAAAACCTCTGCCGTGCCTGGCCCGGCGGCCACAACGACATGGCGGGTTTTCAATGTGCCCTGATCAGTTTCCAGCCCCGTGACCTGGCCGTCATCCTGGGCCACCAATGATTGCGCGGCGCAGTCTTCCAGCACCGTGCCGCCCAAGGCCTGTACTTGCGACGCCATGAAGCGGACGAATTTCGGGGCATCCAGGCAGTGATCCGCCATGGCGAACAGCGCCTCGGCATCGTCGGGCAGCGTCATATGGGGCTCCATTCGGCGCAACGCATGGATATCCACCCAAGCGGCCGGATAGTCATAGGCCGCCAACTGACGGGCCTGTTCCTGCGTGGCGGCATAGTTTGCCGCGTCGGATTTCTGTACGACGTTCAGGGTGCCGGATGGGTTCAGGCCCAGGGCCTCCTCGCCGAACTCCACCGCCAGTTCGCAATAGGCGGCAAGACCCCTGGCGTTAAGGCGATGATAGTTTTCATCCGCCGTCTTCGAAGTCCCATTGATCCAGGCGAAGCTTTTGCTCGACGTACCGCAGGCCAGGCTGTCCCGTTCCACCACGGCGACTTTCCAGCCCTCGCGGGCCAGGAAAAAGGCCGCGCTGCAACCGACAATGCCGCCACCCACCACAACCGCATCAAACGTCAACTCGCTCATTCCGCCACCTATTGCTTGGATCAAACCCGGTTCCAGGACAATAGCAGGCCATGGTAATATGGCGCCATGCCCACATCGCTGCATGAAGAACGCCTGACCATCGTCCTCGACGCCTTACGGGCGCGGGGCGCGGCACGGATACTTGATTTGGGCTGTGGCGACGGCCCGTTGCTGCTGGCATTGGCCGGCGACAGCTATTTCACGCAAATTACCGGTCTGGATATTTCCCGCAAAGCGCTGGAGGCCTGCGCCCAGAATTTGGCGCAAGCGAACATCGCGCTGGAACAACGTGTATCTCTGTTGAACGAGTCATTCGCCGATGCGAACCCGAAGTTTCAGGGCTACGATGCGGCCGTTTTGCTGGAGACCATCGAACATATTCCCCCCGACCGTCTGTCCAAGGTGGAGCGCGCGGTGTTCAACAGCTTCAAACCCCGGCTGGTTTTGATCACCACGCCGAACGTGGAATGCAATGAACTGTTGGGCGTGCCGTCCCATCGCCTGCGCCATCCCGGCCATGAATTCGAATGGACCCGCGCCAAATTCGAAACCTGGGCCCGGGGCGTGGCCGGCCGCAATGGCTATGATGTGGAATTTTCCGGCATCGGCTGGTCCCACCCGACCTATGGCGCGGCCAGCCAGATGGCGTTGTTCGTGCGCCCCGGAACTTGACGCCACGGGGTTCCCGCAGCAAGCTCTGCGGCAACGCCTGGGAGGATATGGCAATGGAACTGAACGATGTTATGCGGACAACATTCTCGGCTCGTGATTACACGGGGGAGGAGCTGCCGGATGGGTTGATTTATGATTTGATCGAAAATGCGCGGTTCGCCCCGTCGGGCGGCAACCGCCAGGGCAATCGGGTTATCGTGGTGCGGGATCAAGCCACCCGCGATGCCCTGTCCAAGCTGGCGGAACCGGCGGCGAAACGCTATGTGGCGCAATCAAAGGCCGGGGAAAGCCCCTGGAATGCTGTCATCCCCACAAAGGTCACGGCGGAAGAGATC
>JABIRL010000109.1 GCA_018667855.1 Rhodospirillaceae bacterium
AGATCAAGATGAAAAGACGTGAATTTTTTAAAAAAGCCGGCACCGCCACGGCTGCCGGCGCCGTCATCGCCGCCTCGTCGTTGCCAGCCCCGGCAATCGCCCCGGGCCGTAAGCAGTGGGTCGCCGTTTCCGCCTTTGGCAAGGCCGGTTTGCTGGGTCAGGCATTAGAGGAATTCGCCAAATTCGTCGGGACCGCATCCGATGGCAAGCTGACGATTAAACCCTACCATGCCGGCGAGCTGGTGAAGCCGTTCGAAGCCATGGATGCTGTACAGTCCGGGGCTGCGCAAATGGGTTATGGCGCGCCTTATTATTGGACCGGTAAATCCGATTCCATCGCTTTCGTGGCCGCGATGCCGTTCGGCCTGACAGCCCAGGAACAAAACGCCTGGCTGTACTATGGCAAAGGCATCGAGATGGCCGACAAGCATGCCTATAACCCCCTGGGCCTGAAGTTCCTGCCCATGGGTAACACCGGCAACCAAATGGGTGGCTGGTATTCCAAGGATATCAACACGGTTGCTGATCTGGATGGTTTGAAATTCCGCATGCCGGGTCTCGGCGGGGAAATCCTCAAGACGTTCGGCGTCAATGTGATCCTGCTGCCGGGCAAGGAAGTGTTGCCGGCCCTGACTTCAGGCGCCATTGACGGCACCGAATGGATCGGCCCCGCCGCCGATATGGGCAAAGGCCTGCATAAGGTTGTGAAGAATTACTACTATCCGGGCTGGCATGAGCCGGCAACCATTCTGGACGGCTTCTTCGACAAAAAGGCCTGGGACGGCCTGGATAAAGCCAGTCAGGAGATCATCAAGCGCGGGGCGGCAGGCACCAACCTGTTTATCCTGTCCCGCTTCCAGGCGATCAATAACAGCGCCCTCAAAAAATTGACCCAGAACCATGGCGTGAAACTGAAGAACTACAGCCCCGAGCTGATCAGCGCTATCGGTGCGAGGGCCGCCGAGTTGATGCCGAAAATTGCGTCTAAATCGGCGGACGGCAAGGCGCTCTACAACAGCATCATCGGCATTCGGGAAGACATGTTGGACTGGTCAACCTATGCCGAGGCTAACTTCCTGGAGGCCCGCAAGGCCGCCCAGTTCAAGCCCGCCTGATCGGCATTGCAGTGAGTATTGAGGGGGAGGCGCCGACAGCGAACGGCGCCTCCCCCGAATGCGTTGGTCCTGTCGCGTTGGTTTGCGTCGCATCGGATAATGGCAGTGCATGTACTTAATTTCGTAGTTCACGCCATTGACGCCCTTAATGAATGGGTGGGCCGGGCCGTTTCATGGCTGCTGGTTCTGATGGTCTTGAATGTGTTTCTTGTCGTGGTGTTGCGCTACACCATGAACTTTGGCGCCATCTGGATGCAGGAATCCTATGTGTGGAGCCATGCGGTCGTCTTCATGCTGGGGGCCGGTTATACCCTGCTGCATGACGGTCATGTCCGCATTGATCTGATCTACCGCACGGCATCGGGTCTCTATAAGGCCATTGTCGATCTGCTTGGCTGCGCCCTTTTCGCCGCACCGGTTTTGTATTTGGTCTTCGACAGAAGTCTGCCCATGGTAGAGCGCTCTTGGGGGCTCTACGAGAAATCAGCCGAGGCCGGCGGCCTGCCCGGCCTGTTCCTGCTCAAGTCCGTCATTTTGGTCTTCGCGGTGTTATTCGCCCTGCAATTCGTGGCGCTGTTTTTGCGTAGTTTGGAAACCTTGCTTGGCATTAAAAAACCACCTGAATTCCATGATCCCGAAGATGGGCGTGTGCCATAATGACACCCGAAATTATGGGCTTCGCTATGTTCGGCGTCACCATGCTGGTGCTGCTGCTGGGGTTCCCTGTTGCTCTGACATTGGCCGGTTCGGCATTGCTGTTCGCCTCTCTTGGGGATTATTTCGGCCTGTTCAATCTGGGCATGCTGGCGCTCTATCCTCTGCGTATCTTCGGCATCATGAAAGCGGAGACCCTGGTCGCCGTGCCGTTGTTTATTTTCATGGGTGTGATGTTGGATAAATCCGATATCGCCGCCCAATTATTGGAAGCCATGGGCCGGTTGTTCGGCAAGCGCCCTGGTGGTCTGGGCATCTCGGTAATTGTGGTGGGCGCTTTACTGGCCGCCTCTACCGGCATTGTCGGGGCCACGGTGGTGACAATGGGCCTGATGAGCCTGCCCGTGATGTTGCGGGCTGGCTACAGCCCCCGCCTGGCCTCGGGCCTCATTTGCGCCTCCGGCACTTTGGGGCAAATAATCCCGCCGTCCATCGTTTTGGTTCTGCTGGCGGATATTTTGCAGGGCGCCAACGAGCAGGCCTCCGAATTGAAGGGAGAATTGGTGCCAGACAATCCCGTGACAGCCATCGATCTGTTCGCGGGCGCCTTGATACCGGGTCTCATGCTGGTCGGGCTCTATCTCGCCTATCAAATCCTGATCGCTTTTATCAAGCCATCGACAAGTCCGGCTCTAGTCGGGGTGAACAAGACGGACGAGGCGGTGGGGGACATCGGGGTCGGTGAAACCTTGCGGGTGATCGCCGCGCCTTTGTCTTTAATCGTCGTGGTCCTCGGCTCCATTCTGACGGGTATCGCCACACCGACGGAATCCGCCGCCGTTGGCGCCGTTGGCGCGACCGTTCTGGCCATCATGGGGCGCAAATTCAACCTTGATGTGGTCAAGGCCGTATCCCGAGAGACGACTAAGATCAGCTCCATGGTCTTTATCATATTGCTGGGGGCCTCCATGTTCTCCCTGGTATTCAGGGGTTTCGGCGGCGATGTGGTGGTCGAAGAATTCCTGCACGAGCTGCCGGGCGGCCCTGCTGCAGCGATGCTCCTGGTCATGGCCGTAATGTTTTTTCTGGGCTTCTTTCTCGATTTCATCGAAATAATTTTCGTCATTGTGCCCATCGTTGCGCCAATCCTCATTGCGGTTGGATTTGACCCCCTATGGCTGGGCGTGATGATCGGCATCAATCTGCAGACATCGTTCCTGACGCCGCCGTTCGGGTTCGCCTTGTTCTATTTGCGGGGCGTGGCGCCCGACGCCGTCAAAACCGCCGATATATATCGCGGTGTGTTTCCTTTCATTGGCATTCAGGTGCTGGGCCTGGCCTTGATCTGGATTTTCCCGGACATTGTCCTATGGTTGCCCGGCCTCATTTTTGGCGGGTAGTACAACCCACGTATAGCGGCCCTTCCAACCTTAAAGTTGTAACCGTTCGGCGCCACCGCCCGACCATACGACGGATAGCCCTGTTATAACGCCCGCAAATAACGTGGTCTTCTGCCCGATAGACTTTAAACATACGTCGTTGGCCAAAGGGATTCAGGGCCGGTGTGGCGGAGATTTGGCGCTGCCGATCAACCATGCTGGCCCCACCGCCAGCAGGGCGACCACGGCGATGGCGAAGAATGTATCCTTGAAGCCAAGTGTGCTCGCCTGGGCCAGAATAACCTGCGACAAGTAGTGTAGCGCGGTCGCAGCTTGCGTGGAATCGGGTACGCCCGATGCGGACAACACACCCTGTATCCCGTCCAAAAGTTCCAGGGTCGTTGTATTCGCCGAGGTCTGGGTCGCCGTAAACGCCTCGCCATGAAACTGAGTGCGGTGTTCGAAAAAAGCTGTGAGCAAGGCAATGCCGAAGCCGCCGCCGAGATCGCGGAAGAACGTCGAGCTGGAGGCGCCGCGCGCTAACTTATTCGCCGGAACGGCGCGCAGCGCCGCAGCGCTAAGCGATGGAATCGACAGGCTGAGACCGACGCGATTGATCGCGGTGTAAGCGACCAGCGCCCAAAATGTTGTGTTCACGTCGACCGCCTGGATCAGGAAAAACCC
>JABIRL010000047.1 GCA_018667855.1 Rhodospirillaceae bacterium
CCGCCGGCGCACGGCCCCATGATCAGGGAAATCTGTGGGACTACGCCCGAGGCCATGACATTGCGCTGAAAGACCTCTGCATAGCCGCCCAGAGAGGCGACGCCCTCCTGAATACGGGCCCCGCCCGAATCATTCAGGCCGATCACCGGCGCGCCGGCCTTCATGGCCTGATCCATGATCTTGCAAATTTTTTCCGCATGGGCCTCCGACAAGGAGCCGCCGAACACGGTGAAATCTTGGCTGAAGACGAAGACCAGCCGGCCGTTGATGGTGCCCCAGCCGGTGACCACCCCATCGCCCGGAATGCGCTGTTCGGCCATGCCGAAGTCTTCACTGCGGTGTTCGACGAACATGTCATATTCCTCGAACGAGCCGGGATCGAGCAGCAGTTCCAGCCGCTCCCGGGCCGTCAGCTTGCCTTTGCCATGTTGTGCCTGAATTCGTTTTTCGCCGCCCCCGGAACGCGCCGCGGCGCGCTTTTCCTCGAGCTGACGCAGGATATCCTGCATGTACTTACTACCTCCCGCTTCGGGCACGTTTGCCAACTCGTTTGATAGCACGTTATGGGAGGGAATTTCACATCCGGATTTATGCCGCCATCAGGTTGTTGTGTGCGGAAGTCCCGGCCCTAGAGCATGTCGCGGCTAATGGTCCAGAATATCCCGGACCCGCCGCGCCAATTCGCTGGCGCTGAACGGTTTTCGCAGCAATTCAACGCCGGGTTTAAGGCGCCCCTGATCCACAATGGCATCCCGGGGATAGCCCGACATGAACAGCACCTTCAAGTCATTGCGCTTGGCCACGGCTGCATCGGCCACCTGTTGCCCATTCATGTCGCCGGGCAGCAAGATATCGGTCAGCAAAAGGTCCACGTGGTTATTTTCGGCCAATGTTTTAAGGCACGCACGGCCGTTGTCGGTCAGTAAAACCTGATAGCCCTGTTTCTCCAACACTGTCGCGACCATCGACTGAACGTCTTTCTCGTCCTCCAACACCAGTATAATTTCGCTGCTGACGGCACCCATGACCTTCGTTTCCTGTGTAACGGACGCGATCGACTGGTCCCTATCGGCGGAGAGGTGAATTCGAAATGTCGTGCCGGCGCCTAATTTGGATGCGACGGTAATATGACCGTCCGATTGTTTTACAAAACCATAAACCATACTGAGGCCAAGGCCGGTGCCCTCGCCCACCGGTTTGGTTGTGAAAAACGGATCAAAAATCTTGTCGAGTTCCGCGCTCGCGATGCCTTCACCGTCATCGGAAACTGAAATCATTACATAGTCGCCAGGCACCATTTCCATGGGCCGCTGTTCGTCGTCGGGCCCGAGGGTCACGTTGGCTGTTTCGATTCGCAGATTTCCGCCCTGGGGCATGGCATCACGGGCATTGATTGCAAGGTTCAGAATAGCCTGCTCAAGCTGGCCGGGGTCGACCTGACAATTATAGAGGTCAGACGCCAGGGCGAAGGTAACCTCGACGTCCTCCACCAGACTGCGCATGATTAACGGCTGCATGCCCCGCAGCAGGGCATTTGCATCCACCAGATGCACTTCGAGGGGCTGCTGACGGGAAAATGCCAGCATACGTGCGGTCAATGCGGCTGCCTGATCGATGGCCCGCATGGTCGGCTCCAACAGGTCAACGGCCTCGTGATCAGAACTCAGATCCTCAGCCAGAAGCGAAAGATTACCCATCATGATGGCCAGTAGATTATTGAAATCATGGGCAATGCCACCTGTCAGCTGCCCAATAGCCTCCATCTTTTGGGCCTGCAGCAACTGGGATTCTGCCGCTCGCAAATCGGTCACATCCATGCCGACGGTGCCAACGCCGATCACGGCACCATTGGAATCCGTCACGGGGAATTTCGTGCCCACGATGCGGTGCATTTGGCCATCGGCGAACTCAAGCTGCCATTCACGGGTATTGGGTTTACCGGCACGCACCACATACCGATCTTCCGCGTTGGCGGCATCGGCATAGTCGGCGGGATAAAGATCATGCGCGGTCCTGCCTACCACTTCATGCGCCGAGACACCCATCCATGTCTCGAACAAGCTGTTGACCAGAAGTATCCGCCCTTCCAAATCCTTCAAGATGATCGAATTGGGTGAATTTTCCGCGACAACCTGGAACAGCTCTTCCAGCCGCTTGCGCTCGGACACATCACGCAGGGCGCCAATAAACAGCGGCTGCCCGCCAAACGAGGTGCGGCTAATCGCCAATTCCAAATTCAGCGCCCGACCGTCCTTGTGCCGGCCAAGAACGTCTCGCGGCCCGACATCGATAATCGCGGACCGCCCGGTGTCCATATAGTCGGAGATATATTTATCGTGACGGGAATGGTCCGGTTCAGGCATCAGCATATTGATGCTTTGCCCAATCACCTCATCTGCCCCATAGCCGAAAACGTCCTCGGCCACCTGATTGAAGGAGGATACGTTGCCGGCCGTATCGATGGTGATCAAGGCGTCAACCATGTTCGCTATGACCGTGTTGACAAAGGCTTCGCTTTCCCGTTTCGCGGCTTCGGCTATACCGCGCTCTACGATCTCCTCCTGCAGGCGCCTATTGGCATCGTTGAGCGTTTGCGTACGCTCCGCGACACGCCTCTCGAGCAGAGCTTGAGACCGCCGCAATTCAGCCTCGGTCCGTTTTTGCTCGGTCACATCGATGGCGATGCCGGTCATCCTGACGGCCTTGCCATTAGCGTCCCGGATTACCGCCGCGCGGGCATTCATGTTTCGTAATTCGCCATTATCCCGGCGGTATATACGGTATTCGATATTGTAGTCGGCATCATCATCCAGAGACCTTTGCGCCGCCGCCATGACCCTTGCTTCATCATCGGGATGCAGGCTGCGGACGAAATCGTCATCCATGATGCCGGTATGTTGTTCAAGAGAATGGCCGGACATTTCCAACATTCGAGAATCCCAAAAATGCGTGCCGTCTTCCAGATTCCAGATCCAGGTCCCGATCGACACCGCATCAAGCGATAATTCCAAACGCTCTTCAATTCGCTCCAGCGCCTCATGCGCGCGCTGTTGCTCCGTCACATCCTGCACCAGGCAACTCAACCCGATTACGTTTTTATTGTCACCGAATATTGCCGAATAAGTGTGCTGAAAGGCTCGCATTAGACCCGGTTCGGCATCGGTACCGCCTTCAATCACTTCACCAATGACCGGTTCACCCGTTGCCGCGACCTGCCGCAATTGCCGCTCGATCAAAGGTGCTAACTGCGGCAGCGCATCATGAATGGTGCGGCCGATGTGCCCCTCAACCGAAATCCCATTCAGCGCGGCAAGGGCTTTATTCACATAGACAAATCGGAGGTCCAAATCGACGACACAGAATCCCACAGGCGCGTGGTCGAACACGCGCGCGAAATCAAGAAGCTGCCGCCCGGCATCGCCGTCCAGCGTATGTCCATTCCCCATGGATCTCACCTCGACCGTCCCCCCGGTCTTGGATTCAAATCAACTCAACACGTAATACTGCACAGGACTTAACAAATGGAAACCAACAAATATACTTGTATTGTAGATTAACTATTACGCCATTCGGTAGAGATCGAGAAATCGGGCGGCGTGCTCAAACTCTTGCCGCAGCCGATCCGCATGGGCTTCCGCTTCCGCGTCCCGCCCCCATTTTTCCGCCTGGAACTCGTTTTCCAATCTGACCGCGGCCCAGGCCGTGGCGACATTCAAGGCACCGGCGCTGACGGCCAGGGCCAGAACCAGGGAGCCGGCGATGGTCACCAGATCATTCAGGCCCGCCAATTCCATGACGTCATGACCGTTCACGGCCCCGTGCAGGGCCGTCAGCGCGTCCCCGTCCTGGGCGATATGGCCAACACCCATCGTCGTTGCAAGTCTTGCGCCATGCTGCTCTGCCGCCCAATCGAGCCAGGGCGACCAAAGACGGTCTTGCCGTTGCACCAGGTCTATCGGCTCCCCGGCCCGATAGCACAACAGATCAGTGCCGCCATAACCGGCCAGGTTATCCACTACGGCATCCCGCTGCCCGGCAATCATGTCGATGGCGGTGTTGGCCAGACGCAAAAGCGGCATGCTCTCGGGCAAAATTTCGTCGCCCTGTTCCGACCATTCCTCCGCTACAGCCGCCGCAACCGCCTCTCCAGGAACCGCGAAGGCGGACTTTTTCGGCGTTCGGATCGGGCGACCGTCCAGTTCGATAGCGAATCCGTTAGCCGTGGGCGTAACGGCTACCTGTTTATAAAATCGCTTCATTCGGATCCCAGAAGATTACCCGGCAGAAGTTTACCCGGCAGTTTCAACAATGCACCCGCGCCTTCGCTGACCGCATCGCCCAGCTGGCCCAGGGCGCCGGGTTGCGTCGTCTTTTCGGCTGCCTTGGCCTTGCCGTTTTTCACGACTTTCAGGCAGGGATTATCCTCTCCCGTACCAGCACTCAAAAGGGGCAGCAAAAGCCCCACGCCCGGCAGCAGCAGATTGCCGACCACCGCCGTGGCCACGCCGCCGGCAACGGCCACGCTGTCCGGCAGAATGGTCGGCTGGGCCAAGGTGCCGCTTACATCAACTGGCGTGGCAAGGGACAGAAGGCTGGGATTTTTCGGCCGTGGGTTTAGGTGGTACTTGATCGCCTCGCTGGACAGATCAACCTGGCCCTCGCCCACCACGGTAACGCTGTCGGTATCGAGTAGAAGCACCTGACTGACGGCGACGCCATTCTTAAACTCATAGCCATTGGCGAAGCAATGCAGCCGCGCGCCCTGTTTGGACAAATCCCCCTCGACCAGGGCAACCACCAGGTCCTTGACCAAGGGTTCCAGGTAACTGTTGTGCAAATAGCCCTGGCCGACCACGACCGAGGCGGTGCCGTTCAGGCTGCCCGCCAAGGCACGCAAATCCCGGCCTTGGGCGCGCAGATCGCCGCGCAGATCCAGGCTGCCTTCCACGGCTGTCATATCAAGCATGGGCCCCAAAGTTTTCATCGCCGCCCGGCGCAGATCGAACGTCAGATTGACCCCCTCCTGATCCATGCGCCCGTCCACAATCAATTGCCCCGCCGCCAGTTCCGCCGTACTGGGATTTAAGGTCAGGACACCACCCTTAGAATCGACCGTCACGTTGACCCCGCTGAGGGCCAAATCATCCCAATTCAGCCGCGCCGCGCGATACTTAAGGCCGCCATCCAGCATGGCCGCGAAGCCCGGATCGACGGCCAGATCCGGGATCAGCCGTTGCGAGGCATCGCTGTCCGCAACCGGCTTGGTCTGATTGGCCGGTTCCTCCTGGTTCGACAGGAAGCTCAGATCCAGCCGCTTTGAATGCAGGTCCCCCGTGACCGCAGGCCGGTCCCCACGCAGATCAATAGCCACTTCGCCGGCCAGATCACTGCCGCCCATGGTGATATCCAAATCCACCAGGCGCATGGTCTCGGCACTGCCGCTAACCCGACCTTTGGCGCGCAGGCGGTCGGAAAGCGGCATTTCCAGTGCCAGCAAATCCCCAAGTGCGTTGCCGCCGGGTATAGATGCACCGAAACCCAGATCAAGTTTCTCAGCCTTTTGCAGATCCCCGATCGATCCCTGCAAATCGATCGTCATGCCGTTGTGATGGCGGAACTGCCCCGCGATGCGGCTCAGGCGCGCGGAACTGGCGGATCCGCGCAGGCGCCCCGCCAGATCAAACCGCCCCAATGCCGGAACGTCGAGGGACGCATAGCTTGAAAGGGCACCGCTGTCAGGGCCCTGCAATCGCAGTTTCAAAACCAAACCATCCGCTTTCAGCGGTTCGGCGATGCTGCCGGTCACCGTCAGCATTATCCTCTCAACCGATCCCGCCGTGAGCGTCAGATCGGCGATCGCCGGCTCGGCCGCGGTGCCCACGATGCGGCCGCGGGCCTTAACGGGCGAAATAGAGGGGATCTCCGTTCCGGCCAGCCGCGACAAACTTGCCGCGTCATCCGCCTGAAGCCGAACAGCCAGGTCCAAGCCGGTCAGGGCGAGGGCATCCTTGATATGCCCGTCAACGGCGATCTCCACACCCGGAGCCGGCTGCAGCTCCACTTTCACGTTGCGCAACGCGAAGGCGCCGTCTTTGTCCTTCAGATCAAAGGCGATTTCGCTCCGACCTTGCAGAAGCGGCTCCATACCAAAGATCGGCAGCAGGGCCTCGATCCGTTCCGTCCGCCCCGTCACATGCATGCCGACACCCTGCATCCCCAAAACATCCCGCACGGCGCCCTGAAAATCGATCGCCGAGCCGTCGTCATGGCGAATCTTGCCGTCGATCCTGTCCAAACCCGGCGCGCCGGCTGTCCCCGTCAGGCGCGCCGTCGCCTCCAGACGACCCAGGGGCGGAATTTCGGTTCCCGCCAATTGCGACAACCGGGCCGCATCATCCGCTGTCAGGCGGACAGTCAACGCCAATCCGCTCAGGGCAACAATGTCACCAATCCGCCCGGCGACAGAGGCATTGATGCCCTTGCCGGGCGCCAGTTTGACGGCGATGTCATGCAGCGCCAGGGGACCGTCGCGGTCGCTGACATTAAATTCGATCGTCGCCGGGCCTTGTAGCTTGGCATCGATACCAACAGTACGCAGCAGGGATCGTAGTTTCTCCGCCCGCCCGGTGACTTGAAAGTCCACGCCTTTCCCGGCCAGGGGCTGGAATACCCGCCCCTTCGCGGACACGGTGGCGCCGGCGCCCGCGATCTTGCCTTCAATCTGAATTTCACGGTCGTCCAGCAATGCATCAATGGTATCGATCCAACCATCGAAGGTGAGAGGCAAATTATCAAGGCGCGCCGTGAGGGCAATCGCCCCCTGGCCGGCCTCAACCGTGCGCAGGGAAAATTCCTTAACCGTCAGCTGCCGGTCCGTGCCGCCGCCACGGTAGGTCAATTTGGAATTCACCACTCGCAGATCATCAATGCGGGGCAACGACCATGCGCTGGTGGCATCCCCGCCCTGGCCGAGGGCCCAATTCAGACTGCCGTCCGGGGCCTGTTCGATCAGGATTTCCGCATCCTCGATCTGCAGCTGATCAATTTCGATCTTTCGGTCCAGTAGCGGCCGCAACGCCAAGCCGAATGAAAGGCGGCCGATCTTGGCCATATTTTCGCCGCTGCCATCCGCATTGCCGGCCAGGGACAGGCCGGAGGCGGAAAATCCCGTATGCAGCCCAAGGCGCAGTTTCAAATCACCATCAATGCGCAGGGGCCGGCCAAGCTCCTCGCTCAGACGGGTCGCCAACAGGCCGCGATATTCGTTGAAATCCACAAAATAGAGGACCGCGGTCAGACTGATGACCACACCAGCGAGCAAGCCCAGGGCATTGCGGGCGTATTTCAGGCCGCGGGCCATTGCGCGCTCACATAGCTTACAAGTTCGCGAAAATCATCCAGCACCACGCGGGCGCCCGCATCATGCAGGGCTGCAACGGAATGATAGCCCCACCCAACGCCCAAGGGGTGGACACCGGCGTTCACCGCCATGGCCATGTCAAAACTGGTATCGCCTAGCATCAGTGTATTGCCTGCCTCCACGCCGACCTCCGCCATGGCCTGATACAGCATCGACGGATGCGGCTTGCCCGGGTGGCCATCGGCTGTTTGCCGCGTGACAAAGATATTCTTCAAATTGTGACCGCCGAGCACCGCGTCAAGACCCCGGCGCGATTTACCCGTCGCCACGCCGAGCAAATAACCCGCCGCAACCAGTTGCCGCAATACCGTATCGGCATGGGGAAACAACGGTTCCGATGATGCTTCCGCATCACGGTCGGCGAAAAACTGCTGTTTGTAGCCCGCCACCAGCCGCGCGACATCGCCATCGCCCAGGCCTGGCACCAGGGCACGCATGGTCGACTCCAGGGACAGGCCGATCAGGGCGCGGATGGCATCAGGGTCGGGGCGCGGCAAGCCCAGCTCGGCGAACGCCGCCGTCATTTTGGCAATGATGTTTTGCTGGCTGTCCACCAGCGTGCCATCACAATCAAAGACGATCAGGCGCAAGGGCCCCTTTTCATCTCGCAAGCCGCCGTCCTTCAAGCCTTGTCCGGTCCCGCGACCAGAGCGGAATCAGACACCGAACGCGGGTCCCGCAAGGTCCAGCGGTCCTGCTCCACCGTGGCGATGAATTCCGCCACCGCCTGATTGAAAGCAGCCGGCTCTTCCAGATTAGCGGCATGGCCGGTGCGGGGCAAAATGACCAATCCCGATGATTGGATGGTCCGTTTAAGGTACAGATTGGCCTCCAGGCAGGGCTCTTCCTCGTCTCCGATCACCAGCAAAGTCGGCACCACCAGTTTCCGCAGGCCATCTTCCAGATCGTAGAGAGAGGGCCGCTTGGCCTGCACCCCGGCCATGGTCAATCCTGTTCCTTCCGAGGAATGGCCCAGGAAGCGCTCCTGAAAATCAGCAAAACCGCGCGGGTCCTTGTTTTGGAACTGCACCCGCGTGGGGCCCAGCGAATAAGGCGTGCCCACTTCGATCATGCCTTTATCCCTGAACGACTGGGCCAGGGCCGCGACTTCTTCGTTGAAGCCGTCACGGCTGTCTTTCTTGGCGCCGTAGCCGCAGCCCAGCACCACCAGGCTGCGCGCCATCTGGGCATATCGCAGACCGAAATGCAAAGTCGCGAAGGCGCCCATGGAGCAACCGACCACATGGGCCTTTTCGATGTCCAGTCCCCGCATCACGGCAGCGATATCGTCGGCCGCCAGGTCCTGGGAATAAAGCGCGGGATCGGAAGGTATATCCGAGGGGGGATAGCCCCGCGCGTTGTAACTGATGCAGCGGTAACGCCGGGAGAAGAACCGCATCTGCGGCTCCCACGAGCGCAGATCATCGGCGAATTCATGCACGAAGATGATCGGATCGCCGATCCCCACTTCCTCGTAATATAGTTTCGCCCCTTCGGCCTGGATATGCGGCATGGCGTCGGTCCTTCCTAGTTTCTTCCAAATTCATCTTCTAGCTGCAACTCGGCCATACGCTCGGCCGCCGCCTCCGGGTTGAACCCGAGGCTCCGCATGGACACGCGGAAATGTTCCGGCACCGTCGCCTCCACCGACAGGGTCCCCCCATCGGGGTGCGGCAGGGTGATGGCGCGGGCATGCAAGTGTAACCCCTTGCCCAGATCCATCCCAGGCAGTTCCGCGTCAATACCGCCGTATTTGCGATCACCCAGGATGGGCGTCCCAATGGCGGCGCAATGGACCCGCAACTGATGGGTTCGCCCGGTGAGCGGCCACAGGGCCAGCCAGGCAGCCTGATCGCCGATTTTTTCGATCACGGCGAAGTCGGTCAACGCCGTCTTACCGTTGCTGCGATCAACGCGCACACGCTCGCCGTCCTTGCCCGCGACCTTGGCCAGGGGCAGTTTGATCTGGCCCCGGTCATGGGAGGGAACGCCGGCGGTAATTGCCCAATAAAGTTTCTCCGTATCCCGATCGCGAAAGGCTCCGGTCAGGGCGGTGGCAGCGCGGGCATGGCGGGCCAGAACCAGCACGCCGGAGGTATCCCGGTCCAGGCGATGCACCAGGCGGGGCCGCTCGGCCGCATCGAAACGCAGGGCACCCAACATGCCGTCCACATGGCGCGTGGTGCCGCTGCCGCCCTGCACCGCCAACCCGGCCGGTTTATCAAGCACCAGAACGGATCTGTCCTGGTGCAGAATACGGCCAAGCAGTTCCTTGGCGTCCTGCTCGGAGACCGTTTTTTGCTGGTTGTTCGGGCGTTTCCTGGCCGGTTTTGCGGCCTGCGCCTCCAATGGCGGTACGCGCACCATCTGCCCCGGTAGCAGGCGATGACCAGCCTTGACCTTGGCGCCGTCGACCCGGACCTGACCCTTGCGCAGCATCTTTTCCAGCCGGCCATGGCTGAGTTCAGGGAAGTGGCGGCGGAACCAGCGGTCCAGGCGCACTTCGCCTTCATCCATGTCAACCTCGACCATCTGCACTTCACTCATCTTGGACCGCTCATGACAGAACCTGTCGGAATATCCACAATCCGGCGAACAGGCCACAAATCGACAGCAACACATTGCCGGCGATATAGGCAAAGGCCGGGCCCAGGCTGCCCCGTTCCAACAACAGCACGGCATCCAGGGAAAAGGCCGAAAATGTCGTAAAACCGCCCAGCATGCCGACCACCAAAAAGCCCCGCATCTCTTGTGTGGCGGACCAGCGCAGCGCCAAATATTCAACCAGAACACCAAGGATGAACGAGCCGAGAATATTCACCGTCATGGTGCCCCATGGAAAACCGCTGCCCATCCAGCGCATCACCTGGCCCGAGACCAGATGACGCCCCATGGCGCCCACCGCGCCGCCGGCCGCGACAGCCAATAGCATATTCATGGCCCTGGTTCCTCTCCACCGCGATCTCGCAGCTTATCCCAATAAGCCATGCGTTTGGCCACCTCCCGTTCAAAGCCCCGTTCCGCCGGTTGATAAAAATTCTGCCGAGGCATTTGTTCGGGGAAATAATTCTGGCCGGAAAAACCCTCTTCCGTACCATGGTCATAGACGTAGCCCTTGCCATAGCCCAGATCTTTCATCATCGATGTGGGCGCATTCAGGATATGCTTCGGCGGCATCAGGGAGCCGGTATCCCGGGCCGCGCGGTTGGCCCGGCTCATGGCTTCATAAGCGGCATTGGATTTGGGCGCCGTGGCCAGATAGATCACCGCCTGGGCGATGGCCAATTCCCCCTCCGGGCTGCCCAGAAAATCATAAGCTTCCTTGGCTGCATTGGCCTGGACCAGGGCCTGGGGGTCGGCCAGGCCGATATCCTCCACCGCGAAACGCACCAGGCGCCGGGCGATATACAGGGGCTGCTCACCGGCGGTCATCATCCGGGCCAGCCAATACAACGAAGCATCCACGTCGGAGCCGCGCAGGGATTTGTGTAGGGCGCTGATCAGGTTGTAGTGGCCTTCCTGGGCCTTGTCATAGACCGGCGCCCGGCGCTGCAGGGTCTGGCTCAACCGGGCCACGTCCAAGGGCTCGACGTCTTCCAGGGCCAACAGCTCCTCGGCCAGGTTCAAGACGAACCGGCCGTCGCCATCAGCCATGGACAGCAGGCTTAGCCGGGCATCGGGCTGTAAGGGCAGGTCGCGGCCGCTAACCGCCTCGGCCCGGCGCAGCAATTCCTCCAGCGCGTCATCGTCCAGGCGGTTCAGAACCAGCACCTGACAGCGGGACAGCAGCGCCGCATTCAGCTCAAACGATGGATTTTCCGTGGTGGCGCCGATCAGGATGATGGTGCCGTCCTCCACATACGGCAAAAAGCCATCCTGCTGCGAGCGGTTGAAGCGGTGGATTTCGTCCACGAACAGCAAGGTTC
>JABIRL010000097.1 GCA_018667855.1 Rhodospirillaceae bacterium
CGGTGAAGACCGCCACGACGCCCGGCATGGCCAAGGCCTCGGATATATCGATATCCAAGATGCCGGCATGGGCATGGTCGCTACGGCAAAAGGCAATGTGCAGCATGCCGGGCAGGTTCACATCATCGATGAACTTCGCCTGACCGGTCAGCAGACGCGGGTCTTCCACCCGCTGGACCCGGGCACCGATGATCTTGGGCCGGGCATCAACGTCCATTTTCAACCACCGAACGGATCGCACTGACGATATGTTCATAGCCGGTGCAGCGGCACAGATTGCCCGACAGGCCTTCACGGATTTCCTGATCCGTGGCCAGGGGGTATTTGCGCAGCAGATCCACACCGGTCATCAACATGCCGGGCGTACAAAAGCCACATTGCAAGGCGTGATGCTCCTGGAAGGCCTGCTGCAGCGGATCAAGATTTTCGACCGTGCCCAAACCTTCCACCGTTTCGATTTCGCCGCCGTCGGCCTGGACGGCAAAGCACAGGCATGATCGCACGCTATCGCCGTTCAGAATTACCGTGCAGGCGCCGCAGACGCCCTGTTCGCAGCCCACATGGGTGCCGGTCAGGCCCAGTTCGTGACGAAGAAAATCCGCCAGCAACAAACGCGGCTCTGCTTCCCGCTCGTAGGTAACGCCATTGACCGTAATCTTGATCATGACGCCCCCTCCCAGGCCGATTTCAACGCCCGCCGCGCCAGAACCCCGACGAGATGGCGGCGGTAGTCGGCGGATGCGTGCAGATCGCTATCGGGGGATACTTCATCTTGCGCCGCCGCCGCCACCGCATCGATGCTTGATTGATCGCTGAACAACCCTTCGGCCTTGGCCAGCCTAATCGGTTTTTCGTTGGCGCCTATCGCCACGATGCGAACCTCCGCGCCGATCGTGGCGGCGACGGCAGTCAGGGCGAAGTCACCGGAACGGCGGGCGAATTCCTCGAACCCCCAGCCGGTGCCCGGCGGCAGGGCCGGTAGCAGGATTTCCGTCAGAATTTCATCCTCGGCAAGGGCGGTGGCCAAGGTGCCTTCGAAGAAATCAGTGGCCGGGATGGTTCTTTGCGTGGTTCGCAGTTGCGCATCCAACAACAATGCCAGACCGGGCAGTTCGGCGGCCGGATCGCCGTGGCACAGACTGCCGCCGATGGTGCCGCGATTGCGGATCGCCAGATGGGCCACATGAGCCATGGCCGCATGCAACACGGGGAACCGCTCACGCACCAAGGGCGATGTCTCCAGTGTGTGATGGCGGGTCAAGGCGCCGATGCGCAGGCCGCCGTCCCAATCTTCGATATAATCCAGACCGGGGATGCGGGTGATATCCACCAGCAGAGACGGCGCCAGCAGACGAAAATTCAACATGGGCACCAGGCTCTGCCCGCCGGCGAGTATCTTGGCATCCTCCCCGCCCAGGGCGGCCACCGCCTCCTCCAGGGTAGCGGGCGCGAGATATTCGAAGGCGGGCGGTTTCACGCCTTAGACGCCTCGAAACTTGGCCTTGCGCTTGCCATGGAAGGCTTCTACGCCCTCTTTGAAATCTTCCGAGGTGCGCAGGCGGCCATAGGCATTGCCCTCGATCTCGATGCCGGCTTCGACGGATGTATTCTGCGCTGCGTTCAGCACGCCCTTGATGGTTCGTTGCGCCAGGGGTGAGAATTCCCGCAATTCGTCCACGAAGGCGTCTACCGTCTCCTCGAGCTTGTCGTCGGGCACGCAGTCAAGCACGAAACCCCATTCCTTGGCCTCGGCGCCCGAAACCCGGCGGGAGCGGAAGGTCATATCCTTGGTCCGTTGTATCCCGATCATGTGCAACAGGCGGATGGATCCGCCCGAGCCCGGAATTTGTCCGATGCGCTGCTCCGGCAGGGCGAACTGCGCCGTTTCCGAACAGATGCGGAAGTCGCAGGCCAGGGGCAACTCGAACCCGACGCCGAAGCTGTAGCCGCGGATCTGCGCCACCACGGGCTTGTGGCAGCGCGTGGGCGCGGCGATGTTATTGGCCAGTTCCGAGACGTGCTCCGGCGAGGCGGCCAGGAAGCCGGCGATATTGCCGCCCGAGCTGAAATGCTTGCCTTCCGCCCGCAGCACGATCACCCGGACCCGGTCGTCGGCATCCAGTTCCTCGAACACCAGGCGCAACTGGTCCCGCTGGCGCATCTCGATCACGTTCAGGGGCGGGCGGTCGAGGATGATATCGGCGCGTTCCCGCTCCGGATCGACTTCCACGCGGAAACCATCAAGGTCTTCCAAGATATTGGCCCGTTGGCTCTCGAATGAATTGGTCATATGCGGATTACTCCCTCATTACGCTTCAACTGTGTATTCGCCATCCACCAACAGGCGGCGCAGGATCTTGCCGACCGGCGATTTCGGCACCTCCCTGATAAAGACATATCCCCGCGGCCGTTTGAAGGGGGGAAGGTCCGACTGTAGGCACCAGGCATCCAGCTCTTCCTGTCCCACATCATCGCGGCGGACGATAAAGGCGGTGACCACCTGGCCCCAGCGCGGATCGGGCAGCCCGACCACGGCGACCTCGCCGACGTTCGGATGCAGTGACAATACGCTTTCAATCTCCACCGGTAGGATGTTTTCGCCGCCCGAAATGATCATGTCATCGACCCGGCCGGTGACGAAGATATCGCCGTCCCCATCCCGGTAACCGATATCACCGGTGTAGTACCAGCCGTCGTGCAGCGATTTTTCATCGGCATCGGGACGGTTCCAATAACCCGAAAATGATTCATCACCATCAAGCGCGGCGATGATCTGACCTTCTTTCTGGCCGTCGACAAGTTCATCGGGGCCGGCGGCATCCAAAGTGATAATGCGGATTTCCTGGTTCAGGCCTGCCTTGCCGGCGGAACCGGGCTTGGCCGCCGCATTGGGTTCAATCGTAAAGGTATAGATTTCCGACGAGCCGTAATGATTGACGAACAGCTCCGGCTGGAACGCCGCCTCCAGATCCTGCAACAGACCATCGGTCATGGCCTGACCGGCAAAGCCCAGCTTGCGCACGGAGCCGGTATCAACGTCAGCGAAAAATGGCGAGGCCAACAGATCGTGATAGAGCGTCGGCACCAGGTATAGATTGGTGATGCGGTGTTCGGCAATCAGGGACAGGGCTTCCCTGGGGTCGTAGCGGCGCTGACAGACGAAATGGCCGTTGATCATGACCGAGGCCAGCAACGAGCGCACACCCATGGTGTGATAAAGCGGCATGACGCCCAAGGTAATCTCGCCGCGGCCATATTGGTTCTGCGCCACATGGGCCAGAGCGGCGGCGCGCTCGGCGCCCTGTGTGCGCGGCACACCCTTGCCCCGCCCCGTGGTGCCGGAGGTATAGAGCATCAGGGATTTATCCACCACAGTGGCGCGGCCAAGGGCATCCGCCGGCAGTCGGTCGATGAAGCCGTCCCAATCCCGATCCACGTTTATCCGGGTAATATCCGTGTCGATGATATCGGCGGTTGCATCCTCGAACACAATGGCCTTGGCGCCGGCGTCGTTCAGGACATAGTCAAGCTCCTCCGCACTGGCCCGCCAGTTCAGGGGCGTGATGACCAGGCCGGCAATTTGCGCCGCCATATGCAGAGTGGCGGCTTCGTAGCGGTTTTGCAGAACAGTCACGAAATGGTCGCCTAGTTTCAGACCCAGACCGTCGAGCCCGGCAGCAGCGCGCAGGATGTCATCCTGCCAGGCCTGATAGCTCAGAAGCCGCTCACCGTCGGATATGGCGACGGCCTCGGGCATGCGCTGAACGCTGGCCAGCAATGTGCGTCCCAAATCAAACATCAGCTTTTTCCAAATACTTCAAGCGCCGCTTGAACGATGCCATGATAGCCGGTGCAACGGCAAATATGACCTGAAAGAACATCGCGGATGCGCGCCTCATCCGCCTTCGGTTCCTCGTCATGCAGCTGACTCAGGGACATCAAGATGCCCGGTGTGCAAAAGCCGCACTGCAGGCCATGGTGCTTTTGCAAGGCGGCCTGCAGCGCATCCAGGCCGTCCGGGTTCGCCAACCCTTCCACGGTCTCCACCACGCGGCCATCCATTTGCACCGCATACAGCAGGCAAGCGCGCACCGCCTTGCCATCGACGCGAATGGTACAGGCCCCGCAGGAGCCGTGCTCGCACCCCACATGAGTTCCGAAGGCACCCAGATGATGGCGCAGAAAATCACTCAACAGAAGGCGCGGTTCCGCCTCCCCCTCGACCGAGCGGCCGTTCAAGGTAAAGCGCACGGAATGCCGTTTTCCGGCCTCAAGATATCGCATCGCGAACCTCATCAATTGCCCGTCGACCGAGGCGCCGCACCAATTCGCGGCGATAGCGCGCCGTTGCGTGCTGGTCGTCCGTACCGCCCAGGGACCAGGCAAAATCGTTGAGGGCCGTATCATCCACCGGCCACTTCAGATCGATAACGCCGGGAGTATCGGCAACCCCGCCCACGCCAATTCGAACGCCTTTGTCATCACCAAACGCGGCCACGGCAACGATTGCGAAATCGCCATGGCGCTGGGCGACTTCGTGAAAGGCGGAGGCCGCGCCGACCTGGGCCACGGGAAGCCGCGCGGCGACGATCATTTCATCCTCGCGGATGTCGGTGGCCATCATACCAAGCTGAAAATCCTCGGCCGAGACAACCCGCCGTCCCCGCCTGCTGGCCAACAATACCTCACCCCGTAAAAGAGCCAGGGCCAGGGGCAGTTCCGAGCTGGGATCTCCATGGGCCAGGGAACCACAAACCGTGCCCCGCTGGCGGGTCTGATAATGCCCAATCCAGGGCAGCATTTTCGCCAACAACGGTTGGAAACTGGCCAAATCGGGCCAGGCCAGAAATTCGGCTTGGGTGACGGCCGCGCCCACTTCGATCGCGCCGCCGACCAGGGCAATGGATTTCAATTCCGACAGACCGGCAATATCGATCAGAACTTCAGGCGTCACTAGTCGTAGGTTCATCATGGAACCCAAGGACTGCCCGCCAGCACAAATGCGGGCGGCGGCACCACGCTCCGCCAGCAAGGTCAGGGCTTCGCCGACATTTTCCGGGCAAGCGTAATCAAAGGCGGCGGGTTTCATCGGATCACCCCCAGCCAGGTCAACAGGCGGGTAATGAGGCCCGGTGTCGACTCCAACGGTTGGTCGTCAACCTGGCTCACCAGCCGCTTGAAGAACTGATTGATCAGGGCCCGGGCGGCGCCGTCCATCATGCGCCCGCCCACCGCCGCCACCTTGCCGGATATGCGAACGGTGTAGGTATAGTTGACCTGGGTGCCTTCTTTCGTCGCGCGCAATCGAATATTGCCCTCGCCCTCCGACCGGCCCAGAGGGCCCGTGGCCGCGCCGATCAGGCTCAGGGCGTTGGGCGGGTCCAGATCCTGCAAAGCCACGGTTGCCGTGAACCGCCCCTTGATGGGACCGACACCCAGGGTTACGTCGGCGCGGTAGGCGTTATCTCCGGTCTTCACCAGCTCATGACAGCCCGGAATAACGGCGGCCAATTTTGTATCATCCAGCAAAACGGACCAAACCTTCTCGGGTGCGGCAGGCACAACCGTGCTGCCCTGCCCTTCCAAAGCGTGACCGCTGAACGTCTCCGTCCGGCCGGGCGGCTCCTCACCCAGCATCAGCTCCGCCAGATTGGATCGCGTCAATGGCAGGCTGGTGATATCCGCTCCCAGGGCGTCTGATACCGCATTGGCGATACAGACCGGGGTCGACATGGCATTGCCCTCCCCCAGGCCCTTGGCGCCCAACGGTGTGAAAGGCGAAGGCGATTGATCATGCAGAATGGTCAGCTCCGGCACTTCCATCACCGTGGGGGCGAGATAATCCGCCAGGGTACCGGCCTGAAATCCGCCATCCGGACCATAGGACAGTTCCTCCAACAGCGCGGCACCCAGTCCATGGGCGAAACCACCCCTGATCTGGCCGCCGGCCAGCATGGGGTTCAGCAGCCGGCCAGCATCGTGCATGGTGACATATTTATCGACCCGCACCGCGAAGGTATCGGGATCAATTTCCACACCGCAGAAATCAAAGATAAAGCCATAGGCGCCGGAGGAATTAATGCGGTCGCCCTCGTCCGGCTCCGCCAGTTCTGGCATGTTCCAAAATGCCGTTTCCCGCAACCCGGCACCGGCGCCGTCGGGAACTGACAAGGGCGACCAGTGCGCCTTGGCGGCGGAACGGCCCAGGGGCAGAG
>JABIRL010000349.1 GCA_018667855.1 Rhodospirillaceae bacterium
ACAGGCCAAGGTCACGGAGAAGCTGGAGAAACTTTCCGCCGACGATGCCGTCCGCGCCATGGAATATGCCCAGGTGGTGGTCTTGCTGCTGGATGCGCGAACGCCCCTGGAACGGCAGGATCTGGCCATCGCCCGCCGCACCCTGGACGAAGGCCGGGCCTTGATCGTGGCCGCCAACAAATGGGATCTGGTCAGCGACCGCAACGCCGCCATGGGACAGTTGCGCGACCGCCTGGAAACCTCGTTGACCCAGGCCCGGGGCGTCCCCGTGGTGACGCTGTCCGCCCTGACCGGCCAGGGTGTGGACAAGCTGATGCCGGCGGTGGCGCAGATCTATCAGCGCTGGCAGACCCGCATTTCCACCGCCGCCCTGAACCGTTGGCTGTCGGACATGACCGAAAGCCACCCCCCGCCCCTGGGCAAGCACGGCCGGCGCATTCGCCTGCGCTACATGACCCAGGTCAAATCGCGGCCGCCCACCTTCGTGATCTTCTCCAACCTGGCCGACGACCTGCCGGACTCCTATGCCCGTTATCTACAAAACGGCCTGCGGGACCATTTCGACCTGCCCGGCGTCCCCCTGCGCATCCTGCTCCGCAAACAGGACAACCCCTACGCCAAGGGCGGTTGAAGTTTGGGCCATTGGGCGCTTGACGGGGCAACACCACACCGCCCGTGCCTCCCAGACGCCGGTTTAACGCGAAATCGCTGGTACAATTTCCAGAAGACACAATTTCGACTGATTTTTCGACAAAAAGGGGAGCGTCCCCTTTTTTTATGGCGAGGTGGACGCGACCGCCTAGCACGCACTGCAAGGTCTGATCGATACCGGCGAGGCGGTGCTGGGCAAATCGCAAGGGTGATAGTCAACAAGTCTATCCGCTAGCCCCTATCGGCAGCAAAAGCGCACCGGCTGAAAGGGAAACAAGCAGGCCAATACCAACAACCCATTGAACACGTGCAAGATGTTCATGCCGTTCTTTCCCCTGCCCAATGAGAAACTCTGAGTAAGGGAAAAATCTGTCCCGTATGGTGTTGAGCAGATGACCTAAAACTAGTACGGCTATGAAAATGGCGCCGAAGAAAATTATGCTTCGGAATGCGACCTTGACTTCCGTTGGCAGTGGAGTGTCTTGTCCCAAGTACTTATATGCGGCCATGGCCATAATAATTAGGACAAACAGGGTTACACCAGCGCTCAGCAACTCAGCAAAATTTACCTTGTGAAGAGCGCTGTACCAAGGTCGCGTTCCAGAAATTATGTCGAATGTCTTGGTTCGAAATTCGTTAACAAATGTATCGTCACCATCGATCCTAATATGAATTGTTTTATCGAAATGGTGACCAAAATCGATTGTAACAACTTTGCCCCAGTCTTCGTCGCGAGCCTTGAGTTCGAGGGCAATAATTCTCCTGTTCCTTGGGTTTTCGAAAGATAAGAGGTCGTCAATATTCTCAAATTTCCGGACAGAGCTATCAGCGCATTCGGCTGAAATCGATACGATTCCAACCTGCTCATTCATATTTGCCCACAAGCCTTTTGCAGCATCCTCGCGAACGCAGTAGGCCTGCTTTAAATTTTCACTGAATTCTGTCTTCATTTGGATGGTTATTTTTCAATTTGGGTTCGCCACCATTTCTTCCACCGAAGGAACATTGATTCGCGAGTTCCCATAATATCACGTTGCGCACCGTATCATCCAATTCACGGCAACCGCCAGGAACGCCCCAAAAGCGCCCTGATCCAGAAATTCGGCATCCAACGGAAGCGGCCGTTCTACCCCGTTTAAGACCCCATTAACGTCGAGACTACCAGGTCCACCGACGGGCGATTTACCGCCAGCAGGCGTTCAAAGTCGAATTGCGACTGGTTTGCTGTGTCCGTCCGACGGTCCTATTCCTCGTCGGCGGCTTCGCTTTCGGGTGCCGTGAGGAAATCTTGCCAATTTTCGAATCCCGCAAAAACGCCTTCGGTATCGAACATCTGTTGGATAAGCTCTTGACGCCTTGCGTCATTGGTTTTCGCGTCAAAATACAGTCCGAGCAATTGCAGTCCGGTCATGACGCAATAACCTTGGCGTTCACATATCTCGATAATCTTTTCGGTCCAGGGATTGTTGCCGCGTTCTGCCAGTGGGGTGTCCCGATAGGGATTTACGACCAATAGCCCCTTCGGCTCCTTGCCTTCGTCCTCTAGCGCCACTTCCTGAACCCAGATTATCAGCGATCGCACATGATCTTCCTTGGCGCCCCGCCTGACGCCCTGGACTTCGACGGCAAACTTGCGGTCACCATAAACGGCCGTGCGGTCGACCCGGCCCTTTGGCCCCACTTCAATTTTTAGGCCCAGTTCCTCCAGCACACGATCAACCGCCAATTCCAAAGGGGTGTCGTATCCGGTGATCAGCAATTTATGGAGGCTAAGCCGATCCAGTTCCTTGGTCGAATGGCCCACGTCTTTTTGCAATGCACGAATTTGCTCACCGGCGCCGGCTATTTTCGATTTCAATTCGTTCTCACCGGGAAGGCTGTAATCGCCCGTCCAATCAGGCAATGCTGGCGTAGGTCTGTCGGCATAGACTGTTTCGTGCAAAGCCGCTACCGCTTGAACGAATTTTGAATCGCCATTATCCGCTTTTTGCTCATCACTATAAAGCACATCTAGATTCGCAGCCGGCGCCAATAGGAGATGACCACCCCCTTTCGTGTAGTTGAACTTGGCGACAATTTCGTTGGAGTGACCTTTTACATGGGCAAAGTGAGATGTATTAGAATCTTTGTCGAAAACCGACTCATAGCTCCAGATGGGTCTCGTTGCCGTCCAAAATTTACCAAGGGGTTCCGTCGTTGGAAACTCAATGCTACTGCCACGGCCCTTCCGGATTTTTTTCGCCCCCCAATTGTTGAGATCAGCTTCAAATCCCTCTTGGTGATAGTCACTTTCGGCAACAAGCGTCGGCATGAAGCGTGAAATAACGATTGCCAACATTCCGCTGGTCACAAACTGGAGCATTTTTTCAACGACATCAAAGTATCGACGCCGGAATCTTGAGCCATTGTGAGGGCTCAACTCTAATTTATCATCACGAATAAAAGGTCGGTAGTCATCGCCTGACCCATTCAACGCGCCGGCGGGATCAATGATCACCACGTCGTAATCTAGAAAGTGTTCGTCGGTGTAGAATTCGGCATGCCTCGCCCCCGGCAATGAATCAGTAAAACCGACCATCAATATGCGTAACGGTTCTTTGGAAACCTTCGCCATAACCTATTTCCATTGGTCACTCTTGATTCGGTTTTGGTATTCTACCACGGCGCGGGCCGCCACGGATGTTCCGGTTAAGGCCTAGATCTCTAATTTCAACAGGATGGGCCCAAATATTTTGGGAATGGCCGTTCTACACCTTTTTAGACCCCCTTTACTGTCGACATTGCTAGGGCCAACTGTGGACGAAATACGCCTGGCCGGCTGGTTGGGTCAATTTCGTACTGATGTAGGGGTTTCGGACCTGGTCTGGGGCCCCCCGAACTCTCCGAGGGGGACTGGTCCCCCCTGTTTCGGGTCAGGTCGGCAAAGCATTCTGCGCCCAGCTGTTCAAATTATGCAACCCAGAAGCATTTCCATTGGAGATGAAACCATGGCGACCATGTGGTCGAGGAAGACGGCAAGCTGGGGACACCGCCTCGGTTTACTGCATATCAACCCTCTTCTAATCCAGCTTCAAAGGGAAGGAGATGTAAACTAATTCCGATATCACTATACCCCCAACGTTCGATGGGAACGTCTAAAAGCGATCAAGCAGGCGGTCGATATAGTTTCGTTCCAGGCGGGGGCGGGCGCGGTCGCCGGCGCGGCGGCGTAGTTCGTCAAGGATATGGCGGGCCCGCTGCATGTCGGAATCCGTGGGCACCATGACGCGGCTGGTGTCCATGCCGCCGCCCTGAAACGGCCGGCCGGCGGGGTCTTCCTGGGTCTGGCCAAACTGGCCCTCACCGTCTTCCTGGGCATTGCGCATCATTTCCTCGGCCAGTTCGCGGAATGAATTGGCCAGGCCGTCGATGGCCTGTCGCTGGGATGACAGGGCCTGGCCGCCGCGGCCCGAACGCAATGCTTGTTGGGATTCCCGCATGGCTTCATCAACGCCGCCCATGGCGCCGGGGATCTTGCTCATGCCCTCGCCCAACTGCCGCATCAATTCGCCCAATTGATCCCGCAAGGCGCCCTGCCGGCCCGCCAGATTATCCATGGCCCGGCGCTTGCCGCCGTCCATGCGGCCTTGTTTATCGCCTTGTCGGCTGCCCTGGGCCTGCTCTTTGCCGTCGCCCTGGTTCTGTCGCTTGTCCCACGGCATACGCCGGCGGCGCGGCGTCTGCTGGTAGGTCTTGTCCATCAGCTCCTGTTGTCTTTGCAGCAGATCGCCCAGCTGTTCCATGGCCTTTTCACCGGGAGAGGCGCCTTGCCGTTGCGCCGTCATGCGATTGCTGTCCAGGTTTTCCAGCATTTCCTGCAGTTGGCGCAGCATCTCGGCCGCCGCCTCCTTGTTGCCCAGGCGGGCCAGTTCCCGGATCCGGTCCAGCATCTTTTGCAGCTCTTCCGCATCCATGCTTTGCGCGTTCGGATCGACGGGCTGTTGGTTCTGGGCCTGATTGTTTCTTTGCGCCTGTTCCGCCAAGGCCTGCATATATTTATCCATGGCCTGTTGCAGCCGGTCCATCAGGCGCTCGATCTCGTCCTGATCGGCGCCCTCGGCCAGGGCGGCCATCAGGGCCTCTTGAGCATCACGCAATTCACGTTCGGCCAGGGACATGCCGCCGTCCTCGATGCGCAAAGCGATCCGCCACAGGACATCCAATACGGCTGTCGCCGGCTCCTTGAGATTGATTTGCAGACGCCGGGCCGTGGTCCATAACAGCAGATAGGCGGTCTGGTCGTGGTCATAGGTTTCCGGCCCCGAGGCGATGGCGAACAGGGCCATGGCGACCAGTGAACGCCGCTGGGGGTCATCACTCAAATCGCGCCGCTGTTCGATGATCGCCCGGGCCACGGGATGGCTGAATTGCCGCTCCGGCAAACGCAGGATGATAACCTCGGCCTTGCCGACCTGACTCTTGTCGTCCCGGGCGAGAAAATTCAGCATGACCAGACGTCCGGCCCAACGGTGCGGCGTCAGATCGAAGAACCCGGCTTCCCTGGCCTCTTTGGCGCCGGGCGGCGATATGGGCAGATCCAGGCTCAAGACCTCCGCCTTCGGAGCCGGCAACGATGGCGCTTTCGCCCCATCATTGGCGGGAACATTGGCGGATCTTTTCTTGATCTTGGGCAGGCGAATTTCGGCCCAGACCCTGGCCAGGCCATAATCGTCCGCCGCCTTGTAGGACAGGCGCAGGGCCTGACGCGGCGTTACGGTCGGTTCCTGATCGGCATCGATGGTGGGCGGTTGATCGACGATGATTTGAAGCGGCCAATCGGCCAGGGTGCGTTCACCGGAACTCACCACCAGCCGCGCGCCGGCCTCGACCACCCGGTTCAATTCATAATTACGCTCGTCGATTATCTTGAATGGCGTGGTTACGCCGTCAATCGACATGGACGGCACATCCCGACCCCCGAATACCCGTGCCATCAGGCTGCTGCCCTGGGCAACGCGCAAGGGCTCCGTCTTGCCAGCATCCAGTTTGACCGGGGGCAGACCGGTATAATCGGGCGGGTTAAGCCAGGCCTCCAACTCCGCCGCCGGACCGGCACCGGCGCTGAAATCCGGCACCAGGGCCCGGTTCAGACGCTCGCGGGCTTCCAAGCCGCCCACGAACAACCCGGCTGCCAGCAGCAAGAATACCACTGAACGCGCCGCCCAAGGGTCCCCCGTGGGCAGGCCCGGCCGGGGCAGGCCGATCCGCAGGTTATTGAGGTTTTCCCGGGCACGGCGTTGGTGGGTCCGCCACAGGGCCGCCGCCATATGGTCATGGGCATTGGTCAATCGGTCCGCCAGGGCGCCCAAGGGGCGATGGCTGAACTTGCTATCGGTTTCCAGGCGGCGGACGATATTGTCATGGCCCGGCCGCCGCCACTTGGTAACGGCGAACCAGATCGCGCCCAGCGCGGCTGCCGCGAATAAAACCAGCAAAGCCGCATGAAGCAGGGGCGACAGCAGCAGAGGCAGCTCCAACAACGCCAATGCCAGAAACAACCCCATGACACAGATCAATGGCAACAGCGCCCGCCAGGCGATTTCCCAAAGCAAAACAAGCCCCGCCGCCATATGAAGCGCCTGTCTGCGATCGGGAAGACGCATGGGCTATTCCAATTCAGCTTGCTGCCAGGGCGGCGGCTGATCAAGTGCGATCAGATCATCGATCGTCTGCCGCGGCCGGATCACCGCGTATTGATCACCCCGGACCATGACTTCCGCCACCAGGGGCCGGCTGTTGTAGGTCGATGCCATGACAGCACCATACGCCCCCGCGCTGCGAACAGCGATCAAATCATTGGGAGCAAGCGGCGGCATGGGCCGGCCCTTGGCCAGAGTGTCGCCGCTTTCACAGATTGGCCCGACCACGTCCGCCTCGGTCATCGGAGCATCGGGCGCGGCCTCCACCACGGGCACGATATCGTGCCAGCTGTCATACATGGCCGGGCGGATCAGATCGTTCATGGCGGCATCGATTATGATAAAGCGCCGGCCTTCGTGTTTTTCATAGACCACGCGGGCCACCAATATTCCCGCATTGCCCACCAGCACGCGGCCCGGCTCCAACACCAGGTCCAGCTGCCGGTTGGCGGTCATGCGCTTGACCATGCGGCCGTATTCCTCCGGCGGCGGCGGCGTCTCACCGCCATAGGGAATACCCAGACCACCGCCCAGATTACAGCGGCGTATATCATGTCCCGCCGCCCGCAACTCGTCCACCAGGCCCAGGGCCCGGTCGAAGGATTCCTCAAAAGGCGCCAGATCGGTGATTTGGCTGCCGATGTGGACCGCCACTCCCAACATGGCCACGCCGGGCAATTCGGCCCCCAGGGCGAAAATGTCCATGGCTCTATCTATGGGGATACCGAATTTATTCTGCTTGCGGCCCGTGGTGATCTTTTCATGGGTGCCGGCATCCACATCCGGATTCACGCGAATGGAAACCGGGGCCACTTTTCCCATTTCCACCGCCACGGCATTTAACAGGCGCAATTCCTGTTCGCTCTCCACATTAAACTGATAGATGCCGATGGCCAGGGCCTGGGCCAATTCATCCCGGGTCTTGCCGGGCCCGGCAAAGACCACATCGTCGGGACTGGCGCCGGCGGCCAGGGCGCGGGTCAGCTCGCCCCCCGATATGACGTCCGCACCGGCGCCCAATTCCACCATGGTGCGGATCACCGCCTGGTTGGAATTGGCCTTAACGGCATAACAAACCTTGGCGCCCGTTCCATCCAGGGAGCCGGTCAGAACGTTATAATGCCGGGTCATGGTGGCGGCGGAATAGCAATAAAAGGGCGTGCCGATGGCGGCGGCGATGTCGGGGATGGAGACATCCTCCGCATGCAAAATACCATGGCGGTATTGAAAATGGTCCATGCCTATGATTGCCCTTTTTTCTTTAGCTTCTCGGGATCGATCTTGATCCCGGAACTGCCGTCGGGCCGTTTCGGCCGGCCCTTTTTTCCGCATGCGGCAACACCGGCCAGCAAAGGCGCCAACAGGACAGCCGACAAGACCTTGCGCCGGGTCACAACCGGCTCCGTGCAGCGGCGATGGCGGCGCGCACCTGGCTCGGTGCCGTGCCGCCCAGACTGACGCGCGAGGCGACGGAGTTGTGCACGCCCAGCACGGCGAATACAGCTTCTGTGATGCCACCCTCCACCGCTTGCATATCGGCCAGGGTCAGGCCGTCCAGGTCGACGCCCTTGTCCTCGGCCAGTTTTACCAAGCTGCCGGTGACATGGTGGGCCCGGCGGAACGGCAGGCCCAATTCCCGCACCAGCCAGTCAGCCAGATCCGTGGCCGTGGCGAAACCCTGCCCGGCCGCTGCCTCCATCACAGCTGTATTGGCCGTCAGATCGCCGATCATGCCGGTCATGGCGGGCACCGTTAGGGTCAGGGTATCCGCCACTTCAAAGACCGGTTCCTTGTCTTCCTGCATGTCCTTGGAATAAGTCATGGGCAGGCCTTTCATGACCACCAGCAACGCATTCAGATCGCCGATCACCCGGCCCGCCTTGGCGCGGACAAGTTCGGCCGCGTCCGGGTTTCGTTTTTGCGGCATGATGGAGGAACCGGTGGTGAAGCCGTCACCCAGCGAAATGAAGTTAAACTGAGCCGAGGCCCAATTGACCAGTTCCTCCGCCAATCTGGACAGATGCACCGACAGGATCGCGGCGGCCGCCAGATACTCCATGGCGAAATCTCGGGCCGCCACCGCATCCATGGAATTGGCCGCGGGTCGGTCGAAGCCCAGGGCGCCGGCCGTCATATCGCGATCAATGGGAAAAGAGGTGCCGGCCAGGGCGGCGGCGCCCAGAGGGCTTTCGTTCAGCCGGGCGCGGCAATCCCTGAAACGGCCCCGGTCGCGGCTAAGCATTTCCACATAGGCCATCAGGTGATGGCCAAAGGTAACCGGTTGGGCCGCCTGCAGGTGGGTAAAGCCCGGCATCACCGTATCCGCGTGTTCTTCCGCACGATCCAGCAGGACCCCCTGCAACTGGGCCAAGGCGGGATCCAGGGCATCGATCTCATCCCGCAGCCAAAGGCGGAAATCCAGCGCCACCTGATCGTTGCGGCTGCGTGCGGTATGCAGCCGGCCGGCCGGCTCGCCAATTATCTCCGTCAGCCGCGCTTCCACATGCATGTGGATGTCTTCCTTGGATGCATCGTATTCAAAACGGCCTTCCGCGATTTCCGACTCGACCTGATCAAGGCCCTTCAAGATCGCGTGAGCATCGTCTTCGTTAAGGATTCCCTGGGCCATCAGCATGTTACAATGGGCACGGCTGCCGGCGATATCCTGGCGGTAGAAACGCCGGTCGAAGTCGATCGAGGCGTTGATCCGCTGCATGATATCCGAGGCGCCGCCGCCGAACCGTCCACCCCACAGGGCATTGGCGCTGCTGCTGTCGCTTTTTTTGTCGTCCGACCGCTTATCGGTCATCTAATTACTCCTGCCCCGTGAGGAGACCATGGCTAAGCTAAAATACAAGTTCGTGATCACGATTGCCGCCACCATGAGCATTTTCTTGGCTCTGGCAATATCCCAATTCGCCGCCCCGGTCGCCCAGGCTATTGATCTGTCCCATCGAGTGAAAGGCACGATGGCGAACTTTAACCCTTCGAAGAAACCGCTGCCAGTGCCCAGCATCAAATTTCGTGATGAACAGGGCCGGGAACAAGACCTCACAATGGTCAGGGGCAAGGTGGTGTTGATCAATTTCTGGGCCACCTGGTGCGGTCCGTGCCGGCGGGAAATGGCCGATCTGGACCAATTGCAGGCGCAGTTGGGCGGCCGGGATTTCATGGTTCTGGCAATTTCGTCCGACCGCAAGGGGATGGACGTGGTGCGGGACTTTTACCGGGACTATAAAATAAAGCACCTTGGCGCCTTTAACGACAGCACCTCGAAGGCGCAGCGGGCTTTCCGGGTTTACGGCCTGCCCACATCGGTGCTGATCGACGACCGGGGGCGAGAGCTGGGCCGCCTGGTCGGGCCGGCGGAATGGCATAGCGATGAAGCGGTGGCGCTGATCAAGGCCGCCATTGCCCAGACCGATACCTGAGGAAACCTTGCCAAATAGGCCGCGTAGTTTAAATTGGCGGCGAATTCTCGGGGCGTGTCGTGGAGTAGCGGAAAATGGCGATAACGGAAGCGGACAAGGAATTTTTTGCGGAACATGGCTATATCCATGTCCCGGCGGTATTGGATGCTGAACGGCTGCGCGCCGTGCAGGCTGAGATCGACACTATCGTGCG
>JABIRL010000350.1 GCA_018667855.1 Rhodospirillaceae bacterium
GCCCAACCAATCCAGACACACCCACGGTTTGACCCGTTTGACGCCCTGATCGGCTTGCCAGCCCAAATAAGTTCCCGGGCGAACCCTTGAACCATCCTGACCGACCGGATCGCTCCCCCCGAAGGCTTTGCGATCCCCGTTCCGCCGCACCTCTCGGCTATGCCCGAAGGCACCGCCCGGAAATACCGCGTCCCGGTTGCCGAAGATCCAGTGGGCCCGAAAGCCAATCCTTCCTTTCGGCGGACCTTGGCTGCCGCGCGCCTCCGAAGAGGGGCTGGCTTCCCTGATCCCGGCTCCGTCGTTTGGCATTCGACGGGTCCGAAGACCCGCCAAACGTCAATCGTCTCGGCCTTTGGCCGCCATACCCGAAGGTATCTTGGCCCCGCGCCCGGTTACCCGAAGGCTTTCACCCGAAGGTTCCCTGTCGCGGTTGCCGGACCCAATGGTTTGCCCGAAGACCCGCCATCCGCTCCGACCAGCCGATATATCCGAAGACATACCAGCCATTCGACCCTTCACCGAACGATGTTACCCGGAGGCGACACCGAAGGTTCCCGGTCCCGAAATACCATCCGCTTTGGTTGCCCATCGCGGTATCCAGCAGCCTTTCCCGACCGAAGTCGGTTCGAACAGTTGGGTCTTGGTACCCCGCGACGATCCCGGCTTTTGAACTTCCAGCTTTTGAAGGCTTGAACTTCGTCCCTCGTGACCGCTGAGATGAATGTTGGATCAGGATGATGCGGCAAACAAGATGAAATTAGAAGAATGCGTCGAAAAACTGTGGATAACTGAAATAATATTACACAATTGCCCCACAAGCTATCCACACCCCACGGTTAACCATTCAGGAATCGATTGTCGAATCATAGTCTTACACGGTATGTTATGGAAAATAATTGGGCCAAATATTACTTTGAAATCTGTTGGATTTCATCGGAATCAGGGGAAATTTATGCCAATCCGATCCGGATTTGGGGTCGAATCATGTGTTTGGATGCATTCATCCAAACCGCAACAGAATCGGATCAAACAGCCGGTGAAAACTACGCTCGTCTCCCTAGCGCATGTCGCGTTCAATTGAACGCGAAGCCATGCGCTAAAACCTTTAAGATAGAGCAACTTATCCGCAGTCAATTGAATCCAATTGACCGCGGGTTGCTCTAGAAAGCGGCCTGCAGAATTTCCATAACCTGCGCCGGCGAGCGGATCTCCCGGGGGTTGGAGTAGGTCCAGGAATCCAACATGCAGTTTTCCGCCAGCTGCGGTAGTTGCTCCTCCGTGATGTCAACATCGCGCAGGGTCCGGGGCATGCCCAAACCGGAAATCAGCTTGTCCAGGGCATCACCGGCGGAACCCCGAGGCTGGCCCAGGGCCCCGGCAATATCGGCCTGCCGGTTGGAGTTGATGGCGGCGTTGTAGTCCATGACATAAGGCAGCATGACGCAGGAGGTATAGCCGTGGGGCACGTTGGCGGTGCCGCCCAGAATATGCCCAATGGCGTGGCTGGCGCCCAGGCGGGTGCCGGTGACAATACCGGTCATGGAGATCCACGCGCCCATAAGGCATTGCAGGCGGGCTTCCAGGTCGGACGGGTCTTCCTTGACCCGCGCGAGCCCCTCGCTCAACAGACGCAGGGCCTGCAAGGCGGCGCCGTCGGTATAGGCGTTGGCATCCAGCGAGCAATAGGTTTCCACCGCGTGATCCACGGCACGGATGCCGGTGGACAGCCACAGCCATTCCGGCGTGTGAACGGTGACGGCGGGATCGAGGATCACCGATATGGGGATGATGCCGGGATGCATATAGCTTTGTTTCAGTTTCTCCACCGTGTTGGTGATGCCGGCGCGGGCATTGAACTCACCGCCTGACAGGGTAGTCGGCACGACGATCTGGCGCACGGTGGGTGCGTCATATTCGGGGAAATGACGATCGCCGTTTTCATCCACCACGGTGCGATATGGCTCCAGGCCCTCTGCCTCGTTGATGTGATGCTCCAGGCAGATGGTGACCGCCTTGCCGCCGTCGGTGGCGGAGCCGCCGCCAAAGCTGACCAGCAGATCACAGCCGGCTTCCCGTGCCGCATTGGCGCAACCCACCACGGCCTCGCGCGGGGAATGGGACGGCATATGATCCCACCGCCCGGCATACCGGGAACCCAAGGCATCGGCCATGGCGTCAACCGCGTTCGTTTCCCGGTTTAACGTACCGCTGACCAGCAGAAAAACCCGTTCGGCGCCCAGGCGTTCGGCCTCCCCCGCCACGGCTGCTGCCGCTTCCTGGCCGAATATGACCCTTTCCATGCCGGTGAAGACGACTTCTCCGCTTTGCATTGTATCTGTTCCCTTTTTACGACGGATTGGGGTCGTTGATCTTGTCCAGGGGGAAGATCGGCCGCCGGACGTTTTTGAAATCCAGCATGTCGTAATCAGAGGTGCAGACCCCGACGCCGGCGCATTCGATTACCTGTTTCGCCACCTCGCCAAAGCCGGCGCGGTAGTGGATGCGGCTTTTCAGCATCAGATAACTTTTTTTCAGGGGATCGATCCCGAGAGAGAGGAAACAATTCAGATCGTTGGGTTCCTGGTGGCGGCTGATCACCACGATCTCCACCGCGCCGGTATCCAGCACCACCGTCGGGCCCATGTCCTGCAGGATGCCTGTCTGGGCCGGGCCCAGATTGCGGAACTGCCCGTTGGAGATCAATTTGACCACGCCCGTGACCTGACGCGGCTCGCCCTTGCGGTCAATGGACGGCATGTCGATCTTGCCGCCCAAATTGATGGTGACCTGGGCGCCGATGCCGGCGGCGATCATTTCCTGCACGGCGCCGGGATCGTGGATGGCGAAGGCGGCGACGTCTTCCAGGCCGGCGTCCAGCACCCCGCCCAGCACGGTCATGGTATCCATGGTCCCACCGGAGGCGGCATTGTCGTAATGATCGAGCACCACCACCGGGCCGTCCGTGGCTGCCTTGGCGCGAGCCAGAGAGTCTTCCAGCGGTTCGATCTGATAGACGAAGGCCTCCCGTTCGTTCCAGGCGAAATCCAGCAATTCATCGCGATAGCGCTCCGCCAGGTCCGGGTCATTGTCGGTCACCACCACGGCCGACAGGCCCGCGTTATGAATGTCCGCATGGGGAAAGCCCACGAACAAGGTCGCGATCAGGGCGCCCTCGGCCTCCATGCGCCGGGTCATCTCCTGCAAGTCCTTGTTGGGAAAGTTATCCGTACCCTGTCGCATGACGTGGGGCAGCATGGGCCGGTTGCCCCAGGCCAGGGTCGGCTGTCCCTTTCCACTCAGCATCGCAAACAAGGGCCGTCCCGCCCGCGCCGCTGTTTCGTAATTATCAATATGGGGATAGGTCTGATAGCCGGCGATCACCGTGGCATTGTCGGCAATGGCTGCATACATGTTAGTATGCATATCCAAAGTGACGGCCATGGGCACGTCCGGGGCGATGCGCCGTATATTGGCCAGCAATGTGCCTTCGCCGTCGTCGGAACTCTGGGTCACCATGGCGCCATGCAGGTCCAGCAGAATGGCGTCGCAGCCTTGCTCTATAGCCGCCAAAATTCGTGAAGTGATGTATTCGTAGGCATCATCATGCACCGGACCCGAGGGCGGCGCATTGGCGGCGATGGGAAAAACCATTTCGGCCCCGGCTTCCTCCGCCAAGTCGATATAAGCACCAACGCCGCTGTTGGTGCCTTTGTAAGCGTCGTAGACCTCCTGTCCTTCATAGGGCAGGGGTTGCGCCTTGGCGAAGCGTTCAATGGGTGTCGGCACCGGCGAAAAGGTGTTGGTTTCATGTTTCATCATGGCGATGACCACACGCATGGCTGTCTCCCGTTCAAATGTTTCTTGGGCCGTAGGCTGGCAGAGGGTTCGGGTGGTGGCAAGAGCCATATTGGCGCGCGAACCGCAGTAGCGGCCAAGGGAATGTAATAAGTTTACGCATATGCGGTTCGATCCACTACTCTGGAACAGATCAATAAATAAACAGGAGGAATCATCATGGGCAAATTGGATGGCAAGGTCGCGATCATTACCGGCGGGTCGGGTGGCATCGGCAGCGCGGCGGCGAAATTGTTCGCGGCGGAAGGCGGCCGGATTATTCTGGTCGATCTGGATGGCGACGCGTTACAAGGCACGGTAGCGGCGATCGGGGCGGAACAGGCGGCCGCCGTTGTTGCCGATGTGACCGACGATGAGCAGACACAGGCTTACGTCGTGGCGGCGGTCGAAAAGTTCGGCGGTGTCGATATTGCCCTGCTGAATGCGGGCATAGAGGGCACGATCCAGCCGATCACGGACTATCCGGTGGAAATGTTCGACAAGGTCATCGCCGTGAATGTCCGCGGCGTCTTCCTGGGACTGAAATACGTCATGCCGGTGATCAGCAGGCGCGGCGGCGGCAGCATCGTTATCACCTCATCCACCGCCGGAATTCGTGGCACCAACGGCATGTCGGCCTATATCACCTCCAAGCACGCGGTCATTGGCCTGATGCGGACCGCCGCTCTGGAAGGTGCGGAATCGAACATCCGCGTTAACACGGTTAACCCCGCACCCATCGACACCCGCATGATGGCCTCGATTGAGGAGCAGCGTGGCCTGCCGACCGGCGACCGCTCAAACCGCCCCATGGCCCAGCGCCTGCCGTTGCAGCGCTATGGCGAGCCGGAGGAAGTGGCGCGGTTGATGCTGTTTCTCGGCAGCGAGGATGGCTCGTTTTGTACGGGCGGTGTTTATATGGTCGATGGCGGCGTCTCCGCGGGCCCGGTCTGAGGCGGGACCGCGGAAGGGATAGGATGGAGTACCTGTAATATGACCAATGAACGACCAACAACCGTACGCCTGCAAAAGATGTCCTGGGCCTTTACGGAATCGGCGGTGCTTTTCGCCGCCATTCAGAGCGGTTTTTTCACCGCCGTTTCCACCCATGGTGAAAGTTCCCAGGCTATCGCCGATGCCATGGGTATCACAGACGCAAACGCGCAACGGATGATCGTCGCATTGCTGACCATGGATCTCATCGAACCGGATGGCGAGGGTTTTCGGAATGCCCCGGATGTGGAACGGTTCCTGGTCGAAAATACCCGCAGCTATGCCGGCCGATGGATTTCCTGGTTTCATCATCAATGGGAAAACTGGGGGAAGCTGGGCGACCGGCTGCAAAATAAAGGTCCGGAGCAGACCTTGGGCTTTTATAACGAAGGCTTCACCGTCGAACATGCACGGCGCTACCATCAGGCAACCTCCAGCGTTGGTTTGGGCGCGGCCCGCAAGTTTCTGGCGGAGGTGGATCTGAGCGGCCGTCACAAGCTGCTGGATCTGGGCGGCGGTTCCGGCGCCTATTCGATCGAGGCGGCGAAGAAATATCCGGAGCTTCAGGCCGTGGTTCTGGATCTGGCCGAAGTGGTGGTTATCTCCCGCGAGTTTATCTCCGAACATGGCGTGGAAGATCGGGTCAGCGCGGAAAAATGCGATTTCACCTCCGATCCGTTCCCTGACGGGGCCGACGTCATTTTGATGAACTCCAATCTCCCGCAATATTCCGGAGAGGTCATCGCTCAAGTGGTTCAGAAAGCCTATGACGCGTTGGTGCCGGGCGGCGAGATGCATATCTGCGGCGAGATGATCAACGAGGATTGGCACGGCCCGCTCATTCCGGCCATGTGCGCCATTCATGGTGTGCTGTTCAATTCCACTGCCCTGCCGCACCGGCCAAGCGAATGTATTGGATATTTCGAGGCGGCCGGTTTTGTCGATGTCTCGGTCAGAGAGTTCATTCCCGACATCCTGCAACACATCACCGGTCGCAAACCGAAAATCTAAATATCGGCCAGATATCGAGAATGGTGAGCTATTGCGTGGCCCGCCCTCCGGATATATCAATAATGCTTCCCGTTGAATGGCGGGCTTCTTCCGAGAGCAGCCACAGCACGGCGCCTGATACATCCCGCACCTCGCCGATCCGGCCGTTCGGCGTACTCGCGACAACCGTCTTCAACCATTCTGGACTTAACTCGGCGCCGGCTTTCACCATATCCGTATTGATGACGCCGGGTCTGACCCCGAATACACAGATGCCTTGCGGCGCTTGCTCCTTGGCAAGGCCGATGGTCAAGGTATCGACGGCTGCCTTGCCGGCGGCGTAATCCACGAAAGACCCCGGAGAATAGGACCTGGATGCGGCCGAAGAGATGTTGACGATGGCGCCGCCCTGTCCGCCGTGGCGTTTCGCCATTCGTTGCACGGCGGCGCGACAGCAAAGGAATAAACCAAAGACATTGATCTCCAGCATGCGGTGGGTTGCTTCAATGTCGAGCTCCTCAATGGGACCAATACCCGTTGCGATACCGGCGCTGTTGACGACCCCGGTGATCTGGCCGAGCTCTTCCGCCGTGCGGCTGAATAATTTCTCGACGTCATCCGGCTTCGAGATATCCGCCCTGACGACGGTGGCCTTCATGCCCTGATCACGGACATCGGAGGCGACATTTTGCGCACTGTCTTCGTCCGCCGTGTAGTTGATCCCGACGTGCCAGCCTCGCTCGGACGCTAATCGGGCGACATCCGCGCCGATCCCCCGGCTGCCGCCGGTAACCAGCAACACACTCATTTGAAACCCCCGAAGGCGGCTGGTATGCGTTGGATATCCTGGATCACGCCGGCGGGCAGACTGCCCCGCAGTTCGGACGAGGCGCTGTCCGATACGGCATCGGAAATACCGCCGAAACGTTCCTCGATGGCGGCGGCGATCTCGTCATGGCGGCCGACGGCGGCGAATAGCCGGACCACATCGTCACTGACTTCCGCCGTCATCTTGTCCCACTGATCGGTCTTGGACATGTGGTTCAGCTTGTGGCCTAGATCATCCAGACCGTGCTGTTCAAAAACCGGCCAATAGGCGCGCGTGGAGCCGTAGAAGCCGACACGCATGCGCACCCATTCCAGGGCCTTGTCCACGGTTTCATCGTCCGGACCGGTGGCGATAAAGCCGCCGCCGGAAATCTCGAAACTCTCGCGGGCCCGGCCGACGCTATCCAGGGCGCTTTGAAGACGAGGGATAACGATGTTTTCGAGATATTTGCGGGTGCAAAAGGCGTGCAGGCGGGCGCCGTCATATTCCTGGCCGGCCACCTTCATCATGGCGGGGCCCACGGCTGCCACGGTAATGGGTGGGGGCGAGCTATCTATTGGCTCGGGCGTGAAATTTGGGGTCATCAGGGTGAACCGGTAATGCTCGCCCTCGAAATTCAAGGCCTCGCCGGTCTTCCAGTTGTTCCAGATGGCGCGCAGGGCCTGGGCATATTCCCGCAGGCGCGGTGCCGGCGGGGTCCAGGGGGCCGAAAATCGGCGTTCGTTATGTCCTTTGACCTGACTGCCGATGCCAAGCACGAAACGGCCGTTCGAAGCCGATTGCAGATCCCAGCCGATATTGGCCACCGTCATGGGGCTGCGGGCAAAAGCGATGGCGATGCCGGTGGATAGCTGTAGCCGTTCCGTATTAACTGCGGCGACACCCAGGGGCATGAAGGGATCGTGGCGGTTTTCCAGCGTCGTGACGCCGTCATAGCCCTTGGCTTCGATCGCCCGTACCGCGTCTGGCACCTGACGCAGATCGTGTTGTGGAATGGTCGTCATCACCCGCATGGGGCTTCCTCCTGCTCTGAATGTTTCTTATGTCGCCGACCGCTCGGCGGCGATTAAGCGTTCAATGCGTTTGCGGTAAACGTTGGGTCCCCGGTCGAAACTGACCCGAATGGGCGGGCGTTTGGCGGGCCGGTTTTCCTCTTCCTGAATGGCTTCGAGAATAAGCTTGTCCTCGGCGAAGGCGATGTCGAAAAGATCGTCCATTCTACGGGATACCGCATCGTCGTTGGTGGCGGTGTTCCGAATATGCATCCAACGGTCGATGGTGTTGGTTTCATCCACGGGTGTTAGGAAATGGATGGCGAAGATGCGCACGCCCTTGTCCCGGTCACATTCCGCCAACCGTTCCTCGACGGCGGCACTGCCGAAATCGATCACGGCGGTGGAGGGTAAATGGAGATAGTAGTAATGCCAGCGGTCCACGTTGCCGTTGAAGCCGCCGAATTCCTGGAAAAATCCCACGGGTGGCGCATCACGGATCCAGCGCCAGGCAACGATGGGATCGGCCTTGGTGTCGGCTTCGACGACCACGTCCTCGCTGGCGGCGCTGCCCAGGGTGGTGGGGTGGACGAAACTGACATGAGCCGGATCGACCAGATTTTCGGCCACGTTCAGATAGTGCGAGCCAAGATGTAGTTGTCCGCCCTGGTGGGCATCCCAACCGGGTGCCGTGAATTCCGGCATGTCGAAGATGTTGTCCGCATTCGCCAGCTCCCGCGCCCCCATCCAGACCCAGACAATGTCGTGGCGCTCATGGACGGGATAACTTTCCACATAGGCCTGGGGCGGAATCGTGTCCTGGCCGGGCACCCGGACGCATTTGCCGGTGCCATCGAAGGTCATGCCGTGATAACCGCATTGGATATCATCACCGACCCGCCGGCCCATGGATAGCGGCAACAGGCGATGGGGGCAGCGGTCTTCCAGCGCCACCACCGTGCCATGGGAATCACGGTACATGACCAGATGTTCCGCCAATATGGTTACCCGGCGCAGGTCGTCTCCGAATTCCAAGGCCCATCCCGCCACATACCAGGCATTTTGCACAAATTTCATGAGGCCTCCGCTCCGCTTACCGTTTGCCTAGCGTAAGGTGGCCATATGGGCTGTGGCAAGACGACTTATGACGTGGCGCCAACGGTACTGGCCCTTCACCATTGCTTCCTTGGCCGCTATGCTGGGCGAAACATAGAAGGAGGAGCGAAGCAATGAGTATTCGCGCCGGAATTGGCTTATCGACCTATCCGTTCACCAGCACCGACGGCTTCTGGCGTTGGGTACAGATGTGCGAGGAAGGCGACATTGATTCCATATGGCAGACCGATACCCTGGTCTCCAAGGAACCCATGCTGGAATGCATGACGACCATGGCCGCCATCGCAGGCGCCACGAAAAAGCTGAAGTTCGGCATGAACGTGGCCTCTGTCGCCCTGCGCAATCCCCTGGTGCTGGCCAAGCAGTGCGCCACCATCGATGTGCTGAGCAACGGCCGTATACTGCCGGCTTTCGGTATTGGCAGTACCTTTTCGGCGGATTGGCGGACCACGGGCACACCCACGAAGCGCCGGGGTAAGCGGACCGATGAGGGTCTGGAGATTATCTCGCGGCTGTGGAAGGGCGAGACCGTCACCCTGGATGGCGAATTCTTCCAATATGACGGTGTGCGGATTTCGCCCCTGCCGGTGCAGAAGGAGTTGCCCCTGTGGATCGGCGGCTCCTCCGACGCGGCGGTCCGGCGCACGATAAAATACGGCACCGGTTGGCAGGCCTCGTTCGAGAATCCTGAACAGGCCGGGATCACTGTCGAGAAGATTAAACAGGGTATGACGGATGCCGGCCGGGAGTTCGAGGATGACCATTTCGGCACAGGCATCAACTTCCGTTTCGGGAAGTGGGATGACGATGTGGTGGTCCGCGCCGCCGAACGGTTTGAGCGGGTCGGCGGGCGCAATTCCCGGGACAGCTTCGCTGTCGGCGGGGCCGAGGAAGTATTGCAAAAGGTTCAGGCCTTCGCCGATGCCGGTCTGCCGAAACTTATCCTGCGGCCCTTGGCTTCGGACGACAAGGATACCATTCATCAGACCAAGCTGATGATCAATGAGATTCAGCCCGGCATCGCCGCCATGAACTAGGCGTCGCTGGACAAGCAAATTAGAGATATTTTTCAGGAGTAATGAATGTCGTTGAGAATCGATGCAGGGCAGCTAGAGGCCCTGATCGCGGAAACTTTTGATCGCGGCGGCTGTTTGCGGGACGAGGCGGACCGTATCGCCATGCGTCTGTTGGGCGCGAACCTGACCGGCCACGACAGCCACGGCGTGCTGCGCACGTCGCGCTATATCGACTGGTTGAAGCGAGGTATTTTTCATGCCGGGCGCAAGGTGCATATCGGCTTCGACAGCGACGCCCTGTGCATCCTGGATGGCCAATACGGCTTTGGTCAGACCATCGGCGAACAGGCCGTGCGCCTGGGCCTGGACAAGGCCGCGAAAAACGGCGCCGCCGTAGTCGCTCTGAACAATTCCGGCCATCTGGGGCGCATTGGCGATTGGGCCGAAATGGCGGCCGCCGAAGGTTATGTTTCGATCCATTTCGTCAACGCCCGCGGCTCGGTCCTGGTCGCACCCTTTGGCGGTACGGAAGCCCGCATCTCGACCGCGCCGTTCTGCGTCGGCGTGCCCCGTGGCGACGACCCGCCGGTGGTGTTGGATTTCGCCACCTCCGTGGTGGCGGAGGGCAAGGTTCTGGTCGCCTATAAAGGCGGCAAACCATTGCCCGAGGGTGCGTTGATTGACGAGAACGGAACCCTGTCGACGAACCCTGAAATCCTGTACGGCACCGCCGGTCCCGACGCACCGCCCAACGAACGCAACGGCTTTGGCGCGATCCGGGCCATGGGTGAACATAAAGGTTCAGGCCTGGCCTTTATTTGTGAATTGCTCGGTGGGTCATTGACTGGCAACCGGGCCACTGGGATCGAGAACGAGCATTTCGCCAACGGCATGCTGTCGATCTATCTGTCCGTTGAGGTCTTTGATCGCGGCGGCGGCTTCGCCGATGATATCACCCGTTACATCGACTATGTGAAAAGCGCCACGCCCGCCAATCCGGACGAACCGATCCTGGTACCCGGCGACAAGGAACGCCAGGTCAAGGCCGAACGCCTGGCCAATGGCGTGCCCCTCCCGCAGGAAGCCTGGGACGACATCAAGGGGGCGGCCAAACGGGTCGGCATGGAAGACGACGAAATCGACGAAATCGCGCAGCCGCTTGCACAATCGTCCTAAGCGGCGGCGTTCTGCCGGCAATAACATGAGGCGTTGACGGTGACCTCCGCCCGCGCCAGGGCCTGATCCAGGGCTTGTTTGATCAACAAAGCCTCGGTGGTTTCACCCCGGCGCGTCAGACATTCGTGCAGGCCGTGCAGGCTCCATAGATTATTGGGATGCTGGCAGGCCCGGCTTAGTTTTTGATCCAGGCCCAGATCGGCCCGGTAGACAGCCTCGGCCTCCTCCGCATGGCCCTGTTCCAGCAACAAGGCGCCCAGGGCATGACGGGTCGGCTGCATCCAGCCCCATGGCTCGTCATAGGGCAGATCGTCATCCAACTGCACCGAGCGGCGCAGGTGGTCATAGGCCACGTCGTAATTACCCCGGCGGTATTCCAATTCGCCGTTCAGCATTTCCTGGGCGATCTCCAATAGATCGACCACGGTGTTGTTATGGACCCGACGGGTATCAGGTACATTTGCCTTGGCTGCCAGGAAGGCATCGCGCTCCACCTCGGCCTCGGCCACATTGCCCGTGGCGGAATGGGCCACGGACTTGGCATAGCGCATCATGGCCGTGGTGGCGCAATAAAGATCCTGATCATCGGGCAGGGGCTGATCGACAATATCCTGCCATTTTCCGAAACGCACCAGCACGTGCTGCTTCATGGAGAGATAGCCCTCGATAAAATCCGCCATGGGCGGAGATTCGACGCGGAGGAGGTCTTCCGGCGTGGTGTCGATCAACTCCTGCGCGGCCTTGATTGCAGGCGTGTACTGGCCTAGGAACATGGCGCCGTAGATGGCGAAATGATGGTCGTGGGCCCGGTACAGGGAATAGACGTTCATGGCGCCGGCCTGGGCCAGAAACTTCCGGTCCGCCGCGATGGCCTTTTGGTTATAGACCACCACATCGCGATATTGACCGCACAGCACATCGATATGGGTCGGCATATGGATAAGATGCCCCGCATCGGGCACCAGATCGCGTAGGCAATCGCCGGCGCGAAGAGCTTTTTGCGGGAACGGCGACATCTCCATCAGGTGGATATAAAGATGCAGGACGCCGGGATGCTCCCAGGCGGCGGGGATATTGTCGAAGGTCCGCTCCAGGACCTCCTGCGCCTCCGCCGTGCCGGCGCCCTTGGCGACGCCGCCCGTTTTCAGATCCCACATTTTCCACGGTGTGCGGACCATGATGCCTTCGCAAAATATGGCGCAGACTTCCAGGTCATCGGGAAAGGATTGATAGACGCCGCGCATGGCATCGGCGAAATCGTCGTTCCAGCCCGATTGATCATCGATCGGGTCGCGCTGGGGATAGCGGGCAGTAAGGGCGCCGATCATGGCCTGTTCCACATCTGTTGTCGCAGCCGCATGGGACAATGCCAACTGGGCGGCGTCATAGCCGGCGCCCAGGGCCATGGCCTTGCCCTTCGGATCCATCAAGTGCCAGGGCAGATTGTAGTTGGGGCCGGAGGCGTAGGCGATGCCCCAGTGGGCCATGGCGCATTCGCCGTCCTGCGCCAAGGCCTTTTCAAAACAGGCAATAGCTTCGGCATGATTGTAGCCGTACAGCCAGTTGAGGCCCCGGTCGAACCACAATTGTGCGTCGGCGGATTCAGTCGTAACGGTGCGTTTGAACACACCAAGATCGTAGTAACTCATGTGGTCTCCAATAATACTGAGGACTTCGAACCCAGCAGGCTAGCCTCGACGCTGCGCCGTGGCGGCGTCATCCACGGCCAGATCATCGGTTATGACAACGCCATAGTCGTTGGCCGCCGTATCGATGGAGATCAGGCCGTCCGTGACATCGGCCAGGACCTGTTCCGGGTCGCGCAACAGGGGATCGCCATAGCCTCCCCCCGCCGGCCCGACGCAGACAAACCGGTCGCCCGCCTGCACGGGTGTATAAGGTAGCTTCGAGGGCAGTTCGCCGCCCTTGCCGTCGGTACGGTCCAGGCGCAGACCGGCGGAGCCGCCGTCATTGCCGCCCCGGAAGCCCCATGGCGGAAACTTGTGGCCTTCGCCCTCTATCGAGGCGCCGCCATCGTCGAGATAGACAAATTCACGCACCGAGCCGAGACCGCCGCGCCATTGCCCGGCGCCGCAGACATCCTCCCGCAGCTCATAGCGGTCCACCCGCAGGGGTAGGTGGCTTTCGATGTCTTCGATGGGATTGTTGCGGGTGTTGGCATACAGGGTATCCACCGCGTCCATGCCATCCTTGCCGTCACGGCCGCCGTAACTGCCTTCGAATATCTCCATATGCACCCAATGTTCCGAATTCTGCAGGCCGGTGAAGGCGATCACCCGCAGATTGCCGATCCCGGCGGAAACCTGGCTGGGGGCGACGCCCGCCAGGGCCTTCATCACCGTGTCCGCCAATTGGTTGCCGGGACAAAAACGGGCGATTGTGGGGGCGGGAAAGATGGGATTGGCCAGACAGCCTTCCGGCGCGACAATTTTGATGGGACGGACCAAGCCGTCGTTGACCGGAATATGGCCATGCACGTCCGTGTCCAGTAGCACCGAACGCACGGTCAGCCAGATGGCGATATCGACGGTGCCGTGCAGGGGCATATTAATGGGCTTGTCCGGGATCTGCGGCGCGGTACCGGTCAGATCCACGACCATTTCGTCGCCTTCCACGGTGATGGCGACGGCCAGGGGCAGTTCCCTGTTGGCGGGATTGGGATCATCCAGATAGCCGTCGATATAGGTGGTCGCCGCATAAGTGCCGTCGGGCAGGGCGGCGATGGCCTGGCGCATCAGGCGTTCGGAATGATCCATGACGTTTTCGCAGGCGGCCTGGAAAACTGTCTTGCCATAGCGGTCGATCAATTCCACCAGCCGTTCGCTGCCGATGCGGGCGGCGGCGATCTGCGCCTCCATATCGCCCACCACCAGATCCGAGACGCGGATATTGTCGCGCAGGATATGCCAGACCGGTATCACCTTTTCGCCCTCTGAATAGACATGGATGGCCTTGAACTGCAGGCCTTCCGCATAGGCGTCAATGGCATCGACAATGCCGCAACTGCCCGGTGTCAGGGCGCCGATATCGAGATGGTGCGCCGTGGTGGCGGAGAAGGCGATCAGTTCATCCCTGTAGAACACGGGCACGATAAAACCCACATCCGGGCCATGGGACGCACCCGAATAGGCATCGTTGTGCATGATCACATCGCCGGGTTTCAGGGTTTCGCCGCGCTGGGCCAGGATTTTCTGCATGCCGCGCACGTATCCCGGAATTGGGCCTGACTGCAGCGGCGTGGATTGGGCTGACTCGGCCAAGCCCCGTCCTTGTGTGTCCACCAGACCGGCGCCGAAATCTTCTGATTCCCGGATGATCGAGGAATAGGACATGCGCATGAGCTTGTAGCCCATTTCGATGGCGATATTCTCCAACGCGCCCTGGATGACGGAGGCCGTGACGTGATCAACGGCCGGGGCGTTTTTCTGGATGTTCATATCTAAGCTCCTGTCTCGATCAACAGATTACCGCCCGCCTGGGCCGTGGCCCTGGCGCCGGGGGGAATGACGGTCGTGGTATCTTTTTGCAAAATGATCGCCGGACCTTCGAGCGGCTGGTCGATGGGCAGCTTGTCGCGTTGGTACAAGGGCGTGGCCATGGCCTGCAAATCGCCATCCTGGCGGAAATGGCATTGTGCTTCGTCCAATAAAGCGTCTTTCAGGTTGCCGCCCTGGGATTGGGTCGGCAGCTCAATCTTCGGCATCTGGCCGACGCCGGTGACACGGATATTGACGATCTCTATGGGATTATCCTCGAACACGTGGCCGTACTCCGTGGTGTGGATCGCCTCGAACGCCTTGAAGATATCAGCCAGACATGCCGCATCCACCGGGCCGTCGGCGACCGGGACCCGCAGCTCATAGCCCTGGCCCACATAACGCAGATCGCCGCTGCGTTGATACGCGACGGCGCCTTCATCCAGGCCGTCTGTTTTGAATTGTGCCGCCAATCCATCGCGCATGGTGTCGAAATCCCGGCTCAGCCGTTCACCATCCACGTTGCCGCTGACCTGGAACTCCGTACGGATGGCGTCGTATTTCAAATCCGTGGTCAATAGCCCGGCCGCTGAGGTAATGCCGGGGTAGGGGGGGATGATAACCTCCGGTATGCCCAGATCCCGCGCCACATCGACGCCGTGCAAGGGACCGGCGCCGCCGAAGGCGACGAGTGAGAATTCCCGGGGGTCATGGCCTTTCTGTACCGTGCGGGAGCGGATGGCGTTAGCCATGTTGGCATTGATGATGGTCAGCACCCCGTCGGCGGCGGCCTCCACCGTCATGCCCATTTGTTCGGCGAATTCAGCCATGATTTTTTGCGCCGCGGCCGCATCCAGTGTCATCTCGCCGCCCAGGAAGTTGCCCGGCTGCAAGCGGCCCAGAACCACATTGGCGTCAGTCACGGTCGGTAGTGCGCCGCCCCTGCCATAGGCCGCCGGGCCCGGCTCTGCGCCGGCCGATTGCGGGCCCACGCGAAACGCCTGGCCCGCATCTAGATGGGCGATGGAACCGCCGCCCGCGCCGATGGTGTGAATATCGATCATGGGTGCCATGACCGGATAACCGCCGATCCAGGTGTCCCGCGCCGTCGCTTCGGCGAATTGGCCATCCACCACCAGGCCGATATCAGCGGAAGTGCCGCCCACATCAAACGTGATCAGGCGATTGCGGTCCGATCGCTCGCCACTCATGGCGCCGCCCAGGACGCCGGCCGCCGGTCCCGACAGCAAGGTCAACACGGGCCGGTCCGAGACCATGGCGCCCGTCGCGACACCGCCATTGGAGCCCATGACGTGTAAATCCGCCTTGAAACCGTTTTCGCTTAACGCGCCTTCCAGATCTTTTACATAGGTCCGCACCCTGGGACCGATAAAGGCGTTCATGGCGGCGGTGGTGAAACGTTCGAACTCGCGAAACTGCGGCGAGACGGCGGATGAGGTGGTGACGAAGCATTCGGGATATTCCTCCCGGATAATTTCCGCCGCGCGGTCTTCGTGGGCCGGGTTGATATAGGAAAACAGAAAACAGACCGCGATGGCTTCCACACCCGCCTCGCGCAGTTCTCGGGCCGCGGTCCGCACCGCGTCTTCATCCAGCGGCGTCAGGATGGCGCCGTCGGGCGGGGCCAGGCGTTCGGCCACAACCTTGCGATGGCGACGCTGTACCAGGGGACGGTCTTGCCAGGGGATGTCCTGCATGATGGAATAATGCTGTGGCCGCTGGTGGCGGCCGATATGCAGGATATCGCGGTAGCCTTCCGTGGTGACCATGCCCGTGGTCGCGCCCTTGTATTCCAGCACCGCGTTGGTGGCGATGGTGGTGCCGTGCAGGACATGGTCCACATCGCCGCGATCCACATCAAAGCGTGCGCAGATTTCCAACATGCCCTGGATCACGCCCCGGCTGGGATCGTCCGGGGTGGTGGGAACCTTGTGAATAGCAACGGTCTGGCTGTCCGTATCGCCATACATTAGGTCCGTGAAGGTCCCGCCTACATCGACGCCGATCAGCTTCATATTTGGTCTTGTCCTTTACTCGGGCGGCAGTTTGACGCCGGCGGTTTCGGTAATCAGCCCATATTGATCGGGCTGGCGGTGTTCGGCGAAGTTGAACACCGTGTTCTTATAATGATTGCAGGCATCCAGATCACAATCGGCGACCACCAATTCATCATCCAGGGTGCGGCCCTGAGCAACGATCTCTCCGGTCGGGGCGATGATCAATGTGCCGCCCATCATATCGCAGCCTTCCTCGCGGCCCGCCTTGGCCACGCCGATGACCCAGGTGGCGTTCTGATAGGCGCCCGATTGCATGGACAGATTATTATGCAGACTGGCCAGATGGGTTGGCTCAAAGCCCCAGGGCGGCTCGGTTGCCGGGGTGTTATAGCCCAGCATGATCATCTCCACGCCCTGCAGGCCCATCATGCGGTAGGTTTCGGGCCAGCGCCGGTCATTGCAGATACACATGCCCATGATCCCGCCCATGGCCCGCCAGACCGGAAAGCCCAGGTCACCCACATCGAAATAGGCTTTCTCCAGATGCTGCCATTTGCGCTCCGGCTTATGATCGGCATGGCCGGGCAGATGGACCTTGCGGTACTTGCCGACAATCTCGCCTGATTTGTCCACGAGAATACAGGCATTGTAGCGCTTGCCTTCCGCCAGCTCGGCGAAACCAAGGCAGAAGCCGATGCCGTATTCGGCTGCCCTGTCGAACAGGGGCTGGGTTTCATTGCCGGGCATGGCACTTTCGAAAAACCGGTCGATTTGTTCCTGATCTTCGAAATACCAGCGTGGGAAAAACGTCGTCAAAGCCAGTTCGGGAAACACCACCAGGTCGCAGCCCCGTTCGTGGGCCCGATCCAGAAGCGTCAACAGGCGGTCCACGACCTCCCCCCGGCTCTCGTTCAGACCGATGGGACCCAACTGTGCGGCCCCCACGGTGACCATGCGATTTGATTTTGCCATTTGCCCTATTCTGCACTCAAGCTGGCGGGAATGGAAACAGACGTTATGATAATCAAAAGCAGAATTATGAGGCTCTTATGGACTTCGGAATTTCCTTTCCACAAACCCAAATCGGCAATGACCCGGTGGTCATCCGCAATTTCGTTGAAACGGCCGAGGAGCTGGGCTTTGAACGCCTGACCCTGGTGGATCATATCCTGGGCGCGCGGGAGGCCAAGGATGCGCCCTGGGCGGTACATTACACCATCGAATATGGCTTTCACGAACCCATGACCCTGTTCGCCTGGATCGCCGGCTTTACCAAGACGATCCGGCTGGTCACCGCCAATGTTGTGTTGCCCCAGCGGCAGACGGAATTGGTGGCCAAGCAGGCGGCCGAGATCGATATCCTGACCGGCGGGCGCCTGGACCTGGGCATCGGCGTCGGCTGGAGCAAATCGGAGTTCGAGGCCCTGGGCATGAACTTTGCCGACCGCGGTGATCGGATCGAGGAACAGGTGGAACTGATGCGCCGGTTGTGGACGGATGAATTGGTGGAATTCGACGGAAAATGGCACCAGATCTCGGACATGGGCATGAACCCCCGGCCCATTCAGCGGCCCATTCCCGTCTGGTTCGGGGCCATGGCGGCGGTGGCCGTGCGCCGTGCCGCCCGGATTGGCGATGGCTGGCTGATGAGCCCCCGCGCCGAACCCGATGACGAAATGAAACGCCTGGTGGAAACCTACCTCGAAACGGGCCAGGCGGCGGGACGCGATGCTGCCAGCCTGGGCATCGACGCCACGGTATACGCCGAAGACCGGGGGCCGAATGAATGGCTGTCGGAGGCCCAGGCCTGGCGTGACATCGGCGCGACATCCGTCACCTTCCGGACCTCGGAATCCGGCTTCACTCACATCGATCAGCATCTGGATGCCATGCGCAAGCTGGCGGATGCGGTCGGATAGGAGATCACCATATGTCAGACCTGCCCATTTCAGACCTGCCCGTGGCCATTGGCGACAAAGCCACCTTTACCAAAACCGTGGGCGAAAGCGACATTTACGGCTTCGCCGGCATCACCGGCGATTTCGCCGCTCCCCATGTGAACGAAGCCTTCATGAAAAATTCCCAATACGGCACCAGGGTCGCCCATGGCGCCCTGCTGGTCGGCTTTATGTCCACCGCCTCGGCCCTGTTGGCGACGCGGATCATCGACCAACGCGATGATCTGACGCCCATGTCCATCGGCTATGACCGGGTGCGCTTTACCGAGGCCGTGAAGATCGGCGATACCATCACGGTGAACTACGAAATCAAGGATCTGGAGCCGGAAAGAGGACGCACCCGCGCGGCCCTGACCGCGACCAATCAGAACGGCGAGACCGTTGGCGTGGCGGAACACATCATGAAATGGCTGGTTAATCCATAACCTACGATGGAAGGCCGGGCGTCGAAGGATTGGCGTATGGTGGTGGACTGTGCCAGTCTCGGGTTTGAAAAAAATCTGTAATGCCAGCCAAGAGGAATCGCACCAATGTCCGATAACGTAACCGACTTCACCTTCCTGCAAGGTGTCAAGGTCATCGATTTTACACAGTTTGAAGCCGGACCTTCCTGCACGGAATCCTTGGCTTGGCTCGGTGCGGACGTGGTGAAAATCGAAAATCCGCTAAGGGGCGATCCCGGCCGCCGCCTGCAGCCCAATAAACCGGATACCGATCCGTATTATTTCCACATGTTCAACGCCAACAAGAAGTCGATCACGGTCAACCTGAAGTCGACCGAGGGCCTGGCTCTGGTCAAGGACATGATCCGCGAGGCGGACGTGATGATGGAAAATTTCGCCCCCGGCGCGATCGAGCGGCTGGGTCTGTCCTACGACGAGGTGAAGGCGATCAATCCGGGCATCATCTATGCCCAGGTAAAGGGTTTCGGCGAAGGCAGTCCGTACGAGAAGAATCTATCGTTCGACATGATCGCGCAGGCCTGTGGCGGCACTTTCAGCGTCACCGGTGATATGGATGGTCCGCCGACCCGGCCCGGTGTCACCATCGGTGATACGGGCACCGGCATGCTGATGGCGATCACAATCCTGGGCGCCCTGTACAAGCGGCGGGAGACCGGCGAGGGCCACCGCCTGCAGGTCGCGATGCAGGACGCCATGCTGCATTATATGCGTGTCAATTTCGCGACCCAGGGCCGAACGGGCAAGGCGGCACAGCGGGGCGGTAGCAAGGTGCCGGGCGTTAGCAACGCGCCCATGGGGCTCTTCCCCTGCGCACCGGGCGGGCCGAATGACTACGTCTATATCATGACCAGCCGCGCCAACCCGGAACATTGGGACCGGTTATTGAAGGTAATCGGACGGGAAGACCTGATTGGCGATGAGCGGTATCTGACACCCGCCGATCGCGTGGAAAATATGCCGGAGGTGGATGAAATAATTGCCACCTGGACGCAGTCCCAAACCAAACATGATGCCATGCGTCTGATTGGCGAGGCCGGCATCCCCGCGGGCGCCGTGCTGGATACGGACGAGTTGAACGGCGACGTCACGTTCGAGGAACGCGGCGTCATGCAGACCATGGTTCACCCCATCCATCGCCCCTTCAAGATGCCGGGCTGGCCGGTCCGGGTGGACGGCAAGGCCACGCGCCTAAAGGCATCACCGGTGCTTGGCGAGCATACGGATCAGGTGATCAGCGACTGGCTGGGCTTGAACGATGCCGCGATTACCGCATTGAAAACGGACGGAGCGCTGGGCTAGCTGTGAGTTCTCTCGAGGTTGTATCTTAAGAATGGCAACTGACCATGTTCAGGACGGATCCAATTTCATCCAATTGAGACGGACGCGTTCCCGGCGATTTGCCATTCGGGCCTTTCAGATAATCTTTCTGCTTCACTTTTACCTGGGCTGGCGACTTTTGCCGGATCTGCCAATTGACCGGGGATTGCAATTCCTGGGCGGCTCGGGTTTGGTCCTGTCGTCCCTATTGATCCCGTTTGGGACCCTGTCGCGGGTCTTTTTCGGCAATCAAAAAGTTATCGACCGCCTCACCTGGGCGGGCGCCTTGACCATGGGATGGGCGTCCTCGTTACTGGTTTTCACGATCGTTCGGGACGTTGCCATGCTCGTCCTTGATTTATGGATCTGGAGACAGGAAAGCGCGGTTGTCGTTTTGGGACTTTCCATCGTCGTCACGATCGTTGGGTTTTACAATGCCCGGCGCGTGGCAAGAGTGGTTCGCGTCACAATTCCCCTGGATCAGCTGCCAGCCTCGCTCGAAGGATTTACCATCGCCCAGATTTCGGACCTCCATGTGGGCTCCACAATCAGGCGCGATTTTGTGCAAGCTGTCGTCGAACGGGCGAACAGCCTCGACCCGGACGCCATCGCCTTGACCGGCGACATTGTCGACGGCTCCGTCGCTCAACTTGCCGAAGAAGTGGCACCGCTTGCCAATTTGCGAGCCCGGCACGGCGTTTTTTTGGTTACGGGAAATCACGAATATTATCATGGTGCCGACGATTGGATCGCCGCCTTTCGTCGTCTGGGCCTGCATCCATTGCTGAATGCACATGTCGTGCTCCATCACGACGGGGCGGATCTGGTCTTTGCCGGTATCAATGACTACAGCGCCAAGAATTCAACCCACCATCATGTCAGTGATCCTTACGCGGCGTTAGACGAAAGTCCCGAAGGCGCGCCGAAGATATTGCTGGCGCACCAGCCGCGTTCCGCCCCGGAAGTGGAGGCCGCGGGGTTCGATCTGCAGCTGTCCGGGCACACCCATGGCGGCCAGTTTTGGCCATGGAATTATTTCGTGCGTCTGCAGCAACCTTACATCGCCGGTCTCCACCGGCTGGGTCGCATGTGGGTCTATACGAGCAGGGGAACCGGATACTGGGGTCCGCCAAAGCGATTTGGCGCCCCCTCGGAGATCACACTCGTCACGCTATCCCAGGCCCCCATGAAAGGCGGCTAGGGTCTGCCGGTGCCCCAGGCGATGGCGTTTTGCACCAACAGTGCGAAAGCGTCCGTTTCCCAGACGCCGTGAAATTCAGCTGGCATGATGCCATCCGGTTGGAGGCTGGCGTCCACCGCCGATTGGCCATTGGTGCGGCCCGTGTGGCAGTGACCTAAGCCCACGTAGACGACTTCTCCCCGCCCAACATCGCGGGCATAACCAAGCACGCGGGTTTTGCCGTCCGCTCGCAGCGAAGTATCTTCGTCATAGAAAAACCCGAAGCCAGGCGGCGATGGGTCTTTTGCCAACTCGGTCGTCAATAGAATCCGACTCGCGTCCGGATCCTGAAGTTCAATGAGGTAGAGTTCGTCTTGGGCGCTGAACATTTCGGGCAGGCCCTGGGTGACCGCATGATCCCCGGTCACGGATACCTGAAATTCGCTCAACGGCGGATGATTGAGAAAGAAGCATCCCAGGGTCCGGTGATGCTCCGCCTTGATCATTTTTTTGACCGGTCGGCCTTCATGTTCGGTCTTGACGGCCTTGCCCCCAGACGTCCCATGCAGGGCGAACCAGCGGCCGCCCTGCTCCAGCCAGGTCTGAAGCGCTTCATTGCCGGCGCCTTCGGGATAGGGACCGGCGACATAGGTCAGCAGAAAGTCGGTTCCAGGCAGCCAGCGTTCGATGTCCTGAAAATCATTGGCAACGGTGACCGTCAATTGATCTTCGAATTGCAGCTTCTGCAGCAGTTGCAGACGGGCATAATCCATATCGTGCCCCGCGGCGGAGCCGGGCGGGAATCCTCCCGCAATGAGATGCGCGCATTGGTTCGTTGTCACGGCGGGTCCTCCGATATGCTGGGTCGGGCGTCAAGATTTTCCGACCCGACGTTTCAGGCATGGTGGAAGGGGTCGCCGGCCTTGTCTAGTTGATTGTTTTGCAGCCGCGTTAGCGGGTTCTTATATGGCGGAATGAGATCGGCGCGGCTGGGGCTTAGACCTCGGTCGCGAAACCGGCTTCCTTCCAGGCGAATAGTCCGCCGTCCAGTTGAAAAGCCTGAGTGTGGCCGGCCGCGAAGAGCTGCTCCGCCGCCTCGGCCGAACGATGACCTATGAAGCAGGTCAGGACCGTTTTCTTGCCGGGTTCCCCCGGCAAATGCTCGGGATCAAACCCGGACAAGGGAAAGGGCAGGGTGCCGGGGATCCGCTCCTCGGCATACTCCGCTGCTTCGCGCACATCAACGACGACCGCTTCCTCGCGTTCAATCCACTCGCGGACGGTGCGGGCATCAATCTCTATCAATTTTCCTTTGTTCATAATGGATATATACAATTGCATTGAGGATATTTCAATAAACAACATTAAAAAATTTAGAAAAAATATATACACACTAAAAAAATGTGAATTTAGTCCAAATTTGGCAGATACCAGACCTGTTTGGCTGAACGGCCGTAACCGAATGTGCCGATTAACTTATATTGACCACGCCATGCCGTAGTTTTGGGAAGTCCTCGTACCAATCCCCATGATCGCCGGCATAATTACCCATGCCCGGCTTGGTCAGGCAGCCGCGTGGGGCGATGTAGCTGTAGATGGCGCGGTCTGGGGTTTCAGACCAGCCGATATTGAAGGCACAAAGCTTGGGGAAGAAATGCAGGCGGCTGTAGGGCAGGTGGTCATGAATCCACCAGGCCAGGGAACGCCAATCAGCACCATTCGCATATCGATCCGCGAACCAAGGCAGGGCAACACAGGCCATGGCGCCCATATGGTCCTGGCTGTCCAGATGATCCCAGACATGGCGGCCCTTGGCCCGCTCCGAGTTGGCGCAGTTCAGGCCGTTTTCGTTGCCGAAGGCGTTGACGGCGGCATTGCGGTAGGACGAACGTATGGCCAGGTGCCCAAACGTGGCCTTTAGCGGCTCCAGCAATTCCGTGCATAATTTCGTACCGGCGGCGATGGCCAGGTCCGGGTTGTCGGGAATGTTGGGAATACCGTAGAACACCGATATCTCGCTGTAGAGAAAATCCCGCATGAAGAACGACGGCGACAGGCGCACGCGACCCAGCTCCTCCAGCCCCTTCATGCTGCCTGGTTTGCGCATGGCTATTTCAACGCGTATTTCAAATCGGCGATCAGGTCTTCGCAATCCTCGATACCGCACGACAGACGCACGAGGCCGTCGCTGATGCCCAGTTCGGCGCGAACTTCGGGCGGGATGGAGGCGTGGGTCATGATGGCGGGATGTTCGATCAGGCTTTCCACGCCGCCCAGACTCTCGGCCAGTGCGAAAAGCTCGGTGCGCTCTAGGAAGCGGCGGCTTTTCTCCAATCCGCCTTTCAATATCGCGGTGACCATACCGCCGAAATATTCCATCTGCCGCACCGCCAGTTGGTGTTGCGGATGGCTGGGCAGGCCGGGATAAAAGACCGTTTCCACGTCTTCGTGGTCTTCCAGGAACCGCGCGATGGCCAGGGCGTTTTCGCTGTGGCGCTGGATACGGATCGGCAGGGTTTTCAGGCCACGCATGGCCAGAAAGGCATCGAACGGCCCGGCGATGGAGCCGACCGCGTTGTGCAGATAGGCCAGACGCTGGCGCAAATCATCATCATCGCGCACCGCGACGATGCCGCCGACCATGTCGGAATGGCCGTTCAGGTACTTGGTGGCGGAATGCACGACAATATCAAAACCGAAATCCAGCGGCCGTTGCGAAATGGGCGAGGCAAAGGTGTTATCGGCCACGGTCAGAATGCCTCTGGGCGCCGCCACCCGGGCGATGGCGGCGAAGTCCACCAGGCGCAGCATGGGATTGGTCGGGCTTTCAATCCATATCATCTTTGTTTCCGGGCGAATGGCGGCCTCCAGCGCCGCTTGGTCCGATAGATCCACATAGCTGAATTTAAGCCCGGCGGAACGCCGGCGCACATCCTGGAACAAACGGTAAGTGCCGCCATACAAATCATCCATGGCAATGACGTGGTCACCGCTGTCCAGCAGCTCCAGTATGGTGCCGCTGGCCGCCAGACCGGAGGCAAAAGCGTAGCCCTGGGCGCCGTTTTCCAGATCCGCGACGCAGGCTTCATAGGCCATGCGGGTGGGGTTCTGGCTGCGGGAGTATTCATAGCCCTTGTGCACACCGGGGCTGTCCTGCACGAAGGTGGAGGTGGCATAGATCGGTACCATGATGGCGCCGGTGGTGGGGTCGGGTTGTTGGCCGGCATGAATGGCGCGGGTCGCGATGCCGTGGCGGTTGCGTGACATGAAAGTAAGCTCCTAAGTCTAACCGGCGAGGGTCGCGTTGCGCCGCAAATGGTTTAACAGATCGACCTTGGTGATCAGACCCAGGAAATGGCCATCCTCGGCGATAATGACAACCCTGTCGGCCCGCAGAATGGGCAGCAGCTTCTCCATCGGCTCATGGGGTGCCAGGATTTCCAGGCGGTCGGTCATGAAGCCGGATACGGGATCATTAAAACGTTCCGGGTTCTGATAGAGCGCCAACAGTAAATCGCTTTCATCGATTATACCGAGGATACGGTCGTCATCCAGCACCGGCAGCTGGCTGACATCGGCCATGCGCATGCGGCCATAAGCGCTCATCAAAGTATCATCGGGACCGGCGGCGACCACGGCGCGGTCATCAAAGGGGCGAGTGATCAAATCTCGCAAATCACCGTGCTGGGGCCGCTGAATGAAGCCCTGATCCGTCATCCAAAAATCGTTGTACATTTTTGACAGGTACTTGTTTCCGGAATCCGGCATCAGACTGACCACGGTCTTGGCCGCTGTTTGCTCGCGGCAAAAACGCAGGGCGGCGGCCAGCAGAGTGCCGGAGGAAGAACCGGCCAAAATGCCTTCCCTGGACAGCAGCTCGCGCGCCGTTGCCAGGCTTTCCTGATCGGGAATGGTATAGGCGCGGGCGATCAGATCGATATCGCAGTTCGGCGGCACGAAATCCTCGCCGATGCCTTCGACCAGCCAGGATCCCAGTTCACCCGGCTCGCCGTCATTAACCAATCCGGCCAGGATGGAGCCTTCAGGGTCCGCCAGGATCATTTCCACCGACGGCTTCACGGATTTGAAATAGCGCGCCAGTCCAGTGATTGTACCGCCAGAGCCGACGCCGCAGACCATGGCATCAATTTGTCCCTCGGTCTGGGCCCAGATTTCAGGGCCCGTGCTCTCTTCATGGGCTTGCGGATTGGCCGGGTTGGAGAACTGGTTGACCCAGAAACTATTTTCGATCTCCCCCGACAGCCGCTCGGCCACGTCCTGATAGTAGTCGGGGTGGCCCTTGGTGACATCCGAACGGGTCATCATCACCTGGGCGCCCAAGGCGTTGAGGTGAAAGATTTTTTCCTGGCTCATCTTGTCCGGTACAATAACCAGCATCTTGTAACCTTTTTGCGCCGCCACCAGGGCCAGGCCCAGGCCCGTATTGCCCGCCGTCGCCTCAATGATCGTGCCCCCCGGCGCAATGTCGCTATTGCTCTCCGCTGCTTCGATCATGGACAGGCCGATGCGGTCCTTGATGGAGCCGCCGGGGTTCTGGCTCTCCAATTTCAACAATAGGCGGCAGGGCCCCGTATCAAAATTGGTTAGCTCCAACATCGGCGTATCGCCGATCATCTCGATGACTGATTTGTAGATGGCCATCGCCGGTTCCTTCCCTTGCTCTCAGCCCCGGCCCCGGTATGGCGCCACGCCCTGATCAGGTATCCAGATACCGCTGGGGGCTTCGCCGGTGGCGTAAAAAACGTCGATGGGAATACCGCCGCGGGGGTACCAATAGCCGCCGATGCGCAGCCATTTCGGCGCCAGCAATTCCACCAACCGTTTGCCGATGGCGACGGTACAACCTTCGTGAAAAGCGGCGTGGTTGCGATGGGCAGCCAAATACAGTTTCAAGGACTTACTCTCGACGATCCATTCGCCGGGCAGATAATCGATCACCAGATGGGCGAAATCCGGCTGTCCGGTCACGGGACAGACGGAGGTGAATTCCGGACAGGTGAAGCGGATCAGATAATCATCACCCGGGTGCGGATTGGCCACTCGCTCCAATACCGCCTCGTCCGGGCTTTGGGGCGTCTCGACCGCGCGGCCAAGTTGGCTCAATTCATTGGTTTCCATGTCTGTCATGCCCCAAAACTCCTTCATTGCCGCGCCATAGTATGGCAGGTGGCGCGACCCGGTGTCTTTAATTTAGGGTCGGGTGACAGCGACACAATGGCTGATTTATTTGGCGCGTCGCAGGGTAATCAGCGCTATTTCCGGCGGGCAATGGAAACGAATTGGGATGCTGCTGACGCCGGCGCCGTTGGAGGTGTAGCCAATCATATCGTCCTGCCGCCACAAACCGTGGCTAAAGGCGCGGCAGCGGAACAGATGGCTGACGACGGGATGCCCGCCCGGCAGGCAGATCTGACCACCATGGGTATGACCGCAAAGATAAAGGTCGATGCCGGCCTCCGCCGCCAGATCGGCCACTTCCGCCGAATGTACGGCGGCGATGCGGCACCCTTGATGGGACGCTTGCAGTGCGGCAAGCGCCGCGTCGGTATAGAAAGTATGCACATCGTCAAGGCCGGTTAAATGCAAGGCGCCGCCCGGCCGGGTCATGGTCACCGTGCGGTTGAGCAGAACCGTCAGGCCCATGTCTTCCAGGATCGGTACTGCGGCCGCGGGATCATGATTGCCAAGCAAGGCATAGGCGCCGTCCCGGATGTCGATGGCCTTGATCACGGGTTGCAGCAGCGCCAAACCGGCTTCGGGCGGTGCCTTGTGGCTGTCGCGATAGTCCCCGGTCAGCAGCAACAGATCGGTGGACACACCCGTTAGCAATGTAGCCATTCTGCCTGACAATTCAGGCAGTAGATCCAGGTGCGAATCGCTGATTTGCACGATGCGATAGCCGTCAAAACAGGCGGGCAGTCTTGCCAGTTCGACCATTACCTCACGCAGTGAAATATTCAGGGCGTTTGCCCTGCCCGGACTATACAGACCGAGTAGCTTCAACAGCGGCGGCAGACGTCGGAGTGCCGGGTCGATCTCTCTCCACCAACGGCGGCGGATCGGGCCATCCGGTGTTGTCTTGTAGGGAATTTGCTCCAGGGCAAGCCGTTTATCGTACCATTGCTTGAACTGGGATTGCGCGATGGCCCTGTGCCTGGGCATGCTCATCGACTTCGCGGCGTCTTCCATCACGGACCATCGGTTTCGAGGCCGCTTTGATCGACCTCTAGTTCGGCAGTTTTGCCTCGGTGATTATGGCACCTTGCAGGCGGGCGCCGTCAATGGATGCGTTTGACAGATCGGCACCGCGCAAATTGGCGCCGTTGAAATTACTGTTCGACAAATTGGCTCCACGCAGGATGGTTGCGGTCAAATTACTGCGGCTCAAATTGGCCTCGGACAGGTTGGCTGGCCAGGCCCGGCCGGTGGAGTTGCCGTCGCGGTCCTTAATATCAGCGGCGGAAATATCCGCTTCCTGCAGACTGGCATCGGTCAGATCGGCGCCGGAGAGATTGATGCCGGTCATCTCCGCCTTGTCCAACTTGCCCTTATAGATGTTGGTGCCGGACAGATCCGCCATGTTCAGGGCCGAACCCATGAAGCGGGCCCCGGTCAGCGATGCCCCAATCATCGAGGCGCCGGATAGATTGATACCGGAAAAATCCACGTTGTCCAATTCGGCCCCGTCCAGAACCGCGCGCTTGCCCTTGGCGCCGAAACTGGCCATCCATTTTTCGTGGTCGCGGATGGTATCGCGCAGGTCGTCGGGCAGACTATCGACGGAAATAACGATTTCAGCGCCGGTCAAATCGGCGCCGGACAGATCAACCCCTTCCATGGAGGTGTTGGACAGCTTCACGCCGCGCATATTAGTGTCCTTGACGATAACGCCGGTCAGTTTGGCGGAGCCAAGGTTGGCGCCTTCCAGGCTGGCACCGCTCAAATCAGCGCCGCTCAGATCGGCGCCGTCCAGCATGGCGCCGCTCAGATCAGCATCCGTCAAAACCGCATTCGTCAGGATGGCGCCAGATAGGTCTGTTTGCGCCAGAACAGAACTGGCCAGGCGAGCACCGGACAAGTTGGCGCCTTTCAGTGAACCTCGCTCCATTTCCAGGTTGCTGGTTTCCGCGTTGACGACCATGGTGCCGCCTTCCTGGGCCGCGGTCATCAGCGTGCCGTCGCGCAAATCCGCGCCGAACAAATTAGCATCCGTCAGATCGGCGCCACCCAGTTGGGTGCCGCGCAGGTCACAGTTGGATAGATCGGCGCCGCTTAGGTTTGAATTTCGCAAATCGGCGGCAAATAGGTCCGCTTTATGGAAATTCACGCCGGTCAGTTTAGATTCGGACAATTGCGCACCGGTCAGTTTGGCCTGGGTCAGATCCGCCCCACCGAAATCCATGCCTTCCAGTTCCTGCAACGAGAAGTCGGCTCTTGCCCCGCCTGGCTGATCTTTCAGCCAGCGGCTGTGCCGCGCCAGAGTGAGTTGAATTTCCTGTGTAATCATGTGCAATCCGAACAAAATTGGCGCCCTCACGCCATAATGGCCAGTTGAGGTAAACATTACCTTAAGACAGCGCCCGGAAGAGAGCCCGGATCAACTAATGTTTGTTGGATTTCCAACCCATGGCGCGGAAAAATATCGGCGCCAGGGTAACAATCAGCAAGATCCTGACCAAGTGCATGGTGGCGACAAAGGCGGTATCCACATCCAGCGCCAGGGCGATCAGGCTCATTTCCGCCAGACCGCCGGGGGACAGCGCCAGCAACAGGGCATACATGGGCAGGCCGAGGAGGGGCGCAACCACATAGGCGAAGGCAACCGCCATGGCCAGCATGCTTAGGGCAGAAATTACGCCCAAGATTATCGGTTTGGCCGTTTTGCGTAGATCCAGGCCGACGAATCGCGCGCCGATGGCTGATCCGATTACCACCTGTGCCACGGCGATCAGTTCGGCTGGCGGGCGACCGTCCACGAAGCCGGCCAGATAGGCGGCGGCGGAGACCACCATGGGGATAAAAACCTGACTGCCCGGCATGGGCAGTTTTTGGCCAAGAATGTAGCCCACCACGGCGCAGGCGGCCAAAATGGCCAATTCGCTGCCTTCCGCCGCGGGCCGCCCAGCCAGCACACGGGCAGTGTTGGGAATATCCAGATCCGCCATGCCCGCCAGGAACAGCGGCAGAAGGAATACAACAACAAAGATCCGCGTGGCATGGATCAAGGCAATGGTGCGCGGATCGCCGCCCGATTGTTCGCCGACTATTGTCATTTCGCCCAAACCACCGGGGGTGCCGGAGAAATAGGCGGTCGCCCGGTCCATGCCGCCGATCCGCATCAGGAAAAACACCGCGACCCCTGTCATCATCGTGACAAAGATGGCGACGGTGACGGCGCCGGCACTCCAATATTGCAGTTGCTGCAATATTTGCGGCGTAAAAGCACTGCCCAACAACGTCCCCAGAACCGCCGTCATGGAAAGGCGCAAGGGCATATGCAACGCCACCGGCGCCCCGGCAAGGGCCGCGATGGTGGTGATCGTCATGCTGCCCAGCATCCAGGCCAGGGGCAGGTTGAAATAATAGAATACCGCGCCGCCAACGGCGCCCAGCGCGATGGAGAACCCTAACCGAAAGACCTGCCCCATGCGCCGTCGCGCCGCCTAATCGATGAAGCGGCCCAGTCGAACCGCCGTCTGGCCCGAACGCGGACGGTGCGTGGGCATAATCAGAACGCAATCGTCGTGGGGTGTCACGACCGGTTGGGGTCCGTCGTGGCCGATCACCGTGCCGGCTTGGGCGATTACCTCCAGGCCAGTGTAATCTTCCGCGAAACCGAAGGAATCCGTTTGTATGGTGACAGGGCCGACCACTTCGATCATGCGCTGGGAGGATGGCGTGGCGACCAAATATGGTGAGGCGATGTCTTTTTCAACCAAGCCGAGCGCATCGAGAAAATGAAAGGCTGCCTCGATTGCGACCTGACCTGTTGCCGCGGCCCAATGTTGCCCGCATTCAATTAAAAGGGCGGTTTGTTCCGCATCGACTGGCACAAAACGACCGTAATCGCGCATGCGTGGCCCGGCGGCGTGGCCGGGATCGGCGACCACGTGCTCGGGGACGCCCATGGCAAAGGCCAGGCGCCGGCCCTTGGGCGCGGTGCCGCATAGCATCAACGGCGGGCAGGGTAGGTGCATGGAGTGCAGATCAAGCAGATAATCCGCCTCCGCCACCACCCGCCGGATTTCCCGGGCCCGTGTTAACTCAACCGATTGCCGGGGGCCATCAAGGATTTCGTCGGACCACAGTCGGTTGAAATCTTCATCCACGAAGCGGGAGGCACCGGGGTTATCGGCATCAAAAGACTGATAGGCGGCGACATTGGCAAAGCTCAGGGTCAAGCTGCCGCGTTGGGGCCTGATATCGTTTTCAAACAGCACCGCCAAGGCGTGGGCGCCGCAGACTTCATTGCCGTGGGTCAGCGCATTGATCAGGACATTGGGGCCTGGCTGGCCGCTGTTGAAACGGTGGATATAGTCAATGCCCGTATTGCCGTTGCGATAGGCTTCAATATCTATGGGTAATAGTTCCAGCGCGGGATCGCTCATGCCATGGCTCCGTAATCAATGGGAGCATGGCGGTCCAGGGGAATACCGGCGCCGGGCATGGGATATTTCAGGCCTGTCGCGCAATTGAACAAAATAGAACGATCATTCTTGCTAATCCGGCCGTCCCGCACGGCCATTTTCCAGGCCGCGTACGTCGCCGCACCTTCCGGGCAAAGCAACATTCCGCCTTCCTTGGCCATTTCATCCCGCGCCGCGAAAATGGTTTCGTCATCAATGGCGATCGCAAAACCGCCCGATTGGCGCACCGCCCGCAATATCAGGAAATCGCCCACTGCCGCGGGCACCCGAATACCGGCGGCCTGGGTGTGGGCGTCGGGCCACAAATCGGCATGTTCCACGCCGTCCTCGAAAGCCTTCACGATGGGCGCGCAACCAGCGGCTTGCACCGCGATCATCTTGGGCCGTTCCGAGCCAATCCAGCCAATCGCTTCCAATTCATCAAAGGCCTTCCACATGCCGATCAACCCGGTCCCGCCACCGGTTGGGTAAAAAATCGCATCGGGCAGTTGCCAGCCGCATTGTTCGGCCAATTCCAGGCCCATGGTTTTCTTACCCTCGATCCGATAGGGCTCTTTCAGGGTCGAAAGATCGAACCACCCCATGGCCTCCTTGCCCTCGCCAACAATTTTGCCGCAGTCATTGATCAGGCCGTTGACGCAATAGACTTTGGCGCCCTGCAGGGCGATTTCCCGGACGTTGGTTTCCGGCGTGTCGTCGGGGCAAAAAACAAAGGCCTCGATCCCCGCCTGGCGGCAATAGGCGGCCATGGCCGCGCCGGCGTTGCCGTTGGTGGGCATGGCCATGCGCTTGATGCCCAGTTCCTTGGCCATGGATACGGCGAGGCATAGGCCCCTGGCCTTGAACGAACCGGTGGGGAGCCGCCCTTCATCCTTGATCCACAGATCACCGTCCACCCCGGGCGCGGGCAGCATAGGGGTCATGCATTCACCCAGGCTGAGAATGTTTTCAGTGTTTCGGACTGGCAGAAATTCCCGATAGCGCCACATATCCGGCGGCCGGGCGGCCAGGGTTTCCTTGCTCAGGCTTCTACCCAGGCTCGGCAAGTCATAGCGTACCAGGAACGGGCGCCCCACCGAAGACAGGCCGTGCAGCTGATCGCTGGGTACCTGTTCGCCGCTCAGGCCGCATTCAAGGTGGCTGACGAAAGTCGGCCGTTGTTCCGTGATATTTTGCCAGCATTGCATGGCATCAGACTCCATTCTCTGTACCGTCGCCCCCGCTGTCGTTCCCGCCATCTTCCTCGCCGTCGTCCCCACCGTCATACATGGTTATGGGATAGACGCCCGGCGGAACATTGCGGTATGGCAGGCCGATCAGGTCGGCGGGGCCCCAATCGGGGGTTTCGACGATCAGAATGGCGCCGGCGATTGGCTCGTAGGCGGCCCGGAAGTGGGTCTTTGACCGCAGCGCAATGATATCGAATTCTTCGATATCAAGGCCACATTGCGTGAATGGATCCGTATCCACCGCCGAGACGGAATGTGTGGTCACGATTACGGCGATCCGGCCATTGTCAATCACCGCGCTGAGGCCCAGATCAACCTCTTCGCCCGTGCGGTAGGGCCCGGTGATGCGATAGCGCAACGGCCCGGTAAATTTCACGAATCCTGAAAACAGTAGCGGCGGACCCGCCATCTCGGATGATTTTCCGCCCAGGGTGGTCATCAATTGGGCGCCCAACCCGGCGGAGTCAGCGGCCTTTGCCGCGATGGGATCGTGCAAATAAGGTATGGCGACCCGGCCCACGTCCCGGGCCAGCATGGCCTCCAACAGGTGGGTGGAATCGTTGCCCCGATCCGCATGCTCCAACAGCACCACCGGCCGGCAACCGTCCGTCAGCAGCTCCGCCGCCTTGTCCAGGGCGGCATAGGGTTCATACAAAGGGGCGGCTTGGTAAAGCTCTTCCCGCGCCTCGACCAGCCGGGAGGAAAGGCGCTCGGCGGTGCGGATCGCCAGGGCCTCATCGCCATCCGCGATGGCCACCACGGTGGCGCCGATCTCGGGCACGTCGGCATAGGCAAATCCCGTGAACAGCGTGACATCCAGAATGCCGGGCTGGTCCGCCGCCGCCCGCACATCATCCATGATCTCCTTCAAAGGCGAGACGGCGGTCGCCGTGAAAATTGACGGCAGCACCAGGCCGGGCCGGGCCAGGGCATGGACCGGCTTGATATTCCCCGCCAGACGCCCCAGCAGCAGTTTTGCGGTGCGTTCGCCGGTTTCGGCCATGTCCGTATGGGGGCTGTGGCGAAAACCGCACAAAATATCGGCCAATGCGGCTTTTTCCGCACCGACGTTGCCATGCAGGTCCATGGCCACGGCAATGGGATAATCGTCGCCGAGGGCTTTGCGAAGGCGCGCCAGCAAGGCGTGTTCGGGATCCAATTCGCCGCGGCTGACCATGGCGCCATGCAGATGCAGCAATAGGCCGTCGGTCTCATCCCGCCACAACGTCGCGCGGGAAACCAATTCGTCCGTCAGGGCCTTGAAAGCTTCTCTTGATACGGGGCCCGATGGTGCACATTCGGCGCAGAGCAGGCCTTCGACGGCGACGCCGTTGTCTTCACAAACTTTGAGAAATCCGCCAAAAACAGTGTTTGAACCAGCGAACGCCGGGGCAATACCATCGCTTCGCACGGCGCGGCGTTCGAAATCCGCAAGGGTGGTTTCCTCGGGCAGAAAACTGACGGTCTCGTGCACAAGGCCGCCGATTGCCAGACGTGTCATGATTGCTCCATAGGCATGCTTGCGTCCGGCCTCAAGGAATGAATTGTTCGTTCAGAATGCGTTCTTCCAGATTGTGTTCCGGATCGAACAAAAGGCGCAGCTCGGCTTCGCGGTCCTCTACCACGTCGACTTGCACGATGGCACGGAATTCCTGGTTGTCGGCCACCACGGAAACGGGGCGTTTGTCCGCTTCAAGGACTTCGAAATGGACGCGGGCACTGCCCGGCAACAATGCCCCGCGCCAGCGACGGGGGCGAAAGGCTGAAATTGGGGTCAGGGCCAGAATATCCGCATCCAGGGGAATGATGGAGCCGTGGGCGGACAGATTGTAGGCCGTGCTGCCGGCTGGCGTCGCGACCAGCACGCCATCGCAGATCAATTCGTCCAGGCGAACATTGCCGTCTATGGATATTCTGATCTTGGCGGCCTGGCGGGTTTCCCGGAAGACGGACACTTCATTGATGGCCATGGCCTTGTGTTCGCGGCCCATGGCATCGCGCGCCGTCATGGCCAGGGGATGCAGTACCGCCAGTTCCGCCGCCGCGATGCGGGCCGGCAAGTCATCCAGCTCGAAACTGTTCATCAGGAAGCCGACGGTGCCCTGGTTCATGCCGTAAATGGGTACGGACAGTTGTTGTGTTTCATGCAGGACGCTTAGCATGTAGCCATCGCCACCCAAGGCGACAATGACATCCGCTTCCGATGGATCGGCATCGCCGTACCGCTCGCGCAATTGCGACAGAGCTGAACCGGCCTGCGGCGTTTCACTCGCCATGAATGTTATCTTGTTGCCGGCCATTGGCCTACTCACCACCAGTCATATCAATCGCTGCTACCCCAATTTGTGCGAATTCCATCAAACATCCCGGAAGACTTTGATTGGCCAAAAGAGAGTCGGGACCACATAATGCCAGATAACAGCAAATCCAAGGGTAAGAAATTATGCCGCGCTTCGTTTTATTGATGGTTTTCACGTTATCGCTGCTTCCCGCTGGCCTGGCCGCGGCCGCGGGTGGGGAACGGCATACCGGTTATTACTACCCCGCGATCACTAGCGAGGAAGTGTTCCGTGCCCGGGCGCCGGTCACGGATACCGCCGGCCGGGAAATGCGTGTCGGCTTTATTGTCGCCCAGACCAAACAGCAGCAAAAACGCGCCTATCCGCCCCGCTACGCGATTTTCGCCAAGGGGGATGAGGCCGAAAAGATGATCATCGTGGGTTTGGATGGACACAGTTTCGCCACCCTGTATCGGGCCCGTGGCGTGTTGGCGCAGTTAACCGCATCGGCGCGGGCCAGTGCCTTGTTCCGAAATCTGGCGGTGGAAGATATCTTCACCTTTTTTGACCTGGCCAGAATGCTTGGTTTCGAGCGGATTACCGTCAGTGATGGCAAGACCTATTCTCACCGTATCGAACTGCGCTAGACGAATTTAAGTTTCGAACGACGCGCCCGCTATCGGGCGCCGGCCGCGCGCAGGCGGGCAACGATGGCCGCCTCGTTTTGCTCCTCAGCCCGTTGCAAGGCCGTTATACCGAGATCATCAGCGGCATTGATATCCGCCTGGCGACCTATCAGCGCCGTGACGATATCTTCGTGGCCATTCCAGGCGGCGCGTATTAGAGGGGTCAAGCCGGCTTCATCCCGTACATCGACCATTGCCGCCTCCCGCAGCAAGACCTGGGCGATTTCCGGATAACCGTTGATGGCGGCCCAGGACAAGGCCGTGCGACCAAGATAATCAGCGGCATTTATGTCGACGCCGGCCGCCAGCAGGGTTTGCAACACCCGCCTATGGCCGCGCCAGGCCGATACGATCATGGCGGTGCGGCCCGCTTCGTTGATCGCATTGGCATCGACGCCGGACTGCAAGGCTTCATGCACGGTCTTCAGATCACCTTGCGCCGCCGCGATCATCAGGGCCCGCTCCAACTCCAGCCGCCGGGCCGGATCCTTGGCTGGCATCCGGGCTCGCAGAATTTCGGCTCGTTCCCGGGACAGTTCAAGTTGCTCATTGTTCAAATGCACGCCCAGCATGACTGTCGCCTGGGCGCCGCCCTTGCTGTTGAGGCTTGCGGCGACATAATACAGGGCCTGGGCTTCGACCCTGTCCTTGGGTGTGCCCAGGCCGGTCAGATGCATTTCAGCCAGCCGTAATATGGACGCTACGTTGCCTTTTCGAGCGGCTTTTTGCAGGTACTCCACCGCGCGTTTATTATCACGTGCGATGCCGCGGCCCTCGGCCAGAGCCAGACCCAGATTATATTGCGCCATCACATAACCGCGCTCCGCCGCCCATTCATAGCGGGCTGCGGCTTTGGCCGTGGCCTCCTGAAAACGGGTGTCACGCACCACGGCCTGGCCCTGATCTTCACGGACAATACGGGGGTTATGATCCCTCACGGCACGGATCGCCGCGGACGCAGCCGGTCCAACGGGCCGGTCCAGATAGGGTACAAGTTTGTGAACGGGTTGTTCTGTGTTCGGGCGCTGGGCAGGCGGCTTAGCCTTGGCACGGCGCGCGGCGGGGGAAATTCCTGATTTGGCTTTGGGTTGTCGCACTGATGGTTCGACCATCGCAGGCGGCACCGGTTCCACGGGTGCATCAGGCTTTGATCCGGATTGATCGACGGGTGCCGTGCGGTTGACTTCCGTTTGTAAATTCGCGGTTTCTACCGGCCTGCTTTCGGCGGCTTTCATAGCCACTGTCGGCATTTGCGGCTTAGGTATTTCAGTAATCAAGGTAACTTCAATGGGTTCCGGAAACTCCAATGCAACCCGATCATACCAAACATCATAAAGCAAAAACGTGTGTACGATGATGCTGCCTAGAATAGGGACGACCCACCGCATGGAGGATGCCGGTCGGCCTAAGGGACCGTGATGCGCAGCCGATGTCATTGTCATCGAATCCGGTGAATTTCAGCGTTCGGAAAATTGCAGAGCGAGGTCAGGGATCATCGATCTCTTATTCATAATTAGGACCTCAACGCGGCAATTCAAGCGGCGTGGCACTAGAGCATTTCCGGATTGGAAATGCTCTGATTTTTAAGAATAGAGCAATTTTTCCAATCACTTAGAATCGCCCCAGTTGGTTGGGCGATTCACATTAGATCGGAATTGCTCTAACTGCGTCGTCTGCGAATTCGCACAATCAGCATAATCACGACAACCACGACGAGGATGATTAAAATGAACGGCCAGGCCCTAAGCAGCAGCGCGTAGATCACCGACACTATATCGGAGTCCTGGGCTACTCTGCGCTTTCGGATAACCCGCGGCGGCAGCGTTTCCAGGACCGTGCCGAATTCCTGCTCCAGAAATTCCTTGCTTGCGGTGCCGGTCTCTATCTTGCCCGTCGGGTCAACCTGCAGCATTTGATTGATTTTGTTCAGTATCACTTCCTTGCCGTCTCGCTTCCGGTTCAGCAGGGCCATGGCGCCAACCTTGCCATCGTCATCAGCCAGCAGAACAACGGTTTCCCGGGCGGTTATTTTCGGGCCGGCACGGAGCACCGCGGCAATTTGGATTTCGCTGGCACTCTCGGCCCGTTCCAGGGCTGTCATGCCATTTTCATCGGCCGCATAGACATCGGCACCGGCGTTCACCAGGGATTGGACGATTTCTTCATGGCCATTCCAGGCGGCGCGTATCAAGGGGGTCAGACCCTTGTTGTCGCGCACATCCACCAATGCGGATTCCGCCAACAGTACATCGACAATTTCCGGATATCCGTTGATGGAGGCCCAGGTCAGCGCCGTCCGGCCCTCCTTGTCGACGGCGTCGATATCAACGCCCGCGTCCAGCAAAGAGCGTACGATTTCAATCTGCCCCCGCCAAACCGCGGTGATGATGGAGGTTCGGCCTAGTTTGTTGATGGCGTTGGCATCGACGCCCAGCTTCAGCAGAGTATCAACTTTTTCCAAATCACCCTCGGCCGCCGCCGTGAGCAGTTCGGTTTCCTGTACCCGCTGCAGGACCAAATCGATCTTCGGCATGGCGTCTCTTAATATGCGTGCCCGCTTACGCACCTGTTCCAGTTCCAAATTGCTCATGTGCGGCACCAGCAGGCTTTGCGCCCGTGCCGCCGCCAGGTTCTGCATGCTGGCGGCGACAAAATAATAGGCTTGCGCCTCGACCCGGCTCCTAGGCGTGCCCAGTCCGACCAGATGGAACTCCGCCAATCGCAGCATGGCGGGGATGTTGCCCTTGCTCGCGGCCAGGCGAAAGCTTTCAAGGGCCCGAACCAGGTCACGCGGGACGCCGCGTCCATCCGCCAGAGAGCGTGCCAGATTATAATGGGCCATGACGAACCCATCGTCGGCCGCCCGTTGATAACGTGCAACAGCCTGCGCCGTAGCGCGGGAATAACGGTCGTCGTATACTACTTCTTGCCCAAGGTCTTCTTGCACCATGCGGGGTTCGTGTTTCCGGACGGCACGCATCACCGCGGCGACCGCGGGTGATACGGCGCGATCCAGATATGGCACGCTCGTATGAACCGCCGGGCGCGGCTGGGCAAACGCTTCCATGGCCGTCGCGGAAACGTTAAATAACCAGACAAAAAGAAAAATAATCGGGGCAAAACGCAGCGCGGTCATGGCATCATGACGTCCCGTGTCATGCCACATGGTGTCCCGATTGCGGATTTGCGCTCAGCCGCCGGTCACGCTCATATGACGGGCAACAGCAGGGTCCGCGCGGTCCCGATCGATAACAAAATCATGACCTTTCGGCTTGTGCGCGATGGCGCCATGGATGGCCCGCCGCAACACCTCGTCATCCGCGGTGGCCCGCAATGGTGCGCGTAGATCAACCGCGTCATCCTGGCCCAGGCACATGAACAGCGTGCCCGTGCACGTCAGGCGGACACGGTTGCAGGCTTCGCAGAAGTTATGGCTCAACGGTGTGATGAAGCCCAATTTCCGCCCGGTCTCGGCCACCGTCACGTAACTGGCCGGTCCACCGGTATGATGATCACTGGCCTGCAAGGTCCAGGATTGTTCCAGATTCCGCCGCACTTCCGCGAGAGACAGGTGCTGATCGGCACGGTTTCGGCCCACATCACCCATGGGCATGGCTTCGATCAGGGTCATGTCCAGTTCCCGTTCACCGCACCAGGCGACCATTCGATCCAATTCATCTTCATTGAAGTCGCGCAGGGCGACGGCATTTATCTTGACCGCCAGTCCGGCTTCCTGTGCGGCATCAATACCGGCCATCACGCGATCGAATTTGCCCCATCGGGTAATGGCGAGGAACTTGTCCGGGTTCAGGGTATCCAGGGAAACATTGATCCGCCGCACACCACAGGCGTAAAGATCGGCGGCATGGCGTGATAGTTGAGAGCCGTTCGTGGTGACGGTTAATTCGTCCAGCGCGCCGCTATCCAGATGCCGGCCCAGTTGTTGGAACAGCCACATGACATTCCGCCGTACCAGGGGCTCGCCCCCGGTTACGCGAAGCTTGCGGACGCCGAGATCGATAAAGTTGCGGCACAGTCGTTCCATTTCCTCGAGGCTCAATACCTCGGCCTTGGGCAGGAAACTCATATCCTCGGACATGCAATACGCGCAGCGGAAATCACACCGGTCCGTGACCGACACGCGTAAATAATCGACTGTGCGTCCAAAGGGATCAATCATATGATCAATCATTCGCGGTCTCGCCTCCAAAAGGACCGTTCCACAATTCAATGATTATAGCGAATTTCGCATCGCCCCGCCGAAAAATGTCAGCGCCATTTTGCCGCAGCGTGGTCGCTGGGTCGATTGAGGGTGGATCAGTACTTTACCGCCCGGACGGCGGCCAGATAGCGTTTATCCCGTTGCCATTTGCGCAGGACCAGAAAAGCTGACTCTCGAGTGATGGATTCGTAGAATTGGGTCAACTTCACCACTTCGTCCTTGCTGAGGCGAATTTCGCTGTTACGCGCTTTGCGGGTCAGCTGATAGATCTGTAAATAGACCGTGCGTTCAATGCCGATCGCGCGGCACGCGATGCCAAGGGCTTCGCCGCCCGGTTCGTAGATGATGCGCCGGGCGAGAACCGGTCTGATCCCCACCATTTTGGCGAAGGCCATTTCGAAAATTGAAACTTGCCCCTGATGCAGGGATTTCAGAGCGAATTCCGCCGATAGTCCGCCGCCGTCGAACAGACGGTCGACCAGACGTTCGGCGGCGTCGCCCGTCGCCTCTTCGTCTTTCTTCTCTTCAAGTACTTCCGTTACGGTGGCCGACATCTGGTCATCCAGATCGTCAATATCCACATCGAAATTGTCGACGATGTAATTTCGCACCGCGGCGGATACCCAATAATGCATTCGTTCCGCCAACTCCGTCGGCAGATCAGGGCGGCGGACCAGCGGTTTTTGATAGCTGTCGATACGTTTCGACTCTTCGGCAAGATAGTCCAGAACATTGGCCGAAATTCGCGCATCCTGATTGTTCAGCAACGTCACGATGACGTCTTCGGTCCCGGCCTCGACCAGGGCCGCCGAAACTTCCTCGCTGATATCCTTGCGGATCGCGATAGCCAGTTGATGCTGCATGGTGCGGTGGCGAACCACTTCCACAAGATCGCCGTCCCGCAGGATCGGGCTGGAGGCGAGAATTTTATAGGCAACCTGTACTTCGTCATTTGCCAGCATGAGAATTAGATCGTGGGGCGCATCACCGCTTTCGCTCAAGCGGTTGGCCAGGTTCGCGCGCACCGACATTTCGACATCGTGGCTCAACCGTTCCAGGATTTCGAGCATCGTTTCCCGCTCGCCGGCCTGTAGTTCGCCGGCCCGGCGCTCGAACAGATCACCAATGGCGTTGTAGAGCGATTCCCGCCCTTCCTTGGATTTTTCCTGGGCGAGTTTGAATAATTCACGCACTTCGGAATCCCTTACGGGCGGGTGAATTGCGTCTACCAACATGCCTTTCATAACGAATACTCTCTCGGACGGGATGCCATTTTGAGGGGCACGACCCCGAATTTGAATATAAATTTCGCGTATTTAAGCTTACCCATCGATGTCTTAACGAATTGTAAAATCGACCAATGTTTTGGCCGCTATCAGGGTGGTTGCGACGGAAACCTTGGCTTCCATCGATGGTGGGGCGGGGCAGCTACACCTGTCGGTGGAAAACGGCTATTCTTGCATCACGAGGATGTGGAAGTTTGCGACCTATGTCAGACAAGACGCCGTCAGAAGAGTTTGAATTGAAAATCCGCGAAGCGGCCGAAGCCATGATTGCGCGCCATGGCCCCGAGGTGGAGAATGAAACAACCGAAAAAATGATCGAGGTGCTGGACACCGGCTCCATTGAAGACGTGCTCTACTGGTTGAAGGTTCGCCAACGCGTGCGCCAGACGATTGGTCGGGACCGTTATATCCGTCGCCTGCCGGACAAGATCATCTGGGCCATTGAACAGGCGATTGAACAGGGGCGCAGCCAACTGGCCCGCCTGTTGGGTGGAATTTATAGCGAGTCCAAGGCAGAGGACGACAAAATTCGCCGCGAACGGCGCGGCGGGCCATAGGCCGGTCGTTAAAATTGGCTGTTTTCTAAGGATTCTAAATTTCGTTCGAAAATTGACTTAGATCAATGCGCGCCCATAGATGTTTTCCTATTATAGAGAAAATCAGTTGCCGAGAGTTGGCCCCTATGCCGGATCGAGCGTCGGTGGGGCCTGACAAGAGCAACGAGGTGGCTGTCCTAGGACGACTGCCATAAAGTCCCCTGGCGCTGCAATCCCCTGCTAGCGCCGAGGGCCGCGGCCCCCCATCCGCGGCCCTCAACAATAGGAATGGCCGTGTCAATTGCGACACGGCCATTTCTTTGTTTTGGCTCTTCTTTATCGTTCTTATTTTCTTGGCTGTCATGCTCTAGCAGGCCGCTGAAAAAGTCACTCCCGCGAAAGCGGGAGTCCATGCCTGAATGCCTAATATTTCATAAGTTGTTGAAATATAAACGACTTTAGACTCAGTGTGGATTCCCGCTTTCGCGGGAATGACAACAAAAATCGAAATAGACAGCCTTGAAATCGTTTTTCAGCTACCGCTCTCGGTTCTATTTGTGCGAGATGCTATAAGTGTCCGGGAGGCGTGTCGTTGAGGGAGCAATCATGGCAACCATCACATATCTGACAAAGATCCAGTTCGATTTCGGCGCCGTGCAGTTGTTGGCCGACGAAATGGCGGAATTGGGTATCTCGCGCCCATTATTTGTAACCGACAAGGGAGTGCGCGCCGCCGGTCTGCTGGATCAGGTCATGGAGCATTTGGCGGATAATAGTGCGGCGGAGATTTTCGACGGTACGCCTGAAAATCCGACCGAGGCGGCCATGACCCTGGCGCTGGAACAATATCGCGGAGCGGGCTGTGATGGTGTCATCGGGGTGGGGGGCGGATCATCGATGGACCTGGCCAAGGCGGTCGCCCTGATGGCGACCCATCCGGGCGAACTGTCCGAATACATGATGATACTGGGAGGTGCGCCGAAGATCACCGCCGCGATCGCACCGGTCATCGCCATCCCCACGACGGCCGGAACCGGCAGCGAAGTGGGCCGGGGCGCCATTATGATCCTGAATGACGGCCGCAAGTTGGGCTTTGGCAGCCCCCATGTCATCCCCAAGGTTGCCCTGTGCGATCCGGACCTGACATTTTCCATGCCCATGATGCTGACGGCCGGCACGGGCATGGACGCCTTCGCCCATTGTTTCGAAACCTTTTGCGCCCCCGCCATTAATCCCCCCGCCGATGCCATCGCCACCGATGGCCTGGGCCGGGCTCTCCGCTTCGTCGAACAGGCGGTCGCCGATGGCAGCAACCAGGAGGCGCGCTGGCAGATGATGATGGCCTCGATGGAAGGCGCCATGGCCTTTCAAAAGGGCCTTGGCGCGGTACACGGTATGTCGCACCCGCTGGGCTCCATTCAGGACCCGATCCTCCACCACGGCACCCTGAATGCGGTCTGTCTACCGGCGGTCATCCGTTACAATGAGGAATTCGTCGGCGATAAATTTTCCTGGGTGAAACAGATCTGGGGTCTGCCGCCCAAGGCTGACCTGGCAGATGAAGTCGCGGCCCTGAACGCCCGCCTCGGCCTGCCGGCCAACTTGCGAGAAATGGGCGTGACGGAGGCGATGATCGAACCTTTGATCCCCCATGCGGTGGCCGATCACACCACGGCCAGCAACCCCCGGCCCCTGTCCGCCGAAGACTATCGCGCCCTGTTCCTGGAAGCATTGGGTTAAAAGATATGGAATTCGCAAATCAAGATGACGTCAAGCGCCTGCACGAATTGATCGAGGGGGCGGAATGCGTGGTGATCTTCACCGGTGCCGGTATCAGCACGGAATCCGGTATTCCCGACTTCCGCAGCCCGGGCGGTTTGTGGACCAAGTACAAACCCATCGATTTCGGCGATTTCATGGCATCAGCCGAAATGCGCCGAGAATCCTGGCGCCGCAAATTCGCCATGGACCGCACCATGAATACGGCGGAGCCGAACCGCGGTCATCGCGCCGTCGCCCGTTTGGTGGAGCGCAACAAAGTTTCCGCCGTCATCACCCAAAACGTCGATGGACTGCACCAGGCCTCCGGCATACCCGACAGCCGGGTGATCGAATTGCATGGCAATGCCACGTACGCCAAATGCCTGGGCTGCGGCTTACGCCATGAACTGGACCCCATAAAGGAAGCGTTCCTGGCGGACGAGACCATGCCCATCTGCACCGATTGTGGCAGCGAATTCATGAAGACCGCGACCATTTCATTCGGCCAGTCCATGCCGGAGGACCAGATGGCGCGGGCCCAGCGGGAAACCCTGGCCTGCGATCTGTTCATCGCCATCGGCTCTTCCCTGGTGGTCTATCCGGCGGCCGGCTTTCCCATCATGGCGAAACAGAACGGCTCCTCCATGGTGATCCTGAACCGTGAACCCACCGATCTGGACAGCCATGCGGATTTGGTCATCAACGGTGAAATCGGCCCCACCTTGGGCGACGCGGTGGCGGTCAATTAGGCCGAATTATGTAGTTCCGTCGGGTCTTTGTAATCGTAGACCAGGCCGGCCAATTCCATCTCGTCGTCGTCATGGCGCAGGGGAATAACGATCATCTGAATTGCCCCGCTCAAGACTGGCGAGCCTTGAACACCAAGATGCACGGGCCGTCGTTCCTTGCGCAAGGCGGCAAAAGATTCCGCCGCCAGGGTACGCCCGGCATCGGTCAGGACTTCGCCAAGCGGCAGCGCAGTCAATTCCCTGCCATAAACTTCATCTATTTTTTTTCCGACCGAAGCGTAGGTAAAGGCGCAGGCATCGCCCCCCCGCCGCCCTTCGGCGATGGCGGTGTAGGGTGATATGTCGTCATAGAGGCGCGCGGATTGAATTTGCTCAAGGCTCGGCAGTTCGTCTTGATTATTGACCGTTTCCCACAGCCACAGGGCATAAGCGATCCGCAGCCGTCGGGATAAGTGGACGGGATTGATATTTGTTGAATACCAGTTGGTGATCATGTTGCCTTGGACCTTGTCGTGATTTTCCATAATATAATACGAAATCTCGTAGCGAATGGGAAATGGTGAACTTCGAATTGCCGCGGATCCCGGAAAACCCTGGCAATTTGGACTTCGGCGCGCAATCATATGGCTCAACGCCAAGGGGCAAACGTATTAGGGGATTGAGATGGCTTACGATCTAGTAATTAAAAATGGGACAATCATCGATGGCACCGGCGCCGAAGCTTATCGCGGCGATGTGGCAATTGAGGGCGATCAGATCGTTGCCGTGGGCGAGGTTGACGGCATTGCCAAGGAGACCGTTGATGCGGACGGCCATATTGTAACACCGGGTTTCGTCGATATTCACACCCATCTCGATGCCCAGATTACCTGGGATCCCATCGCCTCGTCATCGTGCTGGCACGGCGTGACTTCGGCCGTCATGGGCAATTGCGGCGTGACCTTTGCACCCTGCAAAAAGGAAGACCGGGAATACCTGACCCGGTTAATGGAATCGGTCGAGGACGTGCCCGCCAAAAGCATCAATTCCGGTATGAAGTGGGATTGGGAATCTTACGGCGAATATCTGCAAGCCCTGGACGGATTGCCCAAGGGCATCAATGTGGGCGGCCTGGTCGGCCATTGCGCCCTGCGCCTGTTTGCCATGGGCGAAGAAGCCCTGGAGAACAAGCCGGCTTCCGAAGACCAGATTAAGGCCATGCATGATGCCGTGGACGAGGCCATGACGGGCGGCGCGCTGGGGTTCTCAACCTCACGCACGCCGCTTCATCTGACGCCCGATGGCGACGCGGTCCCCGGAACCTATGCCAGGCACGACGAGTTGAAGGGCATTTGTGCGGCGCTGGGCAGCCATGGCCGGGGCGTGGTCGAATTGGCGACCGGTATCTCCCACGGCGATGAAGAGGAGGTGCGTCGCAATCTGGAATCGGAATTGGGTTGGATGACCGACGTCAGCCTGGATACCGGCCGTCAGGTTACCTTCGGTCTGGCGCAAAACCGTTCCGTACCAGAAGCCTATGGCTGGATTCTGGAAAAGGTGGCGGAAAGCGTGAAAAAAGGCGCCCGGATCAATCCTCAATCCACCACCCGGGGCATCGGTGTTCTGTTCGGCTTCCAGAACCGCACGCCCTATGATCGGGCCCCGTCCTGGCGGGCCCTGCGCGGCATGGCCATGGAAGAAAAATTGGCTAAGCTTCGCAACTCCGAATACCTTACTTCAATGATTGAACAGGCTGTTGCCAACCCACCGCCCATGGATATGGACGATCTGTTCCTGATGTCCCACAGCGCGCCGCGCTATGACCTGGATCCGACACAGAGCCTGGGCGCCTTGGCCGCGGCGCGGGGCATCAGTGCGCCGGCTGCCTTCATCGATCTTTCGGTTGAGGAAAATGGTCTGGCCCTGTTCAATTTCCCCTTCCTCAATCCGGAGATGGAAGCGGTTGAAAAGATGTTGCATGACCCCAACGTGGTTTTGGGCTTGGGCGATTCAGGGGCCCATTGCGGACAGATCATGGATGCCAGCCTACCCACTTATTTTCTCACCTATTGGGTCAAGGAACGGGGCGAATTCAGCCTGGAACACGGCATCCATAAACTGACCGGCGAAGCGGCGTCGCTGTACGATATGAAAGGCCGTGGCGTTCTGGCGCCCGGCGCCTTCGCCGATATTAACGTTATCGATTTTGATGGTCTGAAATTACGCGGCCCGGAATTTGTCCACGATTTTCCCGCCGGTGCCGGCCGCTATATTCAGAAGTCGGAAGGCTACAGCCACATGTTCGTTAACGGCCAGCTTTTCATGCGCGACGGCGAACATGCCGGCGCCTTGAACGGCCGGGTCCTGCGCAGCAATTAGCGTCCGCCGTTAAAGTCAAACCCGGCGGGCGATTTTGTAGCCGACGGATTCCCGGTCCCAGGTCCGGTTGGTTACGCCAGCTTGGCGCAGGGGTTCCTTCTGGATTTTGCCGGTGGCAGTTTTGGCGACCTCCTCGACCGCCTCGATATACCGGGGTACGGCGAAACGGGGGATGTTTTCGGCGCAATAATCCAGCAGAGCGACGTTGTCGATATCCTTGCCGCCATCGGTGACGATGTAGGCCTTGACCTCGTCTTCGCCGCCCGCGCCCTCGACCCGGATGCCGACCACGGCACTTTCGTTGACCTCCGGGTAATCGTTTATGACCTGCTCGATCTCGAAGCTGGAGATATTTTCGCCCCGGCGGCGAATGCGGTCCTTGATGCGGTCGGCATAGTACAGCCGGCCCTGTTCGTCGAAATAACCGGCATCGGAGGTATGGAACCAAAGATTGCGCCAGGCCTCGACGGTTTTCTCCGGCATGCGGAAATAGCCTTGGTTGAAAACGAACGGCGCCTTGGGCCGAACCACGATCTCGCCAATCTCGCCCTGGGGCATGGATGCGTCCGTGGCGGCATCGACCACGCGGACTTCAAACATGTCGTCAATGACATGGCCGGCCATGCCGGGGTTCAGGGGATCGTCGTCGTGGGTATAGCAAGGCAGATTGATCTCGGTCATGCCATAGCCCTGGACGAACTTGAAGCCGAAGCGTTTTTCCATGCCCTCGCCCCATTCCGCAGCCAGAGGAACGGCCAGAACCCGGCGCAACTTGTTATCCAAATCGTGCTCCGTTTCCGGCGTGCGAAATATGAACTCCGGCATGACGCCCAAGGCATTGGTTACCGTGGCGCCGAAGGTGCGCACATCGTCAAGCCATGTATTGGGCGAGAAGCGTTCGACGCAATAGGCCTGCGATCCGGTGATCATGGTCGAAATACCCTGCATCAAAAGGCCCATGGCGTGGAACAGCGGCATGCAGATGTATTGCCGGTCGTCTTCGGTCATACGCAGGTTCAGGACGATGCCGTTGCCGAACTGATAGCAATGAGCGTGCGGCATCAACACACCCTTGGACGGCCCCGTGGTACCGGAGGTATACATGATGCAGGCGATGTCATGAGGCTGGGCGTCGACCAACACATCATCGCCGGCGCCGTCCAAGGCCATGAAAGCCTCATACGCCATTGCCGGGGCGCCGGCCAGGACCTCCGGCCGTTGTTCAGGTACGTCGCCGGCCACATAGATCGTCGCGGCCAGATTGTCGCTGCCGCCTTTCACCACATCGAAGGCATCCCGCAGGCCGTGGTCGAGGAATATTGCCTTTGGTTCGGCATTGCGCATCTGGTGCTGCAAAAAGGCGCCCTTCAGTTCCGTATTGATAGGTACGAACAGGGCGCCGATCTTCATGATACCGATCATCGCCAGCATGAATTCGATGCGGTTTTTCAACATGACCATGACCCGGTCACCTGGCCCGACGCCAAGGCCAGCCAGTTTGCGTGCCAGATCATCGCTGTCCCGGTCGAGCGAGGCGTAGGTCAACGCGGTACCGTGTTCAAACGACATGAATTCCTTCTCGCCCAGCGCCGCCGCCTGCCGCCGTACCAGCCCAACCAACGACCATTCCGATGTATCCACTGTCATGCCGTGCCATCTCCCCGCTCTTGTTGCGGACATAATGCGGCTTCATGATCGGTCTGCCAAGGCTGTTGCCGGGCTGTTGCCTGAATGGGGCAACTGTGGCTAGCTATGGCGCATGAGCATTGAACTCTATCTCGCGTTTTGCCTGGCCACCGCCATTCTCATCCTGATGCCCGGCCCCATTGTCACCCTGGTCATCGCGCAGTCCCTGCGTCACGGCACAGGGACCGGTTTGGCGACCGTGGCTGGTTCGAGCGTCGGAAATGCCATTCTTGTCGCCGCGGGCGCCTTGGGGCTATCCACGGCGTTTGTGTTTCTGGCGGACCTGTTTGATGTGATCCGCTGGCTGGGGGCGGGGTATTTAATCTGGTTGGGCGTACGGGAATGGCGTTCCAAAGGCGCGGATCTGGATGCCGCGACAGCCGGCGCGCCGCGGGACAAATCAGCCGTGTTCTGGCAGGGCATCATCGTCGCCATCACCAATCCCAAGACGATTTTGTTTTACGCTGCATTTTTTCCGCAGTTTATTGATACGGCCGCGCCCCTGGCGCTGCAGCTGATACTTATGAGTGTCAGCTTTGTCGTTATCGCGGCGACCTTCGATACGGGATATGCCTTGCTGGCCGGCCGTCTGCGTGGCGTCCTGTCGGGCGCGCGCCGGGCCAGACTGCGCAGCCGCATCACGGGTTGTCTGCTGATCGGCACGGGTATCGGGTTGGCGCTGGCGCGGCGCTGAGAGTTGGGTTGAAGGAGTGGTCATGAACTACGATTATATCGTCATCGGTTCGGGTTCCGGCGGGGCGGCGGTGGCCGCGCGTCTGTCGGAAGATGGCAAGACGACCGTCTGTTTGTTGGAGGCGGGAGGCAAGGACCGCCATCCCTTCATCCATATTCCGGTGTTGTTTCCCCATCTGCTGACCAACCCCAACACCACATGGCTGCGCCAATCGGAACCGGTGCCGGGTTTGAACGGACGGCCGATGTATTTTCCCTCCGGCAAGGTTCTGGGCGGTTCCTCCTCCATTAACGGCATGTTGTATATTCGCGGACAGGCCCAGGACTATGATGATTGGCGCGATGCGGGCAACGACGGCTGGGGCTGGGATGATGTGCTGCCGCTGTACAAGAAAATGGAAGATTATCAGCACGGTGAGACCGATGCCCATGGTGCGGGCGGGCCCATCGCGGTCTCCGATACCCTGCCGTCCAACGAATCCTCTTACAAGTTTCTGGAAGCGGCGGTGGCAACCGGTATCCCCCGAATATCCGATTTGAACACCGGCGATCAGCACGGTATCTCAACCGTACAAGGCACCATTCGCAAGGGGCGGCGGGATTCCACCGCCCGGGGCTATCTGCGGTTCGCCAAAAACCGCGCCAATATGACCATCCGCACCGGCGCCAATGTAACCCGCATTCTGCTGGACGGCACGCGGGCCAGCGCTGTTGAATATGTTGATAATTCGGGCGCAACGGTCACCGTTCAGGCCGGGCGGGAGATCATCCTGTCCGCCTCCGCCGTCGGCTCGCCTCAGGTGCTGTTGCAGTCGGGAATTGGTGATGGCGCCGAGTTAAAGGATGTGGGCGTTGAACCGACCCACCATCTGCCGGGCGTGGGCAAGAACTTGCACGATCATCTGTTTATCCATCTGCAGCCGCGCCTGAAGGCGGCTTATCCCACATTGAACCAGATGCTCAGCAGCAAACCGCGCATGGGTTTCGAACTACTGCGATACGGGGTCTCCCGCACCGGCGCGTTCGGGCTGACCAGTACGGAAATCTGCGGCTTTCTGGATTCCACCACCCAGGACGGCCGGCCGGATATTCAGATCAACTATCGTCCGTTCAGTTTCGATTATTCCCCCCAGGGCGCATTTGTATTTCATCCCTTCCCCGGCGGTACCGCTTCGATTTGCTACACCCGACCGAAAAGCCGGGGCGCGGTCAGCCTGGTGCGGGACAACGGCGCGACCCGCCTGGCGATCCAGCCCAACTATCTGGACCGGGACGAAGACGTCCAGGGCATGCTGCTGGGTTACAAGAGACTACGGAACATCATCCATACGCCGCCCTTCGCCGACTATCTGGAAGGCGAACACGGCCCCGGTGCCCAAGCCCAGAGTGATGACGAGATCATCGAGCATATCCGCAACAACGCCTCCACGATCTACCATCCGGTCGGAACCTGCAAGATGGGCCACGACGAGATGAGCGTGGTAGACGACCGCTTGCGGGTGCGCGGCCTTTCGGGTCTGCGCATCGCCGATGCCTCGATCATGCCGGGCATTATTTCCGGCAACACCAACGCGCCGTCGATCATGGTCGGCGAAAAATGCGCCGAGATGATCCTCTCCGAGCGCAACCGTTAGGCGGAGCGAACTCCTGACTTCTTTGTAAAGGCACGATTTTCCCATGACCCAGGCGTTTTCCAACATCCGGATTCTTGATTTCACCCAAGTCTTGGCCGGGCCCTTCGCCGCCCAGTAATTGGCCCTGTTGGGCGCCGAGGTAATCAAGATTGAACAGCCCGGCGAAGGCGACCAGTTGCGTAAACTGATCTGCAGCGATGAAATGCGGGCGCGCGGCCTGTCGCCAAGCTATCTGATGTGCAACATCAACAAACGCGGCATCACGCTCGATTTGAAGGCAGAAGCGGCCAAGGAAATCATCACCCGGCTGATCAAGGAATGCGATGTGGTGCTGGAGAATTTCAAGGCCGGGCAGATGGACCGCCTTGGTTTTGGCTATGAATTCGCGAAATCCATTCGGCCCGACATCATCTATTGTTCCATTTCCGGCTATGGCCAAACGGGACCCAAGGCCGGCGTGGCCGCCTATGACGGCGCCATCCAGGCCGCATCAGGCATGATGAACGTCAACGGCCATCCCGAGACCGGGCCCACGCGGGCGGCGTTTTTCCCCGTCGATATGTCCACCGGGCTGACGGCGGCGCTGGCCATTTCGGGCGCCCTGTACCGGCGCCGGGAGACCGGCGAAGGTCAGCGCCTGGATGTGGCCATGCTGGACAGCGCCCTGACCCTGCAAGCCTCCCGCGTGGTCAGCCACACGGTCGAGGGCGAGGAAGCGGAACTAACCGGTAATGAGCCCGTGGTCCGGATGCCATCGGTGAATGTCTTCGCCACGGCCGATGGTTTTATCCAGACCGCCGCCGTGCAGGAGGCTCAGATCAAGGCTCTGTTTGACACCATTGGCCACGGCGAATTGATGGCGGACCCCCGATATTTCTATCGCAATGGCCTGATCGAACATAGTGTCTATCTACACGGCGTCATCGCGGCGGCCCTGACCACGGACAGCGCCGTCAATTGGGTGGCGAAATTGGAGGCCGCCAAGGTGCCCGTGGCCAAGATCAACCGCTACTCGGACGTGGTTGCCGACGAACAGATGGCGCATCGGAATATATTCGTCGATGTGGACGGCCCGCCCAGCCTGGGCGGCAGCCAAAAACTCATTACCGCCGCCTACATGGCCAACCAAGACGGCCCCGCCGTCCGCCACCCCGCCCCCGACCTGGGCCAGCATACGGACGAGGTCCTGGGGGAATTAGGCTTTACCGAGGCCGAGATCGCCGGCTTTCATGACAGGGGCGCGGTTTAGCTTGGAGCGTCCTTGTCGCCGTAGTCCTTGATCACGTCCGGGTCGGGATCGAGGCCGAGGCCGGGGCCGGTGGGGACGGTGATGTTGCCGTCCTGGGCGATGATGGCCTCGCCATACAGGCTGGCTTCCAGGGTTTTGTAGTAGAAGCTCTCGGCCAGGCATTCATCGGGCATGGTTGCCAGGATGTGCAGGGTCGCGAGCAGGCCGGGGCCGAAATAAGGCGCGTGGGGCATGACGGTGACGCCGTTGAGGTCCCCCATGGCGATGATCTTGCGGAATTCGGTAATGCCGCCGACCTTGGTCACGCTGGGCTGGTAGTAGGTGACCGCCTCGGCCTTCATCATCTGCTGAAATTCCATGGCCGTGCAGGCGTTTTCACCTGCTGCCAGGGGGATATCGACCTCTATGCCCAGACGGTTCAAGCTCTCGAAATCTTCCGGCGGGAAGATCGGTTCTTCCAGCCAGTGCAGATCGTATTGCTTAAATGACATTGCCGCCTCCCGCGCCTGCCAGGGCGTCCAGGGGCAGTTGGTGTCGACCATCAGGGGCACGCCGTCGCCCATGGCCATGCGGGCCGCGCGTACCTCTGCCTCGCCCGTTTCGTGCAGCTTGATGGATTTGAAGCCTTCGCTCAGGGCCCGCTGGCAATGTTCGGCCACGCCATCGGGGTCGCTGTAGTTGAACAAAGAGGCATAGGCGGGGATTTCACCTCGCCGTGCCCCGCCCAACAAGGTGGAGACAGGTACGCCGGCGGCCTTGCCGGCAAGGTCCCACAGCGCAATATCGATGCCGGAAATGGCGAACATGGTAATGCCGTAGCGGCCCAACAGATGGTTGCCCTGTTGCAGAAAATAGGACAATTGCCCAATGGCGGAGGCATCCTTGCCGATCAACGACGGCGCCAACATGTGATCCACCACCGCTTTCGTCGCCCGCGCCGCGCCGCCGTAGGCGAAGGCATCGCCCCAACCAACTAGTCCCCCCTCGGACTCGATACGGATCAGCACATAGTCCAGGGTGCTCCAATCCATTTTGCCGATGTTGCCGTCACCACCCGTGGTGTAGGGCAGCCGAACAACGTAAGTCTCGACCTTGGCGATTTTCATATCTTCACTCCGCTTATTCAGGCGTTGACGCGTATCCCGGCAACGGCGTCCGGGTTAAAGGTGAAGCCCAAGCCGGGCCGATCGGGGATCAGCATATCGCCGTCCACCAGTTCCATGCTCTCGTTATACAGCACGGCGAACCAGGGCATCATCTCTGAATAGTTGATGTTGCTCAACGCGCCGCATAGCTGCAGGCTTTGTTCGGAATAGACATGGGGCGAGACGGGGATGTCGAAGGCATCCGCCATATGCGCCACCTTGACGAATTCCGAGATGCCGCCGACCCGCTCCAGATCCGGCATCAGCACATCCGCCGAACCGCGCTCCAGCATATCGCGGAAGCCGTAGCGGGCGTATTCCGTCTCGCCGCTGGCGATGGGGGTGTCGATCTCGGCTGCCACGCGGGCCGAACCCGGCAGATCATAGGCCTGCACCGGTTCCTCGAACCAAACCAAATTAAAGGGTTCCAACTGACGGCCCAGGCGGATGGCGTGATTGACGGTGAAGCCCTGGTTGGCATCCGCCATCAGGTCGATATCCGGGCCGATGGCTTCGCGCACCGCCGCCACGCGCTCGATATCTTCCGCCACATGGGGTTTGCCCAGGCGCATCTTCATGGCGCGGTAGCCCTGGGCGATGAAACCCTTGGCCTCGGCCTGTAATTCATCAATGGACATGGAGACCCATAATCCGCTGGAATTATAGGCCTTGATCCGGTCCCGGGTTTGTCCCAGCAGGCGGCAGACGGATAGATCATGGGCCTTGCCCACCAGATCCCACAGGGCCATGTCGATGGCGCCGATGGCGAACAGGGTAATGCCCTTGTGGCCGAAGAAATTGATATCACCCCACATCTCGGCCCACAGGCCCGCATGTTCGTGGGGGTCGCGGCCCACCACCTTGACGGCCATGCTTTGGATCATGGCTTCCAGCGTGGCCAGGCGGCGGGTGCCCATGGACCAGACCAGGCCTTCGCCGATCAGGCCGTCATCGGTTTCGATATACAACAGCACGCAGCCGATGGACTCCAAGCGGTGAATGGCGGTGCGGATTGGTTTCTCCAGCCGGATTTCCACCTGCTCTGTACGCAGCTTGGTTATTTTCATGTGTTGCCTCCCCTAAATTGTCGGCCCACTCGGTCAAACAATGGCAGCAGAATAAAGCCGGCCAGGAAACCACCGATGTGGGCCTCCCAGGCGATGGCACGGACCTCGCCCATACTGGCAATCCGGTGTAACCGATCAACAGGTTGACCCCTATGTATACCGCGATGGCTGCATAGGCGCGGCGCATGGTCAGGCGCAACACGGCGCCGAACAATCCGGATATGGCGCCCGAGGCGCCGACCATGATGGTCTGTTCCATGGTTACATAGAACAAGGCGACGCTGGCCCCGGCCGCCAGCAGGGCGCAAATAATGTAAAGGGCGAGGAATCTGCCCATGCCCAGGCGTCGCTCCACCGCGGTACCAAACGCCAGCAGAAAGGCCATATTGATAACCAGATGCAACAAATCGCCATGCAGGAAGGCGTAGGTGAGGGGCGAGGCCAGCAGCGCAATTGCGTAATCGGATTGCCCGCCCATCAAGACGCCCAGGAACCAGGGCGGAGAAAAGCTCCCACGGTGCCCGCGATCATCGACCATTGATCGGGCAACAACAGCCGCAGCGCGTGTATGCCCACATTCAGGGCGATCAGGGCCAGCACCGTGGGCGTGGTGTTGAAAGCGGGTTGGGAGGTTTGGGACAAGTGGTTCTCGTAATTAAGGCGGCGGGAAACGGATTTGGCAGCATAAGGGCTGGTGAAGGGTGGCGCCATCGGGTTATTTTGCAGGGGTATCACAAACAGTGGAGGCGAGACCATGAGCGAGATCGATTATCAAGCCATCCTGCCCGAGGGCTGGCAACGGGCCCGGGGCTTTTCCTACGGCGTGGTTGCCACTGGCAGCCGTATATTGCGTATCGCCGGGCAGATCGGCGGGGCGGAAGGCGGCCAGCCGGTGGATCCCGGTCTGGATTTCGGTGGGCAATGGGAACGCGCCATGGGCAATCTGGTCGCGATCGTCCGGGCCGCAGGTGGGGAGCCGGAACATATCGTGATGCTGCGGGCCTATGTCACGGACACGGAAGCCTTCAACGCCGCCGGCGCCGCCGTGGGTGCTGCCTGGGGTGAACATCTGGGCCGGCATTTTCCGGCCATGACATTGGTTGAGGTCAGCCGCCTGCTGGACCCCAACGCCATGGTCGAAATCGAAGGCGAGGCGGTATTGCCTTAAGTCGCGTCAATTTGGATTTGCTTTGCGGGGTATGGTGATGGGGACGTCGAAAAAGTTTGCGCAGTATTGTTATCAATGCGTGGCGGGGCCGGACTTTCTGACCGTCAAGGTCGAGGATGGCGTGGCGACGGAGGTGGAGCCCAACTTCGCCCTGAAGGACATTCATCCCGGCGCCGGGCGGGCCTGCGTCAAGGCCTATGGTCTGGTGCAAAAGACCTATAATCCGAACCGTCTGCTAACGCCCATGAAGCGGACCAACCCCAAGAAAGGCCGCGGCGAAGATCCCGGTTTCGTGCCCATATCCTGGGACGAAGCGTTTGATCTGGTGGCCGATAAACTGAAGGAAATCAAGGCCAAGGGTTTGCGCGACGAACATGGCTATGCCCGCGTCGCGGCATCCTTCGGCGGCGGCGGCACACCGACTTATTATATGGGCACGTTCCCGGCCTTTCTGGCGGCCTGGGGGGTGGTGGATTTCAGCTTTGGTTCCGGCCAAGGCGTAAAATGCACCCATTCCGAACATCTGTATGGCGAACTTTGGCATCGCGGCTTCACGGTCGCCGCCGATACCCCGACTTCGAACTATATCCTGTCCTTTGGCGGCAACCCCGAAGCCTCCCACGGCGTCATGGGGGTCTCCCGCCATGCTGATGCCCGCGAACGCGGCGCCAAACGGGTACAGATAGAGCCGCATCTGTCCATTACCGGGGCCTGTTCCGCCGAATGGGTGCCGATCCGGCCCAAGACCGATCCCGCTTTCATGTATGGCCTGATGCACGTCATGCTGCACGAGATGCCCCGGGAACGGCTGGACATCCAATTCCTGCGGGATCACACCGGCTCTCCCTATCTGGTCGCGCCGAACGGCTATTTCCTGCGCGATCAAGTGAGCCAAAAACCACTGTTGTGGGATACCAAACTGGATAAGGCGGTACCATTTGATACCCCCGACATCGTGCCCGCGCTGGAGGGCAGCTTTACCGCCTCGGGCATCGAGGTGGGGGCTGACGAAGAGGAATGGCGGCACGAAGAGATCGTGGTCGAAACCGCCTTCAGCCTTCTGGTCAAACAGATGGCGGAATATACCCCTGAATGGGCCGAGGAAATCTGCCAGGTGCCAGACGGCTGCATTCGTCGGATCGCCGATGAGTTCGTCAGCCACGCTCAGGTCGGCGCCACCACCATCATTGATGGGGAGGAGCTGCCCCTGCGCCCCGTGGCCGTAATTCTGGGCAAGACCGTCAACAACGGCTGGGGCGGCTATGAATGCTGCTGGGGCCGCACCTTGCTGGCCTGTCTGGTCGGTGCTCTGGAAGTGCCGGGCGGCACCCTGGGCACCACGGTGCGCCTGAACCGCCCCGCCACCACGCGCCAGGCATCCGTCGCGCCGGGTCCCGACGGCTTCATGAAATATCCCATGAACCCCACGGACAAGGACAATTGGCGCGAACAGCCCACGGCCCGTAACGCCCATGATACCCTGGTGCCGCTTTCGGCCTCTTCACCGTGGAGCCAGGCCCTGGGCCCCACCCATCTGGCCTGGATGTGGCGCAAGGAAAGCCCGGAAAATTGGGGCGAGGTGTCGGCGCCGGACCTTTGGTTCGTCTACCGCACCAATCCGGCGATTTCTTTCTGGGATACCAAATCGATCACCGAGCGGATCTCGGAGTTCCCGTTCGTCGTCTCCTTCGCCTACATCCGGGATGAGACCAATCATATGGCGGATGTGCTGCTGCCCGAATGCACGGACTTTGAAAGCACCCAGCTGATCCGGGTCGGCGGCACGAAATTTTCGGAAAGTTATTGGGATCACGAGGGCGTGGCCTTGCGCCAACCCGCCATCGAGCCGCTGGGAGAGACCAAGGATTTCACCGATATCGCGACTGAAATCGCCAAACGTTCGGGGGTATTGGACAAATACAACAATGCCATCAACCGCGGCGCCGGCGGCGTGCCGCTGCGCGGCGGCAACTATGATTTTACCCTGGACCTGGAACAGCCCCACGAGGCGGAGGATATTTGGGATGCCATGTGCAAGGCGGCCTCGGCCGAATTGACCGATGGTAAGGAGACGGACGGGCTGGCCTGGTACAAGGAACACGGCATGCGGACGCGACCCATTTCGCGGCTGATCTGGTATCTGTTCCCCGAGCTTAAGAAACAGGGCCTACGGTTCGAGATGCCCTATCAGGAACAGCTGCTCCGCGTCGGCAAACAGCTGGGCAACCGACTGCATGAAAAAGGCATCGAATGGTGGAACGAACAACTGAAGGAATACGAGGCCCTGCCGCCATGGAAGGATATTCCCGGCATCTGGGAACAGGCCACGGTAAATTCGGGCGGCAAGCTTGAAGACTATCCCTTCTGGCTTTTGACCTCGCGCAGCATGCAATTGGCCTGGGGTTCCAACAGCTCGATCCAGATGATCGACGAAGTGGCGAAAAATATCCGCGGTCACCGGGCCATGGTGATGAATGCCAACCGGGCCCGGGAAATGGGCATCGAAGAGGGCGACCTGGTGGAGATCAAATCGACCCTGCGCGCCACCAAGGGCCGGGTGGTTTTGAAACAAGGTATCCGACCCGACACTATTTTGATTCAGGGCCAGTTCGACCATTGGGTAACGCCTTATTCCAAGGATAATCCCGCCCCCAGCATGAACACTGTGGTGCCCATGTCCCTGGCCTTGACCGATTCTACCGGCTCCTCGGCCGATATCGTTCGGGTCGCCGTCACGAAACTTGAGGGCCCTGCATGACCCGCTATGTGATGGTCGCGGATCTGCGCCGCTGCGTCGGCTGCCAGACCTGCACCGCGGCCTGCAAGCATGCCAACGCCACGCCGCCCGGCGTACAGTGGCGTCAGGTGCTGGATATGGAAACGGGAAGCTATCCCCAGGTCCAGCGTACCTTCGTGCCCGTTGGCTGCATGCATTGCGCCGATCCACCGTGCGAGCATGTTTGCCCGTCCACGGCGACTAAGATTCGGCCCGACGGTATTGTCGAGATCGACTATGATTTGTGTATCGGTTGCGGC
>JABIRL010000271.1 GCA_018667855.1 Rhodospirillaceae bacterium
CATGACATCGGCTGCCAGCCGCGCGGACTTCAGATTGGCGACGTGCTGTTGCGTGGGGATCAGCACCTTGCCGCCCATGTGGCCGCATTTTTTCTCTGATGCCAGCTGATCCTCGAAATGCACGCCGGCGGCGCCCGCTTCGATATAGGCCTTCATGATCTCGAAGGCATTCAAGACACCGCCGAAACCGGCCTCCGCATCGGCGATGATGGGGGCGAACCAGTCGATGTCGCCTTCACCTTCCATGGTCTGGATCTGATCGGCGCGCTGCAGGGTCTTGTTGATACGCTTCGCCAGCTCCGGACCGCTATCGGCGGGATAGAGGCTTTGATCGGGGTACATGGCGCCGGCGTTGTTGCTGTCGGCGGCGACCTGCCAGCCGGAAAGATAAATCGCCTTGAGCCCGGCGCGGACCATTTGCATGGCCTGGTTGCCGGTCATGGCGCCCAGGGAGTGGACGTAGTCTTCGGTTTGTAGCAGTTTCCAGAGTTTTTCGGCGCCCCGGCGGGCCAGAGTGTGTTCTACCTTGACAGAGCCCTGAAGTTTTTTCACATCTTCAACACTATAGTCTCGTTGAATGCCGTCAAAACGGCCTTCCGGGGCGGAAACCAGTTGTTCGATTGTCTCTGTCATAGGTTGTCTCCTGTTACACTAATTGCCGCTGATTGAGCGGTGATAAGGATTTAGGCGCTGTTGCCCGGCCCTTGATTGGTGATATGCCGGCTTCACGGGGTTAAGGCAAATAGAAAAGTGTCATTCTGTAAGTTTTGCAAATTTTACACTTGTATTTTTGAAAAAATTGTAAAAAATAAGGACTACATTCAACCCCGGAGCAATCCATGCGGAGAATCCCATGTCGGTAGAAAAAAAGGCCATGTTGGGTCACAAGGTGCGGCGCTACCGTCAGGACCAGAATCTCAGCCAGACAGACATGGCTGAAATGCTGGAAATCTCCCCCAGCTATCTGAATTTGATCGAACATAATCAGCGTCCCGTTACGGTGCCCCTGCTGTTTCGTCTTGGCCAGGTATTCCCGATTGATCTGCGGGAATTCGCCGAGGATGACGCCGCCGCCCTGGCCGCCGGCCTGCGGGAAGTGTTGTCGGACCCTTTGTTCGAGGGGGCAAAGGTGCGGGAACAGGAAATCCGCGAAGTGGCGGAGGTCTCGCCCGCCGCGACCCAGGCCATGATGAACCTGTACAAGGCCTATGCCGAATTGCGCGAAGATTCCCAAGCCCTGGTGGAGCGCCTGGCCGATCCCAACAAACCGCAGGGGCTTGATGTACAGACCTTTCCCATCGAAGAGGTGCGGGATTTTCAGCAATCCCAGTCGAACCATTTCCCGGAGTTGGAAACCGCGGCCGAGGCCTTGTGGCAGGATGCTGAGTTGGAGCGGGATGATCTATTTCAGGGCCTGGCCCGGCATTTGCACTCCGTACACGATATCGGCGCCAAGATCATGCCGGTTGATATCATGGGCGAAACCCTGCGGCGCTATGACTTTCACCGCAGCCGGGTACTGCTGTCGGAAATGCTGCCGAATTCGGGCCGGAATTTTCAATTGGCGGTGCAACTGGCCATTTCCTCCCACGGTGAATTGTTGGACCGCCTGGTGAGCAAAGCCAATTTGTCGTCACCGGATGCTGAAAAACTCTGCCGGATCGGGTTGGCGGGTTATTTCGCCGGCGCGGTTTTGATGCCCTACGATGCCTTTCTCACCTCCGCCAAGGAACTGCGTTACGATCTGGAGGTGCTGCGCAGCCGGTTCGGCGTCAGTTTCGAACAGGTTTGCCATCGTTTGACCACGTTGCAACGCAAGGGCGCGCGCGGCGTGCCGTTTTTCTTTATTCGGATCGATCATGCCGGCAACATTTCGAAGCGGTTGAGCGGCGCGGGGTTTCATTTCGCTCGGTTTGGCGGCGCCTGTCCCCGCTGGGTGATCCATGATGCCTTCGGCGGCCCGGGCACGATCCATACCCAGCAGGCCCGTATGCCCGACGGCAGCGCCTTCTTGACCATCGCCCGCACGGTGGATCCTGTCCTGGGCGGCCACCGCCGCCGTCAACCGCGCCTTGCCGTGGCGGTCGGCTGTGATATGGGCCAGGCCAAGCAACTGGTCTATAGCGATGCCATGGACTTGAAAAGCCAGCAGGCGGCAACGGATGTGGGAGTTTCCTGCCGTGTCTGCGAACGCCTGGACTGTAATCAACGGGCTCATCCGCCGCTGAATCACAGGCTGCGTCTGGACGAAAATGTCCGCCGCATAGCACCCTTCGCGATTGCGCCAAGTTAACGAGTTGGAAGTTACCGGGAGTCCGTTACATTGCAAAAGTTATGCGCGACCGATTGTCGCAGTCATGAAAAATTGATCTGACGTATTGATATTAGATTATTCTTGGATTATACATTAGTTATAGTTACTTATATCATACATATTTGTTACTGTTTGTATCAAAAATGTAATAATTAGCAAATATGGTTAACGTTACTGGTGACTATTTAGTTTGTAAGAGTATTTGTTGTGTAAAGCGTAGCATCCGTAGAAAACACCGGCCTAGTATGAGGCCACCGCCGGCGTCGACCGCGTATTTGGTTGGCGCCGGCATTTTTTTGCCTGCCATGATTGATCTATCCGCGATATGTATAGGGTGGATTTGGATGGGAGCAGGGTTATGACCACATCAAGCGCTACGAACATGCGGGCCGCGGTTATGCGACGGCAACAAATTGTCGTGGATCAGATGGCGATGCCAGTGCCTGGATCCGGCCAGGTTTTGGTGAAAACCCTGGCTTGCGGCATCTGTGGCTCCGATCTGCACATGTTGAAACATGGCCCCCGCCTGTCGGCCGAGGCGGCGCCCGGCGACCGGATCATGTCCAACATGGATTTTGAGCGTGATGTGGTCATGGGGCATGAATTCTGTGCCGAGGTGTTGGAATTCGGCCCCGATTGCCAGACAGCGGTGAAGCCGGGGCAAAAGGTCTGTTCCCTGCCGGCTATGCTGGGACCAGGGTGGCGGCGCCCGGTAGGCTATTCCAACGACTTTAACGGTGGCTACGGCGAATACATGTTGTTGCACGAGCAGCTTCTGCTGCCGGTGCATGAAAATGTCACCGCCGATCTTGCTGCGCTGACGGAACCCTTGGCGGTGGGTCTGCATGCTGTTGAAAAAGCCCAAATTGAAGCTGGCGCCGTGCCTCTTGTCGTTGGCTGCGGCCCCGTCGGTCTGGCTGTCATCGTCGCGTTGAAGTCAAAGGGCCTCGGCCCCATCCTGGCGGCGGATTATTCGCCCGCGCGCCGGGCCCTTGCCCTGGCCATGGGGGCGGACGAAGTGATTGATCCGGCGGTGAACTCTCCCCACGAAAGCTGGCGCCGGGCCGCAACCTTGCCGGACGCCCCGCCTCCCGCACTGGGGCCCATCCCCGAACGCCTGAAACCGGCGGTGATCTTCGAATGCGTTGGGGTCCCCGGCGTCATCGATCAGATCATGGCGGGCGCCCCGCAAGGGGGGCGCATCGTCGTGGTCGGGGTCTGCATGGAAACAGTCAACTTCCGGCCCTATCGCGGCATTATCAAGGAATTGAACCTGCAATTCGTCCTTGGCTATACCCCGGACGAATTCGCCGCATGTCTGGCCCTGATCGACAGCGGCAAGTTGGACCTCTCGCCCCTGATCACCGGCCACGTGGGCCTGGACGGCGTCGCGGGCGCCTTTGAAGATCTGGCCGACCCCGATCATCACTGTAAAATAATGGTAGAGCCCCACCGCCACTGATACTGCCGCTGATAAGGAGAAACGCCATGGCCAGCCATCGCCGCGTCAATGTGGATTCAGGCCGCCCCCTCGAGCCCTTGGCCAATTATTCCCGGGCCCTGCGGGTGGGCGACATGGTGTTGCAGTCGGGCACCACGGCGATCGATACCGCGGGTAATGTGATTGGCGAGGGGGATGTGGCCAAACAGGTCGATGCCATCATGGACATCGCCCAAGGCACCATGGCCCAGGCCGGCGGGCGGCTCGACGATGTGGTGCGCACGCGGGTCTACCTGACCGACATCGCCTTGGCCGATCAGGCCGGTCGCGCCTTGGCGAAATATTTCAGGGACGTGCGCCCGGTGGGAACGGTGGTTCAGGTCAACCGCCTGGCCCGGCCGACCCAACTGATCGAGATTGAATTGGATGCCGTGGACGGCGCCAAGGAGACGGCCCAGCGCATCTCATCCGGCCGGCCATCGGAAGAGACCTATGCCTACTCCCGCGCCGTGCGGGTGGGCGAGAGGGTGTTCATCGCCGGCAGTACGGCACTTGGCGACCAGGGTGTGGTCAGCCATCCCGGCGACCTTTACGGCCAGTCCCGTGATACTTACGAGCTGATCCTGGAAGCGCTGGATCAGGCCGGCGGGGCGCCCGGGGATCTGGTCTATACCAAGACATTCGTTACCGACCTGGCCCAGGCAACGGAACACCGGCGGGCCAGGCTTGCGGCCCTTGGCGAAATCCGGCCGACCGCGACCTTACTGGGCATCCCCGCCCTGTTCACGCCGGAAATGCTGGTGGAGATCGAGGCCGAAGCCATCATCGGCGCCGCCGGCAACCGCCAGGACTTCTATTCCGGCGATGAAAATGAAAAGCCGCGCGGTTATGCCCGGGCCGTTGCCGTGGGTGATGTGGTCCACGTCAGCGGCTGCACATCCATGGACGAAAACGGCGTCGTTCAGGCGCCGGGCGATTGGGCCGGGCAATACGACATCTGTCACGAAAAGATTACCGCCGCCCTGGCCCAGGCGGGCGCAAGCCTGGATGACGTGGTCCGCCGCCGCTCCTTCACGGTCGCCGGCGCCGAACAAAATCGGCCCCATGGCGAAGGTCCGGCATGGTTCAAGGATAGCCGCCCCGTCTCCATGGGCTGCCGAATTTCCGGCCTCGCCCTACCTGAAATGCTGGTCGAGATAGATGCCTGGGCCGTCAAGGGTGCCCATAAGGATATCGAATGGCTGTGACCCGAGGACGCCGCCTAATCGACGGATTGCGCTAGGGTCATGGAAATCTGACACAGTGGCAGGCCGCTTTCGGCGCGCAGGGCGTCGAACACCAATTGTACTTTGGCGCGTTCCCGTTTGCCCTTGCCGGTGCCGTCGTAGAGGGACCAGTGTTTCAGGGCGGCCAGAACATATGGCGTCAGGTTAAAACTGTCCTTGCCGACCATGCGCAAAAAATAAGGACCCGAATTGCCGCCCAGCTGGGTGAAGCGTTTGCTCAAATCATCCCACAATTCGACCGTCTGTTCCGCCTTCCAGCCCGCCAGCCAGGTTCCCATGCTGCCCGCTTCCGCGGCGATATCGCAAATGGCCGAAGCATTGGCGCGGACGGACTTGATCTTGCCCCAATGACGGATGATGCGGGCCTCGCCCATCAGGGCCTCTAGTTCCTCGTCCGCCATGGCGCGTATCCGGTGCGGTTCGAAGCCGTGAAAAACCTCCTCGAAGGCCGGCCATTTGCCCTGCACCATGGAATGTTTTAGTCCGGCGCTGAAGATGCGCAGGGACATGAACGACAGATACCGGTCGTCGCTGATGCCCTTAAGGGCACTGTCCGATCGCGCCTTGGGCAGTTTCTTTTTCAGTGCCGCCGCGCCGCCATTACGAATTTCGGCCGCCGCCTGAATTTCCTTGAAGCTTGTCATGGCTTTAGTCTAACGCATCGGTACAGGATCGGCATATCAAAGTGACCGACCGATTATATAGCGCATGATTTCATTGGTTCCGGCATAGATGCGGTGCACCCTGGCATCGGCCCAGGCCCGAGCGATGGGATAGTCCCACATATAGCCATTGCCGCCATGGAACTGGACGCAGTCGTTGAGGACCTGATCCTGCAATTCCGTGGTCCACAGTTTCGCCTTGGCCGCCGTTTCCGCCGACAGGGCGCCGGCGGCATGCTGTTCGATGCAACGGTCAATGAACGTGCGTCCGGCCTCCACGGCGGTGGCATGGTCGGCCAGCTTGAACTGGGTGTTCTGGAAATTGAATACGGGCTGGCCAAAGGCCACTCTGTCCTTGGTATAAGCCACGGTCTGGTCGATGGCCGCTTCGCAAATTGCCATGGAGCGCACGGCGACGACCAGCCGTTCCTGGGCCAGGCCGTGCCACAGGATGCGCCAGCCCTCGTTCTCGCCGCCCAGAAGATTATCGGCCGGCACGCGCATATCGTCAAAAAACAGCTCCGCCGTGTCCTGGGCCTTGTTGCCAACCTTTTTCAGGTTGCGGCCCTTGCGATAGCCGGGCGTCGAGGTATCCACCAGAAACAGGGAGACACCCTTGGCGCCAAGAGCGGGATCGGTCTTGGCGGCCAGCAGGATCAAATCGCCGATGATGCCGTTCGTGATGAATATCTTGGAGCCGTTGATGACATAGTCATCGCCATCCCGCACGGCGTGGGTGCGCAGATCCTTCAGATCGCTGCCGGTGGATGGTTCAGTCAGGCCGATACTGGCGATCGCCTCGCCCGCCGCCATAGGGGGCAGCCACTGCTGTTTCTGTTTCTCGGTGCCGAAATGAACGATGAAGGGCGCGACGATATGGGCATGCATGTCCCACGCTGGGGCGCCGATGCCGTGATAGCCTAATTCCTCGATCACCAGGGCATCATACAGAAAGCCGCCTTCAGCGCCGCCATGGGCGGCGGGTATGGAGGTGCCCAGCAGGCCGAGCTCGCCGGCCCGAAGCCAGATCTCGCGCGGAGTCTGGCCGGCTTCCTCCCATTCGGGGACATGGGGCAGGACTTCTTCGGTCAAAAAGGCGCGGACGGTGCGGCGGAATATCTCGTGCTCTTCGCCAAAAATATTTCTTGGTATGCCGAATTCCATGATTGTCCCCCAGGCTGTTTCAGCCACAGTTTAGCGTGACGGCGGCCACTGGGTATATCACTATGGCGAACAACGAAATTGCAGGAGAACATCATGGCAAAGCCGCCATTCCGTGCCGAGCATGTGGGCAGTCTGCTGCGCCCGAAGGAGCTGACCGCCGCCTTTCGCCAGCACAATGCGGGCGAAATTGACGATGATGCCTTTGCCCAGATCCAGGACACGGCGATCAGTGACGTCGTGGCCCGACAACAGGATGCCGGCCTGGGCGTGGTCACGGATGGTGAGTTCCGTCGGGGTTCCTACTGGGGCCATGTGATCGGCCCCGTCTCGGGTCTGTCGGTGCGGGAGGCGGAGTTCAAATTTCACGATGATCACGGTCATGAACAAAGTTTCATTGCCGCCCAGGTGGAGGGCAAGGTGCGTCGCGAGCGGGGCTTTTCGACCCATGAATTCGCCTATCTGAAATCTATCGCCACGGCGACACCGAAGATCACCATGCCCTCATTGCCGACCTTCCATTTCTACCGACCCGTCGGCGGTATCGGGGCGGCGGCCTATGCAACGCCACGGGATTTCTTCGCGGACTTCGCCGAGGTGTTCCGTCAGGAGATCGCCGAACTCGCCGATCTGGGCGCGCGTTATATCCAGATGGATGAAGTGCCCCTTGCCATGCTGTGCGACCCTGACGTTCGCGAACAAGTCCGCGCGGGCGGTGCCGATCCGGATGATCTGATCGATGTCTATATCGATGCCATCAATGACGCCGTGGGCAATCGTCCGGCGGACATGACCTGCGGTCTGCATCTGTGCCGGGGCAATTTCAAGGGCAAGTATCTTTCCCAAGGCGGCTATGAGCCGGTGGCGGAGCGTCTGTTCAATGATCTTTCCGTGGATGCCTTTTTCCTGGAATACGACACTGACCGGGCCGGCGATTTCACGCCCCTGCGCCTGGTACCCGATGATAAGCACGTGGTGCTGGGAATCGTCAGCTCAAAACTTGCGGAACTGGAAAGCGTCGATGCCCTGGCCCGGCGCATTGACGAGGCGGCAAAATATGTCCCGCTTGAGCGTCTTTCCATGTCGCCCCAATGCGGCTTCGCCTCCGCCGTTTCCGGCAACCCGATTACGGCGGATGTACAACAGGCCAAGCTGTCCCGCATCGTTGAAACCGCGCTCCAGGTCTGGGGCGAGACCTAGCCTCGATCGACGGGGCGCGCCGATCGAGGCGTTGGTCAAGATGGTGATTTTAGGTCACGCAGCTTGCTCGATATAGTCGTCTTTGTAGGGGAGGCATTCCGCATCGCCGGCGATCCAGGCGGCTACCCGTCGGGTCGCGGCAAAGGCCGACCATGAAACAAGGCTGACAAGGGCGCCGTCACTGCCATCGTAGCGGCGGAAATCTTCGATCACATCGTCGCTGATCTGGGTCGGCGCCAGGGCGGTCAACAGCCCAATCTTGGCGACGGCATAGTCTTTCTCCGCCAATCCAACCAGATAAGGTTCGACCCAGTTGCGGCTCAAACCCATTTGTTCGCCCCGCCATTGCGATATGGCAGCTCCGACGACATCGCGCACCCGTTCACTGATATCCGGCACCGCCGCATGCTCGATTGCCGCAGCCCAACGGGAGATGGGTTCGGCGATTTGATCATCGCTTTCAGCCCAGCGCATGTCGTGGGGCAAATCCGCGGGCGGCAACAGGGCAGCCGCGCGGCCGTATTCCAGGTGTTTCGTCACCGACGGCTTCAATTCGTTTCCGAACGCCTTGAACATGCCGGTCTTGATCGATTCTGAGCCGAACACCGGATTGAGTGGTGTACCATCGAAGAATACCTTCACATATCTGTTCAGGTAATTGAACATGAAGGCGACGCCGATCATTTCCGGCGCGCGCCGGGCGTCGAAAGGTGGATGGCGCAATATGTCCGAGCCGACGGCGCGATAGTTTTGCGCCCATTGGTGCAGGGCGCGCAATTCCGTGTCGTCGATATTCTGCTGATTGCCGCCGCGAATATCGCGGGCAAATTTTTCATCGCCGGCGCCATAGACAACGCTGACCATCATGTCCTCGCAATAGGTACAGCCGTTGGTCTGGGCAAAACTGACGCCAAGGCCTTCCTTGACGTCGCGTGAATAGTGGCCTTCCACCATGACAAGTTCCCGCCCGGCGCACCACATCCCGGCCAACAGAGGCGGGCGTACGGAATGAGTTGTGATGGCGCCGTTGATGAAGAATTCGTCAGCCACGATTTCGTATACCTCGGCCACCAGGCCGGTGGCTTCACTAAAGGGAATGGGTGTTACGTATCGGATGGGCATTTTTGATACGCTATCGAAGACTCTTGATTTGACGATGTGCGGCAACATGGTGATGTCCTTTCATTGTCTGCCGACTCCATTGAACCGGCTTGTGTGGAGCATCAGAATGGCGCCTTGCCCGCGCTCGTCTCTAGTTCACAAAGTGTACTAGGCCGTCGTTCCGCAATGGCCTAATTTGCCGTCTCGAGAACGCGGTGGCCCTTGAATTGGGAGATTGTTCCTTGAACCAGGCAAGCAGCTACGGACAGTTTTGTCCCGTCGCCAAGGCGGCGGAGATCATAACAACGCGATGGACACCCTTGGTGTTGCGGGAGCTGCTGTGCGGTGCCCGGCATTTCAACGAAATTCGCCGTGGCGTCCCTTTGATGTCACCGACATTGCTGTCCAGACGCCTTAAGGAATTGGAGGCCGCCGGCGTGGTAAGCCGGATTGGCCAGGGCGGCGCCAGATCCAATACGGAATATGACCTGACGGAAGCTGGCGAGGAGCTCCGACCGATCATTGTCGCCCTAGGTGTATGGGGGCAGCGCCGGGTTGAATCCGCCGCCGACAGCAGCGATTGGGATGCAGGCGTCCTAATGTGGGATATGCGCCGCGAGGTCGATCCCGACGCTTTGCCCAAGGGCCGCACCGTAGTTCAGTTTGAGTATCTCGACGCTCCGAAAGAACTGCGATTGTGGTGGCTGGTCGTGGAAGAGGGCGAGGTGGACCTCTGTCAATCGGATCCGGGCCATGAGCCGGATCTATTCGTGACGACCAAGGTGCGAACAATGGCCCGAGTTTGGATCGGCAAGGATAGTCTTGCCCGGGCCATGGCAGCCGATGATATCGAGGTTATCGGCACCGCGGCCCTGCGCGCCTCCATCAATGCCTGGCTAAAACTGGCTATCGTCGCCCGCGTCGCCGGCCGGCGCGATGCATAAAATATCTGTTGATTACAGTTCGTTTTTGGCGTCATTATGTAAAATATGTTTTGTTTGCTGTGTGCGTTTTAGGAGTTTAGGCGATGAAGAAGTTCGTTTCTGTTTTGGCGGTTGCAATCATGTTCATGTCGGCACCTGCGTTGGCGAATAATGCCTCCGACACTGGCAATGATAATGGTAGCGGTCACGGCAACGGCGGCGTCGGACAAGGCGCAGGCCAAGGTTCGGACAACGGCCAAGGCGTCGGCGTTGACAGTGATGACGGCGGTGGCGATGACGGCGGCGGATTTTAGTCGCGGGTCTATCCGGTTTATTCGCAGCGTCTACGGCTGATCCGCGATTGCGATCAAGACCTGTACGAAGGCTTCCCGCTGTTTGCCCATTTCTGCCGCGCTTCGGCGGCTCAACATGCCGCCGTCGATCACCATGGCATGACCGGTGACAAAGCTTGCCTCTTCGCTGGCCAGCCTGACGCCTAAGGAATTTGTTGCCTACAATGCGTCGTTGTTGGCATTATGTAAAATATAGTCACTGTTGGTTGCACATATTTCAAAGGACAGGCGATGAAAAAGATAGTTTCTGTTTTAGCGGTTGCGGTCATGTTCATGTCCGCGCCCGCATTGGCGCATAATGCCTCCGATAACGGCAATGCGAATGGTGGTGGTCACGGCGATGGAGGCGTTGGTCAGGGCGTTGGTGAGGGCGCGGGCCAAGGTTCGGCCAACGGCCAAGGTTCGGGCAACGGCCAGGGTGCGGACAACGGTCAAGGCGTGGGTGTCGATAGCGGCGGCGGCGATGACGGCGGGGGACGTTAGTCGCCGACCTGGCTGGAATTATCGCAGCGTCTACGGCTGATCCGCGATTGAGCTTAACGCCTGCACAAAGGCTTCCCTTTGTTTGCCTTTCTCCTTGGCGCCGCGTCCGCTTAACAGGCCGCCGTCGACCACCATGGCATGACCGGTGACAAAGCTGGCCTCTTCGCTGGCCAACCAGGCGGCTGCGTTGGCGATATCCTGAACCTGGCCGGCGCGGGCGATCGGTTGCATTTCGGCTATCACCGGGGCCATGACCTCCGGCACCATGGCGCGAGCCTGGCTGGGAATGTCCAGGCCGCCGGCGAATATCTGCGTCGCCGTCCAGCCGGGGCACAGGCAATTGACCCGGATGCCGAAGGCGCCCAGTTCCGCCGCCACTGATTTAGTCAATTGGATGACCGCCGCCTTGGCCGTGTTGTAGATATGCGAGGTATCGTGAACGGTGGTCAGACCGGCCACGCTGGCGGTGGACAGAATGCAGCCAGATCCTTGCGCCTTCATCAC
>JABIRL010000352.1 GCA_018667855.1 Rhodospirillaceae bacterium
CGCCTACCGCTGCACCGGCACTGCTTATTCCGGCTGGGCGTACATTTGGGCGAAATCTGGTATCTCTCGGAACTGGCCCAGGCGCTGCATGAGCGCGGCCGGTCACGTTTCCTGCTGACGGCGCCGCCGTTGCGCTTGCCGGGCGCGGTTGGATCCCCGTCAACGCCCGTGGCGACTATCTAACTCAACCGAGATAGAACGGCCGTTGCGCCTCGCGACCCCAAAGCCGGATCAAACGGCGTTTGCGTTCGGGCTCCGGCCAATCCTCATAGGCTTCGCGCCGGTGGCCAAGGCGGCGGTTGTTGACGAACTGAACTTGGCCGCGTTCGAAGATGAACGCCTTGCCCAAGCCCGGTCGAACCAGGATTTCGCCGAAGGACGTAATGGCCGCGAGGGTCGCGTCGTCCATGTCCCCGTCGGCAAGTTCATAGCCGAATTTCAGAAGCCGTCGTGAAAACCGGATATGGACGCCCCGTTTCGCCGGCTCGCAAATGGGGTTGAACGCAAGCCGTTTATCGCCGGGCGCATGCTCGTGCTGGCGATCAAAATAGAACCGGTTGTAGAGACGCTGGATCACGTCCGGATATTCCGCCAGGAGAATGTTGAACACAGTCTGCATGCTGATCAGGCCGCTGGTTCCGCCGGACATTGCCGGCTGGACACAAAGCAGGCTGACGATATCGGGCGGCAGGTTGAAAGCGTTGTCCGTGTGGTAATACTGCCCGTTCTTGGTCTTCGACGATCGCACACCATTGCCGGGTTCGTCCTGTTTGCCGGTGTCCGTGACCTCATAGACCATGGTGCCGTCCCATTTCTGCGCCACTGGGCGGCAGACCCGAGAGAACAGCAACCAATACAGTTTGACGGCGATTTCTTCATCTAGATCATCCAACGGCAAGCGGTCCAGGATGGCGAACCCTACACCTTCGAACAGCTCGCGGCGGATTCGCGCCATCACCGCGTCACATGAGGACAAGTCGAGGTGCCCGGGGCGTAGCGCCTCCACGGGCAGCCGGTTGGCCTGAAGCTCGCAAGCGGTGCGGATGAGTTCATCACGGCAGGCTGCATCCAGGTGGAATCGGCTGCCATCGGGGACCAACGTTTCCGCCCGCCAGGCGGCGGTGTCTGTGATGGCCTCAGTGCGGATATCAGTCATGGGCGAAACCTGAAGTTTTCACGAAACGGTCTCAACTGCCGCTGCGCGCAAGGCTTATGCCGCCGCAGACCAACAGAACCTGGCCGTTGATGAAGCTTGCGCGTTCGTCCATGAAACACGCCACGCCGTGGGCGATGTCGGCTGGTGTGCCCAGCCGGCCAACGGGAATGGTGCCGATGATCTCCTGTGTGCGCGGCATATCGGGGGGATTAGCGCGGGTGAACAACTCTGTGGCGATGGGCCCCGGCGCGATACCGTTCACCGTAATCCCGTACTGCGCCAGTTCTAGAGCCCAGACCCGTGTCATGGACGCGATGGCGCCCTTGGTGCCCGCGTAGGCGGTCCGGTGCGTCTTGCCCTGCATGGCGCGGCTGGAAATGTTAACGATGCGTCCGAACTTGGCCTCTTTCATGGTCGACAGGGCGGCCTGGGCGCAGAGCATGGGCGCCTTCATGTTAACATCCACGGTTAGGTCGAAGTCCTCGACGGTGGTTTCCTCCAGTTCAGTCATGATCCCGAGGCCCGCGTTGTTCACCAAACCCAGGACCGGCCCTTCGGCGGCGACCATCTCGAAGGCCGTGGCGATGGCGGCAGGATCAGTAAGATCCGTCTCGATCCAGGTCGATGGATTGTCGGTATTACCGGGCGGCGATCGGTCCAGGTTGAAGACCCGCCAGCCGTCCTCAGTCAATCGTCCGGCGATGCCTTCGCCGATCCCCTGGCTCGCGCCCGTGACCACCGCGATGTTAGACATGGTTCATCCTCCGCAATTCCGATGATCTGATCCGTGACACGCACCCGGTGTGCCTTGCAAGGGGGCATCCTTTCACAGATGCTCGCCGGGTAAGGAGACCTGCAATGAACACATCCCATCCCGTCTGGCGATCGCTCCTGTATGTGCCGGC
>JABIRL010000353.1 GCA_018667855.1 Rhodospirillaceae bacterium
CTTCATCATTCGCGGCGTCCTTGATGGCGGCCAATGTCTCCGCCGGCGCCCAGCCTTCCATGGTATCGCGAACGATTTCGGCCGTGGTTGGTTTGCCGCCATGTTCCGCCGCCAGCGCCGCCGCGAACCGGGCCCGGCGCAGGGCGCTGTCGGGATTAAGCCACGCCGTTTCCACATCCGGCCAGCCGGCCGGGGATGGTTGCAGGAACGGCAAATGACCGAAACTGGTCAGCACCGGGATCAGATGGCGGTAATGGGCATCGCCTCCAACCGCGCGCATGGCGCCGATAACATATTCCTGTGGTGTCTTGAATTTGACCGGCGCCGGGTTCCAGGCTTCGGGCAGATGGATCAGGGCACGGGCCAACTCCTTGAGATCGCCGTCGGTGTCCATGAATGTGCGGGTCATTTTATGCACCGCCGCGGCCGGTGGTTCATCGGCAATGAAATGGCGGGCAAATTTTGTCACCACGTGCCGTGCGGTCGCCTCCCTGCCGGCCAGCCAATCCAGGGCCGCGCGGCCCTCGTCCTCGCCGGCCTCTTCATAGGTTTGGCCCATGAGCCGCTTCGGGCCGGGTTCGTGGGACTTTTCGTTGAAGTTAAATTGGCCGGGTGCTGAATCGTAGCGCCGCCCGAAGGTCCAGCCCGTGAGCATCTTGGCCAGCTCGCGCACGTCCCGCTGATCATAGCCGCCGTTCACGCCAAGGGTATGCAGCTCCAATATCTCGCGTCCCAGATTCTCGTTCAGGCCGCGACCGTAGTAGGTCACCGTACCCCGGTAAGAGCGCGGGCCGACCGAGCCGTAATTGTCGAGGTAAAACAACATGCCCGGGTGGGAGGCCGCTTCCTGCAGCATAGGGCGAAAACGGCCCGTGACATGGGGGCGCACCGCTTCCCGCTCATGCCCGCCGGCCATACCGATAGCCACGGCTTTTCGCCCCGATACAGTGAAATGATTACCCCAGAACCAGACCAGGCGTTCATGAAACGGCCGGTCCGTCGTGACCGCCGCCGACAATCGGGCCGTCGCCTCGCGGTACCAAAGATCGCGATAATCCTTGCGGATGCGTTTGACCAGCTCGGCAACGCTGATGGTTACGGCAGCCCACCAATCCAGCACATTTTCACTGACCGGGGGCAGACCTTGCATGGCGGCCGGCAACGGGATCGGTCCTTCCAGCTGCTCCAAAAGCCAGCCGCGAGGGTCGCCGCCGATCTTTTCAATTTCGCCCGGTTTGGGGCCCAAACCGAAACGATGCGCTGCGATCAATGCGTCTCTACGGGACATGCCAGCAAATTCCCCTGTCCATGATGCGCGAGCCAATGGCAAGATGGAAGTCTAACGCCAAGACGAAGAGCAAACAATTGTGGTGCACACATGATGGACAATGAAACGACATTCAAGCTTCTGGATGACATCGGCGCGGCCTTCGCGCGCCACGATATCGACGCCATGGTCGGATATTTCGCCGTGGATGGCGAGTTCGTCAACGCCATTGGATCCGATCCCCATGGCACTTGTTACAAGGGACACCAGCAAATTCGCGGATATTTCGAGGGCCTGTTTGCCACGGTCGAGGACGTGCAATGGGAAAAGACCGATATCCGGGTGGTGGCCGAGAAGGCCTATGCCGAATGGCACCGCCGCGCCACCCTGAAAAGCGGCGAGACCCAGGACTGGCTGGGCGTGGATATCTACACCTTCGGCGACGGCGAAATCCTTAAAAAGGATACCTACATCAAGGTGGTTCGCCCATGACGGATGAATTCAATCACGATGACGCTGTTATTTTCGACGGCCTGATCGTTTCCAATTGGGGCGAGGCGGTATTCCGGGACATGCGCCGCGGCGGGCTGACCGGCGCCAACTGCACCTGCTCGGTCTGGGAGGGGTTTCGCGACACCATGCTCAACATCGGTCAGTGGAACCGCTGGTTCGCGGAATATGGCGACTTGATCGTCAAGGCCCGCACCACGGCCGATATTCACCAGGCCAAACGGAACGGCAAGACCGCCATCGTCTTGGGCTTTCAAAATACCTCCGCCTTCGAGGACCGGTTGGAATTCGTCCAGGTTTTCAAGGACGCCGGCGTCGGTATCGTACAGATGACCTACAACACACAGAACCTGGTGGGCAGCGGCTGTTATGAAAGCACTGACGGTGGTCTTTCGGATTTCGGCCATGAAGTGGTAGCGGAAATGAACCGTGTCGGCATGTTATGTGATTTGAGCCACGTGGGTTCAAAAACCTCCAGGGACGTGATCGAAGCCTCGGCCAAGCCCGTGGCATTTAGCCATTGCCTGCCCAAGGGCCTGAAAGATCATCCCCGCAACAAGACCGATGACGAGCTGCGCTTTATCGCCGAGCGGGGCGGCTTTATCGGGGTGACGATGTTTCCGCCCTTTTTGGCCCGTGGTATCGAAGCCGGCATCGCCGATTATATCGAAGCCATTGAGTATATCATCAACATTGCCGGCGAGGATGCGGTCGGTATCGGCACGGATTTTACCCAAGGTTACGGCGATGAATTCATGCGCTGGATCACCCACGACAAGGGCTATGCCCGGCAGCTGACGGAATTCGGTCCCGTCAAATTTCCCGATGGTCTGGGCGCCATCGGCGATATGCCCAATCTCAGCCAAGGCATGCAGGCGGCCGGCTGGCCGGCAGACCGGATCCGCAAGATCATGGGCGAAAACTGGTTGCGGCTGCTGGAGATCGCGTGGGGCGGCTGAATGTGATATAAGGGCTTTCAACCTGGGAGGACCATCATGCATTACAATCGTATTTCCGCCGACAGCCACGTTGATATGTGCTGGATGCCGCCGAAGCTGTTCGTCGAGGAGGCGACGCCGGCGATGAAAGAGCGGATGCCTTATGTGACGGATGGTCCCGACGGTCCCTATTGGACCTCGAAAAGCGGCATGTCATTTGGTCTGAAAAACGGCGTCGGTCCGGCCGGCGCCAAGTACGAGCCCGGCAGACACGCCCGCGCCGACCTGATGGCGGCGACGAATTTGTACGAGGATGGCAAGAACGATGTCCGCCGCATCACCGACCCGCACCTGCGCCTCAAGGACATGCTGATGGACGATGTGGACGCGGAGGTGATTTACGGCATCCTCGGCGCCGCCACCAAGCTGGCCGACCATGAGGCCGCGAACGAGATGTTCCGCATCTATAACGACTGGCTGGCTGATTTTTGCCGCCATTATCCCGAACGCCACATCGGCCTGGCCTGTCTGCCCTATGGCGATATTGAGGCCGCACGGGAAGAGATATTCCGTGTCGCCGGCACTGGACTTCGCGGTCTGGAACTGTCCTGTTCCTGGGACATGGCGCCCATGTACGATCCCATGTGGGAGCCCCTGTGGCAGGCCGCCGATGAAGTCGGCTTGCCGTTGCATTTCCACACCTTCCCGGCCATCGACCCGAAAATGTTCGATAATCTGACCGATCAAACCCGGCGCCCGGCGTTCTTTACCGTGGTCTCCGGCTTTCAGATGAACCTGGTCAACATCATCGCGGCGATCATTTCGGGCGGTGTTTTGGAACGCTATCCCAATCTGAAGATCGCCTTCGGTGAAAGCGGCTGCGGCTGGATACCTTACATGCTCGACCGCATGGATTTCGAATGGGAGGACCGGTTCCACGATCTGCCCATGACCATGCGCCCCTCGGATTATTGGAAACGGCAATGCAAGGCCACCTTCCAGTTCGACACCATCGGTACCAAGCTGATTGAGGATATGGGCGTTGAGACCCTGATGTGGGGCTCGGACTATCCGCACGGTGACGGCGTCTGGCCCGAATCCAGCCGCTATATCGACGAACAGTTCGGCCATCTGTCAGCCGACGATATCCGCAAGATTACCTGCGAGAACGCCGGTAAATTTTACGGCCTGATGAATTAGGCAGGGCGTGTCCGGGGTGGATCATGGCAGGTGATTACCCCCGCGATCTGATCGGTTACGGGCGCACGCCGCCTGACCCGCAATGGCCCAATGGCGCCCGGCTGGCGGTCAACTTCGTCATGAATTACGAAGAGGGCTCTGAATATTCCATCCCCGACGGCGATGGTTTTTCCGAAGCCTCCCTGACCGAAATGCCCAGCTCCGCCGTACCGTACGGAGACAGGGACCTGGCGGCGGAAAGCATGTTCGAATACGGCAGCCGGGTCGGCTTCTGGCGGCTCATGCGCTTGTTCCGGGAACGCGATTTGCCCCTGACCGTATTTGCCTGCGCCCTGGCCCTGGAACGAAACCCCGAGGCCGCGGCCGCGATCCGCGAGGCGGGCTATGATATCTGCTGCCATGGCTGGCGCTGGGTCGAACATTTCAAGCTGACCGAGGCGCAGGAACGGGACCATATCGCCCGCGCCGTCGCGTCCCTGACGAAAATGTTCGGAGCGCCGCCGCCCGGCTGGTATTGCCGTACCGGCCCCAGCGTCAACACCCGACGCCTGTTGGCGGAACATGGTGGCTTCCTCTACGACAGCGACGCCTACAATGACGAGTTGCCCTATTGGCTCGATGTCGAAGGGAAAAGCCATCTGGTCCTGCCCTACAGCCTGACCCACAACGACAGCAAATTCGGCCGCGGTTATTTCGCCCATGGCGATGATTTTTTCCACTTCGTCCGGGACGGCTTCGATATGCTGTACGAAGAAGGCCAAAGCCAGCCGAAGATGATGTCGATCGGCCTGCATATGCGCCTGATGGGACACCCCGCGCGGGCGGCCGGGCTGGCCCGGCTGTTGGATCATATTGCCGGGCACGATGACGTCTGGATCACGGGCCGCCAGGCGATCGCCGAACATTGGGTCCGGGTGCATCCCTATGAGGACGGTTGTGTTACACTATAGCCTCGACTAATGGACCCGGTGGGGCGGGTTCATTTCTGGTCCGGGGACAATTTTATTTTGGGGTGGTTTTAGGTTGACTGAAGCCATATCAACATTTTCATCATTGAATCTGGTTCATGACCCGGATCTGAACACAAAGACGGCTGAAATCCTGTTGGGTCTGGAATATTGGCGTGACATCCGCGGATCGCGCGTCATGCCAAGCCCGGATGATCTGGATGCCATACAAATCCCCAATAGTGTCTTGCCGCACATCAGCCTGCTGGACATCGAATACCTGCCGGAAAAGCGGTTTCATTGGCGATTGATCGGAACCGCGATCACTTCCGCGCTGAGCCGGGACATGACCGGCCAGTATTGGGATGAAATCTACAGCGAGGACATACTTGCCGCATGGCTGCATACGGTAGACGTCGTAATGCAAAGCCGCCGCCCCCTGCGTTTCACGGCGAAGGCCCATGTGGTGGGCAAGGAAATTTTCGACGCCGAACATATTTACATGCCCATGTCCCGCGACGATGATCGGATCGACCGTCTCCTTACCATCTCCATATTCACGAACTCGAACGGCGTGATTTGGCGACCTTTTACTTGACGGTGGCCGGATCGAAACACCACTAGGACTGCGTACCGACCATGTTCATGACTTCAGCCGCGTCCTCGGTCCCGTCGAGTGACCAGACGGCGTCGGAAATAGCGCGGATATTTCCATCAAACCCGCGATAGGCCGCAAGTTCGGCAAGCTTTTCCTCCAACTCCCCGTCCGTCATGGGATTTGCCGGACCGCCTTTGGCAGTTGTGATCTCTATGGTATGCGATTGTCCCTGGCGGGTGTGTACAATCATATGGACGGATTCAATGGCGCGGTCGGCATCATCGATGAAAGTGACTTGCGGGCGGATGTCATCGCGCCGGGTTTCGGCGACCGCCGCGTCATTGAACGCCGTCAGGCCGGCGCTGCCGCGGCGCAGGGCAATGGCAATGGCGTGCTGGGCGCTAACCTGGGATAGCCGTCCCGTGGTGACATCCGGCCGGTCCGCGCGCTCCCGCAAAAGGGGATGCGCCGTCACTTCGACCGCGACGACATCCTCGGCGCGAAGCCCGGTTTCATGGTGGAGCCGGATGCAACCCTCGATCACCGGGTGCAGAACAATACCGGCCGGATAGGGCTTGTAGGTATTTTTGGCGATTTCCCAAATCTCGCTTAAACCATCCGTCAACTCGCTGACCGTTGCCTGATCGGAGAAGACGGACAGGTAGCCGCGCTCCCCCGCCAGTGGATCGCTGGGCCCGGAAATACCCTCCTTGGCCATCAAAGCCGATAAAAGGCCGTTCCTCGCGGCATTGCCGACGCTGATGCTTTTGGACATGGTGCCGATTGTCTCAACCATGCCCGCGGATTGCGCGGTTCCGTGGCCGAGGGACCAGGCGTATTGCTCTTCATCCAAGCCAATCAGGTTGCCGACGCCAATCGCCGCGCCGAAGACGCCGCAGGTGGATGTGATATGCCAGCCGCGCACGTAATGGGAGGGCGACACCGCATTGCCGATGCGGCATTCCATTTCTCCGCCAAGCACGAATGCCTTCAAAAGCGACTTGCCATCGCAAGCCCGAGTTTCGGCAAACGCGAATAACGCCGGTGCGATGGGCGCCGTGGGGTGGATCACCGTGGCCTGATGGGTGTCGTCAAAATCAAAGATATTGGCGCTCATGGCATTCAGATAGGTGGCGAGCGCCATATCCACCCGCTCCGGGCGGCCGATAAGACTGCATTGGCCCGGACCTGAAAATGGGGCAAGGACAGCCAGGCTCTTATCCATCGCCTCTTCGCCGCTGCCGGCGATCGCGGTGGCGAAGTAGTTCAACAAAGACCGCTTCGCCTCGTGGCGCACAACTTCGGGAATGTCATCCCACGCCGTGCGCGCCACGAACGCCGCTACTCTATCTGTTACGGTGTCGTTCATCGGTTCTGATGCGCGGGAATGGTATCCGATCGAGGCCTCAACGGACCGTGGATTTCGTCGTCGGAATGATTCGGGTTACCACATTGTTCGGCCGGTCCAGATACTCCGGTACCCTGGGGGCAATTTCGGTTTTCCAATAATCCGACTCGTATACCACCTTGTAGAGTTCTTCCCGCTGCGCCTCGCTTTCAAAACGGCGCAGCCAGATATAGACGCTGTCGTCTTCCTCGCCCTGAAAACTGCCGCAGATAACCATGCCTTTTGATACCTGGAAGGGGATGATCTCATCCTCCATCACCTTAACCCATGCGTCGATCTTACCGGGGAGCACTTTATATTGACGAAGTTCATAGAAGGCGGACATTGGCAAACCTCTGTTTGAATGACTGGATAATTCCTGAAATGACAAGGCTGAGTGTAGGGGACATATCCATGACCGTGAAGCATCTATAGGTCCCTATCATTGTAAGGTGGTATTACATGTGTGGAACTGGGATTATCAGGGATGCATTGAATGGGCCGGGAAATCGAAATCAAGGCGGCGACGGGCGGGGTCTTCGCGGCCTATTTGAGCTTGCCGGAAACCACGCCGGCGCCGGGTATCGTCCTGCTGCCCGAGGTTTTCAATACCAATGAACATATCCGCTCGGTCGCCGATGGCTACGCCGCCGAAGGATTCTGCGTCATCGCGCCGGATGTCTATTGGCGACAGGAAGCCGGTTGCTATCTACCCTATACCGACGAAGGCCGGGCCAAGGCGCAATCCCTGCGCGCTGATCTGGACACCGACCAGTTCGCCGATGACCTGGCCGATGCCATTGCCGCCCTCGGCGCGCTGGAGGGATGCACCGGCAAAATCGGGGTCATGGGTTTTTGCCTGGGTGGTAAGTTCACCTATCTGTCGGGCACGCGGCACAAGATCAAGGCGGCGGTGAGCTATTACGGCGTGCAAATCGATCAGCATCTGGACGAAGCCGGCAACCTGAATTGCCCCATCCTGATGCATTTCGCCGGAGACGATCCCCATGTGCCGGCCGCGGCCGTGGAGGCGATCCAGGCCCGCATGGGGACATGGGAGAATGTGGATATTCATGTCTACCCCGGCGCCGAACATGGCTTTAACCGATACGGCTATCCACCCTACAACGAAGCCGCGGCAAGCCAGGCGCGGGCGCGCACGCTGCGGCATTTTCGCGATCTTTTGAGTTGAGGCGCGAGGCGGCTGCTGAAAATCTAGAAATTCCGGCCCTACGACGTCATTCCCGCGAAAGCGGGAATCCATGCCTGTATCTGCCGCGTCGTGTAAGACATTGAAAAATATTAAATTTCAGACTCCGTGTGGATTCCCGCGTTCGCGAGAATGACGAATACAAACCAAACTTGAATGCAAAAAAAGTCTTTTAGCACTCTATTAGGCCCGCTCGTAGGGTGTGCGTTTGACCGTGGTGACATTGACGCCTTCGATGCGGATTAGGCGGGTTTCGCCCGTGCGTTTGGGTGAATGCACCTGGCCCACGTCATAGGCCACGGCCATGCCCGGGTCCATTTTGTAGGTCTTGGCGGCCTCGACCTTGCCGGGTTCTCCATCCTTGGATGCGGTGACAATGTCATATTCCGTCATCTCCGTGGTACCGCGTGCCTGGCCGTATATTGCCCAGGTCGGACCATGGTCGTGCGGCGCGGATTCGTTCGATCCCTGGAAGACATGCGCCAGAATGCAGAACTTCAGTTCCGGATCTTCGTAAATTATCCGCCGCGGCGCATCCGCGTCGGGACCCAGATGGGCTGCCAGGAAATCTTCGTCTATCAGCATCTTCTCCAGATCCCGGCGCACTTCCTCCCGCCCCTCGGGGCCCGGATTTTGCTTCAGGATGTCATGGCATCGGCTGCCGAATTGCTCGATTGTCTGTGTCATGTTTTTCTCTCCTCGTCCCGGCAACCGGGTTCATTTTGATGTTAGATCTTCTGGGAAAACTCGACCAGTTCCCTTGTTCGTACGACCTTGCCCTCCCAATGGCGATCAAATTCCTTGATGAAGCCCACCATGATTTCTGAATTGATCAATGCGTTGGCGGCATCGAGGTCCGGAAATTCGTAGAAGGCAATATGGACATTGGGTTCCACGCTGCTCCAACCTCTTTTCGCGGACACTGCGTTGAATGCCTTCAGCGCATCGGGCAAATGTTCGTTCTGGTACCAAGTATCAAATCCATCTCTTGCCGATGGTTCCACTTCGGCCCGTACGATCAAATATGCGGTCATGCTGCAACCTTCTCTTTCCTGTTGCGCGAAAGATTAGCTGGTGCCCATCATAATTCAAAGGCCGGCGACCGCCTTGATGATAATGAACAGACCCATGAGCGGCAGCGCGGCGAAGAAGATGCGC
>JABIRL010000354.1 GCA_018667855.1 Rhodospirillaceae bacterium
ATGCCCATGCACCCCCGCCATCCACGACAGGGTTGCCGGATGGCCGTCCAACACCGTGACCAGCGGCGCGCCGGGCGTCAGGCCCTCAAGGAGGCTGGCGATGTGGGAATCCGGCCCGCGTGTCCGCCAGTCTTCAAACAATCGATCCGGTGACGTCACGGCCAACAACCCGGGCGCCTCGCCACTGCCCGCGAGCGTGGCGTGCGCGGCTTCGGCCTCCGGCGCTACGGCGCCCATGTAGACGATGCCTCCCGCATCAGCCGTAGCCGGGTGGGTCCGCCAATAGGCGCCGGCGATGACGCCGCCATTGAATTTTTCCTCCATGGTCCAATCGGGTTGCGTCAGCGGCCGGGTCGACAGGCGCAGGTAAACGGCACCACCATCGTCCGCCTGCATGTAATCGAAACCCCAGCGCATGATGGCGGCCAATTCGTCGGCGTAGGCCGGCTCGAAGCTGGCCAGGCCCGGCTGACCGATGCCGATCAGCGGGGTCGACACAGACTGGTGGGCGCCGCCCTCCGGCGCCAGCGTGATCCCTGAGGGCGTGGCCACGACCATGAACCGCGCATCCTGGTAACAGGCGTAGTTAAGGGAATCCAGGCCCCGCGCAATGAACGGGTCATAGAGCGTGCCCACGGGAAACAAACGCTTTCCGAAATGATGGTGGCTGAGGCCGAGCGCGCCGAGAAGTATGAATAGGTTATTCTCCGCGATGCCCAGTTCCAGGTGTTGTCCGGCGTCGGTGAATTCCCATTTCTGTGCGGACGGCACCTGTTCGGCACGGAACACGTCGGCCTTTTCATCGCGGGCGAAGATGCCACGCCGGTTCACCCAGCCGCCCAGGTTGGTGGATTGGGTGACGTCGGGCTACGTGGTGACGATCCGGTCGGCTAAGTCCGTTCGAGAGCCGGCCAGGTCGTACATGATGCGCCCGAAGGCTTCCTGAGTGCTGAGCGTATCCTGATCCGGCACCGGGAGGGTATCCGGGATATCGATGTGAGCTGCCGACATCTGGCGCGATTCGGGCGGCCGGTTGAACGGCACGGCATCGACAAAAGCCCTGAGCGCTTCGGCCCGCTCTTTCATGCCGGCGAACGGCTCCCATTCGTCGCCGTCGGCAATACCTAGCCCGGCCTGATAACCCGCCATCTGGTCGGGGGTCATGATGCCGGCATGATTGTCCTTGTGACCCTGCAATGGCAAACCCCACCCCTTCACCGTGTAGGCGATGAAGCAGGTCGGCCGGTCGTCCTTAGCGGCCGTGGCGAAGGCATCCAGGACCGTCTCCAGACAATGCCCGCCCAAATTCGTCATTAACGCCTGCAGATCGTCATCCGTGCACTCGCCAATCAGCGCGGCCGCAGCCGAATCGTCGGCCAGGTCCCCCATCAAATGCTCGCGCCAGGCCGCGCCGCCTTGAAAGGTCAGCGCCGAATAGAGATCGTTCGGGCAATCGTTGATCCATTTTTTGAGCGCCTTGCCGCCCGGTCGCTTGAAGGCCGCCATCATGCGCTTGCCGTACTTAAGGTTCAGAACCCGCCATCCGGTCGTTCGGAACAATCGGTCGATCAGGCGGAAAAGATGATCGGTGACCACCCCGTCGAGGCTCTGGCGATTGTAGTCGATGATCCACCAGCAATTGCGAAGATCATGCTTCCAGCCCTCCCACAGGGCCTCGTACATGTTGCCCTCGTCCATCTCGGCGTCGCCGACTACGGCGATCATCCGTCTCGGTTCCTCGCGGCGAAGGTCATCATGGTGGCGGCGCAGGTAGTCCTGAACGATGGAAGAGAACGCGGTCATGGCCGGCCCCAGCCCTACCGAGCCGGTCGAGAAATCCACGTCGTCCGCGTCCTTGGTGCGCGACGGATAGCTTTGCGCACCCCCTTTAGCGCGGAAGTTTTCCAGGTTCTCCCGGCTTTGGTGGCCCATCAGGTATTGGATAGCGTGGAACACGGGGCTGGCATGCGGCTTAACGGCAACCCGGTCCTGCGGCCGCAGCGTATGGAAATAGAGCGCCGTCATCAGCGTCACCGCCGACGCACAAGAAGCCTGATGGCCGCCAACCTTCAGACCGTCCACGTGTTCGCGGATGTGATTGGCATGGTGAATGGTCCAGCTGGACAGCCATCGCACCCGGTTCTCCAGATCCTGCAGACAGCGTAACGCGCCGTCGCCAACGTCATGGGGGATGGCTTCGGGTATGGCCGGTTCATCGCGGGGGACCATGGCCGATCTCCTGATAGGAAGGGTGTTACGGACCTCATTATAACCAAAAAGGGATGGCAGTTTCTTGCGATTTGGGTCTTGAAAGGGTAGTTTTTCGCAATTAAATATACTTTTATTTATAATTTAAGGCACAAAATGCTTAAATCAGAACTAGATGAGATAGATTCAAAAATCCTCGCAGAGCTCCAAGCAAACGCCCGTCTGCGCAATGTGGAGTTGGCGGAGAAGGTTGGCCTGTCGG
>JABIRL010000355.1 GCA_018667855.1 Rhodospirillaceae bacterium
CGGAAGAAATATAGCCGACGAACAGGTCCACGCCCTGTTTCTGCACCTTGTTGCGGAATTCCGCGACCTGCTTCACGCCGCCGCCGGATTCGTCATAGATCAAAGCCTCGATCTGACGGCCCGCCAGGCCCTTGCCGCTGTTGTTATACGGCGCGGGCAGCTTGCCCTTGTTGATGGCCTCGATAATAACCTCGGCGCCATTGCGTGCCGGAACGCCAAAGGCCGGCGCGCCGGCCCCGGTCAGGAACGTGGGCACGGCCATGACCACCGTATCGGCGGCATTGGCGATGCCGGCGGTGGCACCGACGGCGGCGGCCAATCCCGTCGCCAGCAGCGTCGCTCTGCCGGACTTTCTCAAAATATTCATTACGTCTGTCCTCCCTAGGATAAGTGGCGATTGCCCCCGCCGCCCAATCGTTCGGGCATGACCATGCGACGGGTGCGCACGCTAAGAACTCCTGTCCGGCCCATGGAGTGGACCGGGCTGCATTTATTCACCAATTTCGGGCCTTTGCCAAGGCTGATTGCGCTTTAATTCGTGTCCAATTGTCGCGCCGCCAGAAAGCCCTGAAATGTTGTTGCCCGACCCGATTGTACCGCCCTGCCAAATGCCAGATTTAGCGCGCGTTTTTCCATGAATGTATTGATGATTGCGGCCCCTTGGCCCTTGGGAACCGCCAATTCGCCCCCCTGTAAAAGGCCCAAAATCTGCTCATAGGCCGCTTCGGCCCGTTGCCAGGCGTCCGTGGCATTGGTGGCGCTGTCGGGTCGCTGGATATAGTGGGTCAGGGGTTGCGGCAGAAGGGTCATGGCCCCGGCCCGGGCGATCAATTCCATGTTGAAGACAACATCTTCGGCAAAGCGTAGTTCCGGTCGATATCCGGGTCCCGCCAGATGGCGCTTGAAAAGCGGAAAGTGCGGCATGCCGCTGGCCATCATGGTTTTGGCGTCGATCTGCCATGGAACCTCGCCGGGCGGATAGGCGGTCGCGACCACCCGGCCGTCGGGTTCCATGGCACAGGTGTTGTCGCAGACCAGCCCGGTGCCTTCAACCAGGGGCAGCAGGGCAGCCAGGCGTTCCGGCCGCCATGTATCGTCACTGTCCAGGATCGTGACGAAGTCACCCCGTGCCGCGCCCAGGGCCAAATTCCGGGCAGCCGATGGACCGGACCCCGCCGTGGGCGTCGTCACCATGCGAAGGCGTTCATCCTCAATGCCGGAATTCCGGCATAGTTCAAGATAGTCGGCGCCGCAATCGGACGCGATGATCAACTCCCAGCTCTCATGAGTTTGCGCGCCAACACTGCGCACCGCCGCCACAATGGTGTTTTCCGCGCGATAGGCGGCCATCAATATGGAAACAAGCGGCATAGGCCCGTACTTTATTGCGATTGCGAATTAGGTTAGAATAATAGCATGGATAACAAGGCTGCGAATTTGACCGTGATCGGCGTCGGCGCTTTTGCCGGTATCCTCGTCGCGGCCGCGGCGAGTGGCGTCATGGCGCCGGTCTGGTCGTTTTTTCTGGATGGTTTGGTCCAGCATTTTCTGACCATGCAATGGGCGCGGTTCAGCTGTTTCTAGCCGCCGCTTAGCCAATTGTTCGGCCGCGACGCCAGCCGTAGGCAGCCAGGGCCAGCCATCCGGCGACGAAGGCCATGCCGCCCACGGGGACCGGCCAGGCGAAATAGTCCAGCCCCGTAAACGCCAGCAGATATAATCCACCGCAGAACAGAACGCTGCCCAGTGCAAAGCCTGTGGCGGCAATCAATAACAGCCCGGACGGCCCTTTCAACATGAATGCACCTACGCCCAAAAGGGCCAGTGCGTGCCAGATTTGATAGCGCACGGCGGTCTGAATGCGGCCCAGATCCTCCACCATAATGGCCTCCGGTGGATCATGGGCGGTGCCGGCGGCCAGCAACACGGCCAGCGCGCCGCTGATGCCCGCGAAACAAAGGGGCCAATTGCGCGCGGTCACGGCAGTGGCTCGAACATGGCGTTGATGGGGACGGCGGCGACGGAGGCATTGTTGGGCATGCCCAGAACCATGGCCACCACATCGGCAATGGTTTCGGGTTGCGTCGCATCCTCCCGCGCCAGACCGCTGGCCAGGGGCATCATATCCGTATTGACGGGGCCCGGCGCCACCGCCGTGACACGGATGCCGTCGTCCCACAACAGGGACCGGGCGGCCGAACTCAACCCCATGGCCGCGAACTTGGATATGGCATAGCCCGGCGAGCCGCGCTTGAACCGCATGCCGGCCAACGATGTGATCGTGATAATGCGTCCGCTGCCCGCGGCCCGCAATTGCGGCAGGGCGGCCCGGATCAGGCGATAGGGGGCCTTCACATTGACTTCCAGCATACGGTCCAGGTCCGCTTCATCACCGTCTTCGAAACCAAAAGCGGCGGCGACGCCGGCGTTATTGATCAGGCCATCGATGCGGCCGAATTTTTCCACCGTTGCGGCGGCCCAGATGCGGGGCGATTCGGGGTCCAGCGCATCGAACGGGTGATGCATGCAGTCATCACCGACGGGCTGGACGATGTCATCGGGCGTGCGGGCGCCCAGGCTTAAATGATAGCCGTCCTGGCGCAGGCGCGCGGCGATCGCGGCGCCAATGCCCCGGCCGGCCCCGGAAATCATGATGACGCGGCCCTTGGGATCAAGCCGGCCTGGATTGGTTTGGTTCATGCTTACGGTCCTTCCGATACGATTGCGGCAATGCCGCCGCGACGGCTGTTGCCTTTGCCTGGCCACAATCCTATAAGATCGCCTTTTGATGAGCGATATTTCTTCGAGCGACATGCCCTTCCGCCACCTTCTCGGGATCGAGGGGCTGTCGCCTTCCGATATTTCCGAAATCTTGGACCTTGCCGACGAATACGTGACGCAAAATCGTCAGGTCGACAAAAAGCGCTCGATCCTTGGTGGACGAACCCAGATCAATCTGTTTTTCGAAACCTCGACCCGTACCCGTACCTCATTCGAATTGGCCGGCAAGCGCCTGGGCGCCGATGTCATCAATATGACGGCCACCGCCTCGGCCATCAAAAAGGGTGAAACCCTGATCGATACGGCGGCCACCCTGAACGCCATGCACCCCGATGCCCTGGTTGTGCGCCACCCCCATTCGGGCGCGGTGGCGCTGCTAAGTCAGAAGATGGATTGCAGTGTCATCAATGCCGGTGACGGCAGCCATGAACATCCCACCCAGGCCCTGCTGGATGCCCTGACGATCCGTCGCCGTCTGGGCGGCCTGCATGGCCTGACCGTGGCCATCTGCGGCGATATTCTGCACAGCCGGGTGGCCCGCTCCAACATCATGTTGTTGAACATCATGGGGGCCCACGTGCGCGCCATCGCGCCGCCAACACTGCTGCCCGGCGCCATGGACCGCATGGGCGTGGAGGTCTTTCACGATATGGCAGCCGGCTTGGCTGATGTGGATATCGTGATGATGCTGCGGCTGCAGAATGAACGCATGAACGGCGCTTATGTGCCCTCGACCCGTGAATATTATCACTTCTTCGGCCTGGACCGGGCCAAGCTGGCCAAGGCTAAGCCGGAAGCCCTGATCATGCACCCCGGACCCATGAACCGGGGCGTGGAGATCGACAGCGAGCTGGCCGATGACATCAACCGCAGCGTGATCCGCGAACAGGTGGAAATGGGCGTGGCCGTGCGCATGGCGGTGCTTGATCTGCTGTCCCGGCGGCCGACCAACCAGCCGCCCGTGGGTCCGGAAGCGACCGACACATGAGCCTTGTCGCGTACATAAATGCGCGCCTGATTGACCCCGCCAGCGGTCTTGATTGCACGGGCGGGCTGTCGACGGAAGGCGGCCGCATCACCGAGTTGGGAGCCGATTTATTCGCCGACGGCGTGCCCGACGGCATGGAGGTGGTGGACTGCGGCGGCCGTGTGCTGTGCCCAGGTCTGATCGATATGCGCGTTTTTGTCGGCGAGCCAGGCGCGGAGCACAAGGAAACCCTGGCCTCCGCCTCCCAGGCCGCCGCCGCCGGTGGCGTGACCTGCATCATCGTGCAGCCGAATACCGATCCGGTGATCGACGAAGTGGCCCTGGTGGAATACGTCAAACGCCAGGCCCGGGACAAGGCGGTGGTCCGGATCCATCCCATGGCCGCCATTACCAAGGGTCTTGCTGGCGAGCAGATGGCGGAGTTGGGATTACTGGCGGAGGCTGATGCCGTTGCTTTCACCGACGCCGATCGTACCGTGGCCAAGGCTCAGGTAATGCGCCGGGTGCTCAGCTACGCCTCCGCCTTCAATCTTTTGATTTGCCATTATCCGGAAGAACCCAGCCTGGCCGGCAGCGGGGTGATGAACGCGGGCGAGATTGCCATGCGCCTGGGTCTGCCGGGCATTCCAACCCAGGCCGAAACCATCATGGTGGAGCGGGATCTGCGTCTGGTCGAAATGACCGGCGGCCGCTATCACGTCGCCGCCTTGTCGACCGCCCAGGCAATCGAGGCTGTTCAGCGGGGTAAAGCGCGGGGGTTGCCCGTTACGGCCGCGGCCGCCGTACACAGTTTTGCCTTGAACGAGTCGGCGGTCGGCGAATACCGCAGCTTTGCTAAGACCGCGCCGCCCCTGCGGAACGAGGCCGACCGACAGGCGGTGGTGGCGGGTCTGGCGGACGGCACAATCGATGTGATCTGTTCCTGCCATGACCCCCAAGATGCGGAATCCAAGCGTTTGCCGTTCGAACTGGCCGCGACCGGTATCATCGGCCTGGAAACCATGCTGCCCCTGGCGCTGGAGCTGTATCACAACGGCGCCATGAGCCTGTCTGACCTATTGGCCACCATGACCTCCCGGCCGGCCGAATTACTTGGCTTGCGCGGCGGCAAGCTGTCACCGGGCGCGCCGGCGGATCTATTGGTGTTCGACCCGGACAAACCCTGGCGGATCGATGAAGACCGCTTTCACAGCAAGTCGAAAAACACGCCCTATCATGACCGTCCCGTCCAGGGACGACCTTGGCGCACTATTGTCGATGGAAAAATGGTATATTCCGATCCCGACGAGGATTAGAGCATGCCGACACCCATGGGCGATTTTACCTACATCTGGCCGTTTTTGGCCACGGCTGCCTTCGGTTACCTGCTGGGCTCCATCCCATTCGGCCTGGTGCTCACCCGGCTGGCCGGCTTTGGCGACGTGCGATCAATTGGTTCCGGCAATATCGGCGCCACCAATGTCCTGCGCACCGGCAACAAGGGCCTGGCTGCCCTGACCTTGATTCTGGATGGCGGCAAGGGAGCGGCGGCGGTGCTGCTGGCGGGCATGTATGGGCCCGACACGGCCGTATTGGCTGGCGGCGGCGCCTTCATAGGGCATCTGTTTCCGGTCTGGTTGAAGTTCAAGGGCGGCAAGGGCATGGCGACTTTTCTGGGCGTCATGCTGGCCATCAACTGGCCCGCCGGCGTCCTGTGCTGTTTGACGTGGCTGGTGGTGGCCGCCGTGATGCGTATGTCCTCTCTCGCCACCCTGATCGCGGCCTTGGCCGGGCCCGGATATGCCTATTGGTTCGGCAATTGGCAGATCATGGAATTGGCGGCCTTCATGACGGTGCTGGTATTCATCCGCCATCATCAGAATATTCGACGCCTGGTGAAGGGCGAAGAGCCGCGGATCGGCGCGAAAAAAACAACTTAAGCCCGATAGATTTGGTTAGACTTCGATCCCTGACATTTGTTTTTCAGCGGGGATTGAATGACTGACGTGGTGGATATTCGGGCGGGGCGATTGGATAACGAGACTCTGGCCGAAAACTTCGCCGATGTGCACCAACCCTACGACAAGGCTGGTGCGTTGGTGGAGGCCAATCGTTGCTATTTCTGTTTCGATGCGCCCTGCATCGCGGCCTGTCCCACGGGCATCGATATTCCGGGTTTTATCCGCTCCATCGCCACGGGCAATCTTCGGGGCGCCGCCATGACGATCCTTGAGGAGAATATTCTTGGCGGCAGCTGCGCCCGAGTCTGCCCGACGGAAATTCTTTGCCAGGGCGATTGTGTGCGTAACGGCCCCGGCGACCGGCCCGTGGCGATCGGCCTGTTGCAACGACATGCCACTGACTATCTGGATGGCGCTGCTGCGCATCTCTTTGACCGTGCCGCTGAAACCGGTAAATCGGTTGCGGTGGTTGGGGCCGGGCCGGCGGGTCTGGCCTGCGCCCATGGCCTCGCCCGCCAGGGACATGGCGTGACGATGTTCGAGGGGCGGGCGAAACCGGGCGGCCTGAATGAATACGGCATCGCCGCCTACAAGGTTGCGGACGACTTTGCCCAAGCCGAAGTTGCCTTCGTCGCCGAGGTGGGCGGTATCGAGATGCGATTTGGAACTACCTTGGGCGCCGAAATATCCCTGGCCCAACTGCGTTCTGAATATGATGCGGTGTTTCTTGGCTTGGGCCAGGGCGCCGTTCGGGATGTGGGCCTATCCGGCGAAGATCTTGATGGTGTCCACAATGCCGTCGACTACATCGCCCAATTACGCCAGGCGGCGGATTTGTCGGCCCTGGCCGTGGGACGGCGCATCGTGGTGATCGGCGGCGGCAATACCGCCATCGATATCGCCGTGCAGACCAAGCGTCTTGGCGCCGACGATGTCACCCTGGTCTACCGGCGCGGGCCGGAACAAATGGGCGCCACGGGCCATGAACAGGAATTCGCCCAGACCAATGGCGTGCGGATCAAGCATTGGCTCCGCCCCGTACGCCTGCAAGGTGAGGGAGACGTCAGGGCGGCTATTTTTCAAACCGTTGAATTGGGCGCGGACGGCACGCTGGCGGATACAGGCGGCGAGCAGAGCCTTCCCTGCGATATGGTCTTCAAGGCGGTGGGGCAGACTTTCGTACCCATCACGGATGACGGCCCCGCGCTGGCGGACGGCCGCATTGCGGTGGATGAAAGCGGGCAGACATCATTGCCGGATGTCTGGGCCGGGGGCGATTGCGTGGCCGGCGAGGATCTGACCGTGCAGGCGGTCCAGGACGGCAAAATCGCCGCCCGGTCCATTGATGGCTATTTGAAAAATTCGGGGAGTTGAGAACATGGCTGATCTGCGTTGCGAAATCGCCGGCGTGAAATCACCTAATCCGTTCTGGTTGGCCTCCGCCCCGCCCACGGACAAGGCCTACAACGTGGAACGCGCCTTCAAGGCCGGTTGGGGCGGCGCGGTATGGAAAACCCTGGGCGAGGATCCACCCATCGTCAACACCACCTCCCGCTACGGCGCGGTTAGCCTCAACGGCCAACGCATGGCGGGTTTCAACAACATCGAGCTGATCACGGACCGGCCGCTGGATGTGAATCTGCGGGAAATCAAACAGATCAAGCGCGACTGGCCGGACCGGGCCGTCGTGGTTTCCCTCATGGTGCCGTGCGAGGAGGCACCATGGAAAAAAATCCTCTCGGCGGTGGAAGATACCGGCGCCGATGCGGTGGAGCTGAATTTCGGCTGCCCCCACGGCATGTCGGAGCGCGGCATGGGCGCCGCCGTCGGTCAGGTGCCGGAATATGTGGAAATGGTCACACGATGGTGCAAAACCATGACCCGGATGCCGGTGTTCGTGAAACTGACGCCCAATGTTACCAACATCCTGGCCCCGGCGCAGGCGGCCAAGGCAGCGGGCGCCGATGCTGTTGCTCTGATCAATACGGTCAATTCCATCGTCTCGGTGGATCTGGATCTGATGGCGCCGACCCCGACGGTGGATGGCAAGGGCAGCCACGGCGGCTATTGCGGCCCGGCGGTGAAGCCCATTGCCTTGAACCTGGTGGCCCAGATTGCCCGTGATCCCGAATGCAGCGGCATGGCCATATCCGGCATCGGCGGCATTGAAACCTGGCGCGATGCCGCGGAATTCATCGCCCTTGGCTCCGACGGCATTCAGGTTTGTACCGGGGTTATGCATTACGGTTTTAAGATTGTTGACGACATGATCAGCGGCCTGGGCGGTTGGATGGACGAAAAGGGCTATGGCCGCCTGTCGGATTTCCATGGCGCCGCCGTGCCCAATTTCGTCGACTGGCAGGATCTGAACATCAATGCCGAATTGGTCGCGCGAATCGATCAGGATAAATGTATCAAATGCGGCTTGTGTCATATCGTCTGCGAAGACACCGCCCATCAGGCCATATCGGTCAGTGGAACCGGGCCGGCGCGGCGGTTCGAGACCATTGATGCCGAATGCGTGGGATGCAACCTGTGCGCCCATGTCTGTCCGGTTGAAGGCTGCATCACAATGGCGGCGGTGGATAACGGCAAACCCTATATGAACTGGACCCAGGACCCCCGGAACGTCAACGCCACGGCGGCAGAATAGACGCTGATTGCACGTTGGTTGGCGCGCTTGTATTGTCCGCTCCGCCGCCTCTCGGCGTGATGCGGTGTGACTGAAAATTCTTGAAATTAGGAGCAGACTTGCATGGTCGAAGTAGGCGGTATCGCGGCGGATCGGTTGCGGCAGTTTATCGAGCGGATCGAACGTTTGGAGGAAGAGAAGGCGGCGCTGGCATCCGATGTGCGCGAGATCTATTCAGAGGCCAAGTCGGTGGGTTTCGACCCCAAGGTGATGCGCCAGATCGTCAAGTTGCGAAAAATGGACACCGCCGACCAGCAGGAACTGGAAGCCCTGATCGATACCTACAAGCACGCGCTTGGGATGGAATAAATCCGAATGGGGAGATGGCATCGCGCGCCTGGTACCCGCTGCCCTAGGTCTCTGTGAAATAGGCCGTCTTGGATGCGACTCAATCGCCGGATTTGCGCGATGGTTGGCTTTGCCCTACGCTCTTGTCCCTAGAAGTCTTGCAGGCGGATAAAGCAAGCGGAAAACAACAAGGGGAGAGGCAAATGGTCAAGTTCAAGAAATTAGCGACGGTCGCCCTCACGGCCACCGTGGGCGCCATGTTCGGCGCCACAATGCAGCCGCAAACGGCGCAAGCCGCGCCCAAGGCGGGCGGGACGCTGGTTTGGGTGTCCAGTCAGGTGCCGCGGCATTTCAATCCGGCCGTGCAATCCGGTGTGGCCACAATGGCGCCCGGCGCTCAACTGTTCGGCTTTCTGGTTCGGGCGGATGAAAATTGGAATATCCATCCCTATCTGGCGGAAAGCTGGACCGTTTCCGATGATGGACTGACGGTTGCATTTAAGCTGCGCAAGGGTGCCAAATTCCACGACGGGCAGGAAATTACCTCGGCCGATGTGGCATTTTCCGTCGCCACGCAACAGGCCAACCACCCCTTCAAGACGTCTCTTGGCGCGGTCGAGCGGGTCGAAACGCCTGATCCCATGACGGCGGTCTTCAAGTTGAAGCAACCTCATCCGGCGTTGTTGCTGGCTTTGTCCACGGCCCTGGCACCGATCATCCCGAAACATGTCTACGGCGATGGCCAGGACGTCAAGAAGCATCCGCGCAACGTCAAGGATCTGGTGGGTTCGGGGCCCTTCCTGTTGAAGGAATACAAAAAAGCCCAGCACGTCATCATGTTGAAAAACCCAAATTTCAATTCCTCGGACGGCCCCTATCTGGATCGCATTATCATCAAGATTATCCGTGATGCGTCCGCCCGGGTCATCGCCATGGAGAAGAAAGAAGCGCAGATCTTCCCTTATATGGTGGATTCAAAAGATATCCGCCGTTTGAGCAAGTCCAAGCATATCAAGATCACCGACAAGGGCTATGCCGCCATCGGGCCGGTGACATGGCTGGCCTTCAACACCAAGGACGGACCGACGGCGGACGTGCGTGTACGCCAGGCCATCGCCTACGCCATCGACCGGAACTTCATCATCAACGCACTGCATGGCGGCCTGTCGAAACCGGCCACGGGGCCCATTGCGCCGGGTTCGCCGTTCTACAACGGCGATGTCGAGACTTATGATTTCGATCTGGACAAGGCCAAGGCGCTGTTGGATGAAGCCGGCCTTAAGCCGGGTAGCGACGGTATGCGCTTTAAGCTGGAAGTCGATCACATTCCGGCGGTGCCGGAGCAGCAAAAGGCCATCGCGGAATATTTGCGCCCGGCCCTGAAGAAGGTGGGCATCGCGGTCAGGGTTCGCAATGCGCCCGACTTCCCGACCTGGGCCAAGCGCATCTCCGGCCATCAATTCCAGGCCAGCATGGATATCGTCTTCAACTGGGGCGACCCGGTGATCGGCGTCCACCGCACCTATCTGTGCAACAACATCAAAAAGGGCGTGATCTGGTCCAATACCCAGCAGTATTGCAATCCCAAGGTGGATTCGATCCTGGAAATGGCGGGCAAGGAAACGGACATGGCCAAGCGGGTGAATTTGTACGGCGAATTCCAACGCATCGTGGCCGACGATCTGCCATTGTACTGGATCAATATCATGCCGCAGCGGACCGCCTATCACATGGATCTGGGCAATCCGCCGACCTCCGTCTGGGGCGTGATTTCGCCCATGGACCAGACCTATTGGAAGAAGCAACCGAAATAGCTTCTTAACCCTCGTGGATCGGGGGGCCGTCGGATCGTTTTCCCGACGACCACCCGGGCCTCGGCAATTTGGACTCTGTTATGGGGGCGGTTGATGCAGTTTCTTAACAGCATCGGGCAGCGGGTCTTGTTTGGCCTGGTATTGCTGCTGGCCGTTCTGGTGCTGAACTTTACCCTGATCCATATGGCACCGGGCGATCCGGCGGATGTTATCGCCGGCGAGATGGGCGGCGCCACGGAAGAGATGATGGCCTCGATCCGCAAGGCCTATGGTCTGGACCGGCCCTTTCATGAGCAATTATTCAGTTACGTAGGCAAGGTCTTTCAGGGCGATCTGGGTTATTCCTACTATTTTGACCAACCGGTCACCGAGCTGATTTTTGAGCGATTGAGCGCCACCCTTCTGTTGGTTCTAACCTCGCTGTTCCTGGCCATATTTCTAGGCACATTTCTCGGCGTTTTTGCCTCGCAAAATCCCAACGGCATGCTCAGCCATTTCGTCACCCTGCTGGCCTTGCTGGGTTATTCCCTGCCCGTGTTCTGGACCGGCATCATGTTGCTGATCCTGTTGGCCGCGCCGCCGGTGGATCTGTTCCCCATTGCCGGAATGTATGATGTGACCAAGGACGGCGGAACGTTCGACTATATTCTGGACGTCCTGCATCATCTGATTTTGCCCGTGGTGACATTGTCGACCATCTATCTGGCCTTTTACAGCCGCCTCTCCCGCGCCTCCATGCTGGATGTGCTCGGCGCCGATTATATCCGCACGGCCCGGGCCAAGGGGCTGAGCGAACGGGTCGTGGTCTACAAGCACGCCCTGCGCAACGGCGTGTTGCCGGTGGTGACTTTCGCCGGTCTGCAATTCAGCCAGTTGTTTTCGGGCGCGGTGCTGGTGGAGACGGTATTTTCCTGGCCGGGACTGGGGACCTTGGCGTTTGATTCCATCGGCCGGCGGGATACGCCCATGCTGCTGGGCATATTGTTCTTTTCCGCCCTGATCGTGATCGTCGCCAACATTCTGACGGATATTTCCTATCGCCTGATTGACCCGCGCATCAAGACGGGGATGAAGACATGACCGATCAGGTTGAACCCAGCGCGCCGGCGGCCCCCAAGCTTGAGCCGGATTTCGTGCCGGAGGTTGAGAAACCCTGGCTGCAGACCTGGCGCATGTTCGCCAAGAACCGCGCCGCGCTTTTTGGCCTGGTGCTGCTGTCGGTTATCGTTGGCATGGCCGTGCTGGGCCCTACCCTGTATCCGGCCGATCCCTACGACATTGTCTGGGCGCCGCAATCGCCGCCCGGTACCGAAGGCTTTATTCTCGGCACGGATTACCTGGGGCGGGATCTGCTGGCCGGGATCATTTACGGCAGCCGCGCCACCCTGATCGTCGGCGCCGCCGCCGCCTTGATTACCATCGTCATCGGCATTCTGGTGGGCGCCCTGGCCGGTTATTATCGGGGCTGGGTGGAAGAGCTGCTGATGCGCATTACCGAATTTTTCCAGGTCCTGCCGCCGCTGTTGCTGGCCATGGTGCTGGTGTTGCTGTTTTCGCCCACTCTGGTGACCATTTCCATTGCCATCGGCGTGGTCTCGTGGACCGCGACGGCGCGTCTGGCGCGGGCCGAATTCCTGCGCATTCGAGAGCTGGAATACGTCAAGGGCGCGCGCTCGATCGGGGCGCGGAACAGCCGTATTATCTGGCTGGTGATCCTGCCCAACGCGGCCCCGCCGTTGATCGTTTCCGCCGCCTTTGCGGTGGGTATCGCCATTCTGTTCGAGGCCGGTTTGAGTTTTCTGGAACTGAATGACCCCAATATCATGAGTTGGGGTTATATGATCGGCTCCAACCGCCCCTATGTGTTGGAATCCTGGTGGGCGGTGACCTTTCCCGGCATCGCGATTTTCCTGACCGTGCTGGCGGTCAGCCTGATCGGCGACGGTCTGAACGACGCCCTGAACCCAAGGCTGCGCCAGCGATGAATACCCCTTCGCCCATACTTTCGGTGGCCGATCTGGCGGTGGAATTCGATATGCGGGATGGCGTCGCGCGGGTGATCGATGATCTGTCGTTCGACCTGATGCCGGGCGAGACCCTTGGCATTGTCGGTGAATCCGGCTGCGGCAAAAGCATGACGGCATTGTCCATCATGCGTTTGGTGCCCATGCCGCCGGGCCGCATCGCGGGTGGCGAGATCCGCCTGGATGGCGAAAACCTGGTGGCGGCAAGCGACGTTCGGATCCGGGAAATTCGCGGCAACGAGATCTCCATGATTTTTCAGGAACCCATGACTTCGTTGAACCCGGTCTACACCGTCGGCGATCAGATTGCCGAGACCGTACGCCTGCACGAGGGCTTGAGCAAACGGGACGCCCGCGACCGGGCCATTGAAATGCTGCGGGCCGTCGCTATTCCGGCGCCGGAAGCGCGGGTCGAGGAATATCCTCATCAGCTGTCGGGCGGCATGCGGCAGCGGGTAATGATCGCCATGGCCCTGACCTGCCGGCCCCGCGTGCTGATCGCGGACGAGCCGACCACGGCGCTGGACGTCACGGTACAGGCGCAGATATTCGATCTGTTGCGGGATCTGAAGGAACAAACACAAACGGCGATCATTCTGATCACCCACGACATGGGCGTGATCGCGGAAATGGCCCAGAGAGTCGTGGTGATGTATGCCGGGCGCAAGGTGGAAGATGCCCCGGTGGACGAGTTGCTGCTCAACCCCAAACATCCCTATTCCCAGGGCCTGATCGCCTGTGTACCCCATCTCCAGGCCGTGCCCACGGTGGAGCGCCCGCCCTTGATGGAAATTCCCGGTGTCGTCCCCTCGGTGTCTGAGCTGGGCCGGGGCGGCTGTCCTTTCGCCCCCCGTTGCGCCCAGGCGATGGATCGTTGCCGCCAACAAATGCCGCCGCCCAGTACTGTGGCGCCGGGTCATCAGGTCGCCTGTTGGCTAATCGATGAAACCCGGGCGGCCTGACGGTATGGCCGGACAAGACGATATCTTGCTACGTGTCGAAGACCTGAAGGTGCATTTCAGTCAAAAGAAACAGCATCTGTTTTCCCAGGCCTCGCACGTGCACGCGGTGGACGGCGTGAATTTCACCGTCCCCCGGGGCAAGACCTTTGGTCTGGTGGGGGAAAGTGGCTCGGGCAAGACCACCACGGCCCTGGCGGTGATGCGGCTTGTGCATATTACGGACGGACAGGTTTTTCTGGGTGATATTGATATCGGTGGTTTGGAGGGCGAGGATCTGCGCCGCCAGCGGCGCCATATGCAGATTATCTTTCAGGATCCTTATTCCTCTCTCAATCCCCGCGTACGGGCCGGCGATATCGTCCGCGAACCGCTGGATCAGATGGAAGTGGGCGAGGTGGCGTCACGGGACGAGCGCGTGGGGGAGCTGTTCCGTCTGGTCGGCCTGCGCCCTGAACAACAGGCATTGTTTCCGCATCAGTTTTCCGGCGGCCAGCGTCAGCGTGTGGGTATTGCCCGGGCCCTGGCCAGCCAGCCAGATCTGATTGTCTGTGACGAACCGGTCTCGGCCCTGGACGTCGCGATCCAGGCCCAGATACTGAACCTGCTGCGCGCCTTGCAGGATGAATTCGGTCTCACATATCTGTTTATCTCCCACGATCTGGGCGTGGTGCAGTATATGTGCGACGAAATCGCGGTGATGTATCTGGGTCAGATCGTGGAACATGCTGATCGCATCTCGCTGTTTACCGAGCCCTTGCATCCCTATACCTGGGCGCTGTTGTCGGCGGTGCCCTCGGCCGATCCGGCCATTCGCGACCGATCCGACCGCATCCGCCTGCGGGGCGATCCGCCCAGCCCCATTGATCCGCCGCCCGGCTGCCGGTTCGCCTCCCGCTGTCCGTTTGCCGAAAGCCGTTGTAGCGGTGAAACGCCGGCCCTGCGCACCATCCGCGACGGTCATGCTGTTGCCTGCCACCTGGTCGGCGACGACGGCGTGCCGCCGCAGCGCCAGATTTAATGCCAGAAATAAAGACACCAACCCGAATAAGGAAAAAAAGATGCGACTGGTTCTGGCCACCATGCGGCACGAGACCAATACCTTTGCCCCCCTGGCAACGCCGCTAACGGCGTTCGGCCCGAAATCAGGCGCCAAGGCGATTGAGATCTATCGCGGCACCAACAATCCCATAGCGGCCTACATTGATATCGCCGAGCGGGAAGGGGCCGAATATACCGTGCCCTTAATCGCCAACGCCCACCCTAGCGGCGCCGTCGATCAGGCCGCCTTTGATGAAATGGCGGCCAGTATCTGCGATGCGGTAAAAGCCGGGTGCGATGGCGTCATGCTGGATTTGCATGGCGCCATGGTGACCGAGGATTACGACGACGGCGAAGGCGAATTGCTGCGCCGCATTCGTTCCGTTGCGCCGGATATCCCGATCTCGGTGGCCTTGGATTTTCATACCAACCTGTCTGCCGTGATGATCGCCAACGCCACCGTGATTACCGGCTATTGCACCTATCCGCACATTGATATGGATGAAACCGGCCGCCGCGCCGGCGAAACACTGATCCGCGCCATGCGCGGCGAGGTGCGGCCGGTGATGTTGTGGCATTCCCTGCCCATGCTGACCCATATGCTGCGCCAGACGCCGCTGGATCAGCCCATGAAGGACATCATGAACCAGGCCATGGCGGCGGAAGCGAATGGCGAAGTTCTGAACGCCTCCGTATTTGGCGGCTTCCCCTTGGCGGATATTCCCCATGTGGGTCTGGGCGCCGTGGTGGTGGGCGATGGCGATGGGGTCAAGGCGGGCAGCCTGTTGGATGAGTTGATGGCGCAAGCCTGGGACCGGCGGGCGGAATTCATCTTTGAGATAGAGCCTGTGGAAACCTCCCTGGAGAGGGCACGTGAGTTGGATGACGGGCCGGTCATTTTGGTGGACCACGGCGACAATTGCGGTGCCGGCGGCCCGCAAGACAATATGGATGTCCTGGAAGGGGTATTGCGTCTGGGGTTGGAAGATGTCGCGGCGGGGCCCATATGGGATCCCGATAGCGTCGCCCAAATGCTCGATGCCGGGGTGGGGGCGGAGGTTACGGTGCAGCTGGGTGGCAAAACCGATAGTCCGGCTATGGATTTGGTGGGCCGGCCCATTTCAGTTACGGGAACCGTGCGCTGCATCACCGATGGCCGCTTTATCGTGACCGGGCCCATGGCCACGGGTAGCCCCATGAACCTGGGCCGCACGGCGGTGTTGCGTGCGGGCAGTGTGGATATCGTGGTCTCGGAACGGCGCCACGAACCCTTCGATACGGGCTGCTTTACCCATGCCGGCATCGATCCGGCCACCAAACGCTACGTTCTGATCAAATCCAGGCAGCATTTTCGGGCCGGATTTGGCCCCATCGCCAAACACGTGGTCCTTGTCGCGGGGCCAGGGGTTTGCAGCTCGGATTATGCCTCGTTCGGCTTCAAGAACCTGCGCCGGCCAATTTACCCTCTGGACCCCGATGCCTCCCGCAACGCCTGATTAGGGCGCACTGTCTATTTGTTCAAGAAATGCAACGGCAGGCCGGGCCGCGGCCAGTCCATGGCGATCAGGCGGCCGGCGCCCGACAGGGTGATGTAGGCTGTTTTCAGGTCCGGGCCGCCGAAGCAGATGTTGGTGGTCATGATGTCGGGCAGGGGGATGAATTCCACCACGCCACCTTCTGGCGAGGCGACGGTGATGCCGCCGGTCAACAACGTCGCGACGCAGATGTTGCCGTTGGCCTCCAGCGCCAGGCTGTCAAAGCGTTTGATGCCTTCGGGCGCCATGATCACATCGCCCCAGCCCACTGCTGGCCATGGCTTGGTCGCCAGTTCCCCTTCACCGACGATATCCCAGGCGAGCAGGCGGCGGGGATCGGTTTCGGCGGCATAGACGCGGCTGTCATCGGGTGACAGTCCAATGCCGTTGGGGGTCATCAAGGGGGCGGCGGTGCGTTTGATCAAGCTGCCGTCGGATCGCGCGTAGTAGACGGCGCCCCGGTCCATATCAAAATCCCGGGATTTACCCAGATCGGTAAACCAGAAATTACCCTTGGCATCGAAAACAATGTCATTGGGCCCGCAAAGTGGTCGACCGTCGCATTCCGTATACAATACCTCGACCGCGCCGGTTTCCAGATCGACCCGTTCGATCCGGCCCGTGGTGTAATCATCCGCCGGGGCCGTGGGATGACGGACGCCATCGTCCGAGCCCCAGTTGAAACCGCCGTTATTGCAGATGTAAACCTTGCCGTCCGGCCCCA
>JABIRL010000142.1 GCA_018667855.1 Rhodospirillaceae bacterium
ATATGCGCGGATTTGGGCAAGATCCTCTGCTGAACAAAATAGCAAACGATATAAACCGTATGCAGCTGAATACCCATTTTGCTTCCGCTCCGACCCTTTGTTGGCCAAAAATCCGTGCCCGGTGCATGTCGAATAACGGTTCGACACCAACGGACAAGGGTAAATACAGAAGCTGAACAACAGATTAACCCTAGTTGTGCATCCGCCAGGACTGACCGAAGTTCCTGTTCGCTGCGAAGAACTGTGCGCAATCCGACGCCAACGCCTCCCTCAGGTCCTGGCTGGTTTTGCCCGGCAATTCCCGATGACTGAATTGATCAATCACCTTTGATACCGCGCCGTAATGATGCCGCCACACGGGGTAGAGGAATTCGGTCATCACCCGTTGCGCATCGGCGCGCAGCATCATTTGCTGTTTGCGGCCCGTTTGCGCCAGGTCAATTCCCGATAAGGATATCAATGACAGGCCATTGGAAAATCCCAGATCGTTCTTGATGTAGTCGTCGAACATGATGGCGATCTCCGTTCCGGCGCGATCAATCGCGAAATCGGAAATATTCCGCGAGGCCATGGAAACCTGCAGGTTGGTAAAGTTTCCGGATGAAATATGGGCATCGTTATGGCCTAGGAACCGATGCGAGCGACCAGCCTGGCGCGTACTGTAAAATGGCGTATGGAACCCATCATCAACACCAATGAAACGGAAGATATCCCGCATCAAATTCGTATCACCCGGTTGGAAAATCTGGTCATAGTCAAGGATCAGGGGGTTGTTGAAATGCTGTTCATAGGATGTCTGTATGGCGCCGTAGCGCAACAGAGACATGAGTTCGGGCCAGATTTCATCCGGCTGCCGAATGCGGCCCGTCGCATCCGCCGCCGCCGGCGAGGCCGCAATGCTGGCCTGACGCAAGGCCTCCAAGTCCTGGGATAAGTCGATCTCGGCCGGCCAATCAAGACCGGCCCTTTGGAAGGAATATTCGCAATACTGATGAATGTTCAGGTGATTTATTTCCGAGTTCACGGCATCAAAATGATCGCGAAACAGCAAAATTAGACCGTTTTTGCGAACAATCTTGGATAGTCGCTGGACGATGACGTCAAGACCGCCGCCGGCGCCGGTGAATTTATGCTGCACCAGACCGAACCTGGTTCCGGGACTGGCCTGCATGGCGCCCTGGACGCTTTCCAGAAGCTGTTCTTCCTGATCATTTTCCAAGGCTTCGTCCAAGGTCCATTTCGGAATGGCGATGATATTGGGATGCAATGACACGAAGCGCTGAATAGCGGTGCCGCCGGAACGAAATACTGGTACGATCAGGAAATCGAACAGCCTCATATTCCACACTTCCCCGGAAAACGGCATGGCAATCAGACGAATTTGTACCACGTCTCGCGTACGGCATACCCATTAGTTCGCTTATTCCCGGGCGGCTGGCGCGAAACGTCGAACGGCGCCGGTTGACCTGGATCAATGCCCGCCAGCCGGTCCCTTGGCAACCTGAAGCCTCACATGTTGGCCCCGGCTGGGGGAGGTGCCTGCAAATGCCGCTTTGCGGCGAATAGTGCCCGCACCGTCAAGCCATGCCGCCAACCGAGTTCATCTGTCGGCCCGTGGCGGGGCGGGACAACTTGGAGGTAAGGGCATGAAGTTCGGTCTGTTTTATCTATTCAGCGATTTCGGAAATATCTCTCAACAAAAATTGTTCGACGAGGTGCTGGAGGAGATTGAAGTCGGCGAGACCATGGGTTTCGATTCCGTTTGGCTGCCGGAGCACCACTTCGAGATTTACGGCATGCTGGGCAACCCGCTGCTGCTTGCGGCGGCGGTGGCCCAACGTACGAAAACCATGAAGATCGGCACGGCGATCGTGGTTCTGCCGTTCCAGCACCCCCTGCGCACGGCGGAGGACGCCGCAACGGTCGATGCCTTGAGCGGCGGCCGCCTGTTGCTTGGTGTCGGGCGAGGCTATCAGCCGCCCGAATTCGATGGTTTCGGCCTGAACCAGGATGAGTCTTCCGAAATGTTCGAGGAGAGTCTGGAGATCATTACCCGGGCCCTGAGTGGCGAGAAATTCGCCTACGAGGGTAAGTTCTGGCAATTCAAGGACGCGATCGAAATCTATCCCAAAGCCTTGCAGAAACCCTATCCGCCGCTCTATGTGGCCTCTGTTTCACGGCGCAGCCTGGACGCGGCGGCGCGCTACAATATGTCTCTGCTCAGGGCGCCGCAATTCAGCAATCTGGACTCCGTGGCCGATGCCTTCGATGAATACGTCAAATTGGCCAAGGGTTATGGGCATGATGCCCTCGCCCTGGATCAACCGGTTTCGTTGCGCGTCCATGTGGCCCCGACGGACGAAGAAGCCAAGGCCCAGACGGAGCATGCATTGTGGTTCTATCATTTGCTGGCCAAACTGGTGCCCGGCGCGAAGGGGCGGGAGACGGTGCCGAAAGGCTACGAAAAGTATCCGCTAAATCCGGACTCCCTGGCTAATCTGACCCTGGAGGATGTCTGGGAGCGGGGCACCGTGTTCGGCTCACCCGAGCGTGTCATCGATATCATGAAGATGTACATGCACAAGCTGGGCGCCAGAAACTTCATCATCCAGATGCGCGTTGGCGGACTGGAGCACCATCAAGTGCAGCGCTCCATGGAGCTGTTCACCAACGAGGTCATGCCGGCCCTACGGGCGGAGGAAGCACGTCTGGACGCCGTGGCCGCCGAATAAGCATTGCCCGACGGCGTTAGGGCAACAGCGCGGCTAATTGGAAGCGGGCGATCTTGGCCGAGGAGGTACGCGGCCAGTCGTCCGCCGCCATCAATTGCATGCGGCGGGGCACTTTGAAGGGCGCCATCTTCGGTCCTGCCCATTGGCGCAACTCGTCCAGTGTGAGGTCACTGACATCCGCGTGCAGTTCGATGAAGGCGGCGGGTACTTCGCCCCGGCGGTCATCGACCACGCCGACCACCTGCACATTGAACACCTTGGGGTGGTCCTTCAACACGATTTCGATCTCGGCCGCGGCGACATTCTCGCCGCCAACCTTGATCAGGTCCTTTACCCGCGAGGCAAATTCGTAGCGGCCGTCGGCGCGCCGGTGCAACACATCACCGGTCTTGAAGTATCCGTCCGGCGAATAGAACTGGCTCAACTCCTCCTCCGTCAGCCCTTCGTAGGTCAGATGGGTGCGGCCCTTGTACCAGGCCTCGCCTGTGCCGATGCCCTCGATCACATCACCGCTATCAGAATCCACCAGGATCATTTCAAAGCCCGGCAAGGATTTGCCGCAGGTGGACAACTGATGTTCCTTGGAATCCGTCGCCAGGGATGTCATGGAAATGCCGTGCAGTTCGGTCATGCCGTAAATCTGGATAAAGTGCTCATATCCGATACGCTCCACCAGGGTGACGATGTCGGCATGCGGCATGCTGGCGCCGCCGAAAAAGCCAACCCGAACGGAGGCGAAGGCCGCCGCGTCGAAATGCGGATCATGGACGATTTCCTTCAACATGAACGGTATGCCCGAAAGCACAGTGATTTTTTCATCGCGGCAGCATTGCACGATGGCGTCGGCATCAAACGTCGCCGACATCACCAATGTGGCGCCATGCACCATGGCGGCCAGAATGCACCAGAAATTGCCGCCCACGTAAAACACCGGAAAGGTCGTCAAGACCCGGTCGTTCTGATCCATCCCCGCCGCCAGGGTGGTCCAGTTCCAAACATTGGATATGCAATGATGGGGCAGCACCGCGCCCTTGGGATGGCCCGTGGTTCCGGAGGTCCAGAAAATCCAGGCCGGATCTTCCGGTTGGCGGGCAGCCGCCAGGGCTTCGAAGTCCAGGCTCACATTGCTCTGCTCCGCCCGGGCCATTAGATCGGCAAGTCCCACCGTGCCGGGAACCGGGTCACCGTCGACCAGGACGACGGATTGAAGATCCTTCAGACCCTCGATTTGCGCCGCCTCGCCCTGCCCGATGTCACCGCCGGCCATCTCGTACAGACGCTCGAGATAATTATTGGTGAGAAAATTTTTCTGGGTGATCAACACCTTGGCGCGGGCATTCTTCAGCACATAAGCAGCTTCACCGGCCCGAAAGCGGGCGTTGATGGGGATGATAAGCACGCCGAGCAAGGCGCAGGCGAATTCGGCAAAGACCCATTCGGGGCAATTGGCCAGCCACACCGCCACCCTGTCGCCGGGCTTGCAGCCGAGCATGAATAGCGCGGTGGTCAGACGTTCGACCTCTTCACGCACCTGGCCGTAGCTGTAGCGCCGTCCATCGGCGCTGACGATCGCCTCTCTTTCGGGAAAACGATTTGTCGTTCGGATATAGGCCTCGGCAACCGTCTGGGGAATTTCGCTCACCCGCCGTTCCTCCTGTCCACTGTTGGCGGGATGTCATGCCCCACGATCCAGCGTCCAGTCCGGGGCCAACCGGACATCCCCCAATTCAACCTTGCCTATTTGGTACCACGGATTTCACGGTTCGGTCTATGATTGCCGAACCGCCGCGTCTGCTACGCGTGCACCTTGACCGGACCGTTGGCCCCTACATGTCGTGCACATCCATGACGCCGGGAATGGCCTTGAGGGCGCCGCGAACCTGGGGGGTGATGGCGAAACCGCCGGGCAGAGCGACTTCGACTTCCCGGCCCATGGTGGTCAGCTCCAACAACAATGTGACCTGGCCCCGGCCCTGGTTGTGGTCGTGCAACAGGTTGTACAGATTATCCAATGGGCCCGGATCTTTCAGGAACACGCGGATACCGGCGGCCACGGTCTGGCTGGCCTGATCGATATCCACGATCTGGCTGGCGATCATGCGCCGGCGGTCGCCGTCGTCGCGCACATCGACGGTCATGACGATGGAATTTCCCTTGACCATCAAGGCCCGGCTGGCCGCCAGGTCGTCACCAAACAATGTAACTTCAAAAATGCCGGTCTGATCGGATACCCGCAGAAACGCATATGGGTTGCCCTTGGCACTTTTCCGCTCGCTCATTTCCTCAATCGTGGCGGCGATGCGGAATTGTTTGCCGCCCTGATCGGCGCGATTTTCCAGTTCGGCATAATTGACCATGGATTTTCGGGCCAGCAGGGCCGGGTAGGATTCCAGCGGATGGGCGGATAGATAAAATCCAACGGCCTGGGCCTCATTCGCGAGCTTTTCCAGTTGCAGCCATTCCGCCGCCATGGGCAGCGGCGGCGGCGGCACGGCGGCCGCGCCGTCCTCGCCACCGAACAGGCTGACTTGGGCGGAATCTCTTTCGGCCGCCGCGTGACCGGCGAAGCGCAACATGATTTCGGCCGCCGCCAGCATTTGCGCCCGGTTCGGGTTCAGGCCGTCAAAGGCGCCGGCGCGGGCCAGATTTTCCACCTGCCGCTTGTTCACCTGGCGCGGGTCTAGCCGACCGGCGAAATCCCAGACATCCTTGTATGGACCGTTGGCCCGGCGTTCGGCGACGACCGCAGCCATGGCCTCCCGTCCCACGTTCTTGACCGCCGCAAGGGCGTAATGGATGCCATCGGCGCCTTCGTCTCCCACCCCATGGGCGACCGTGAAGGTAACATCCGATTTGTTCAGATCAGGCGGCAGCAGGCGAATGCCCATGCGCCCGACTTCCTGCTTGAACAGGTTCAGCTTGTCCGTATTGGTCATATCCAGGGACATGGTCGCCGCCATGAATTCGACCGGATGGTTGGCCTTCAGGTAAGCGGTCTGGTAGGCGATCAGGGCATAGGCCGCAGCGTGGCTTTTGTTGAAGCCATAGCCGGCGAATTTGGCCACCAGATCGAAAATATATTCGGCCCGTTCCTCTTCGATCTTGTTGGCGATGGCGCCTTGGACAAAGCGTTCCCGCTGGGCATCCATTTCCGATTTGATCTTCTTGCCCATGGCCCGGCGCAACAGATCCGCATCGCCAAGGGAATAGCCCGCCATGACCTGGGCGATCTGCATGACCTGTTCCTGATAGACAATGACGCCATAAGTCTCGGTCAGGATCTCTTCCAGGCAGGGATGCAGATAATCGGGTTCCTCGGCCCCTGACTTGACGCTGCAAAACTTCGGAATGTTGTCCATGGGCCCCGGACGATAGAGGGCGACAACGGCGATAATATCCTCGAAACAGTCGGGCCGCATCTGGCGCAGCATGTCGCGCATGCCCGAACCCTCCAACTGGAACACGCCGACGGTCTCACCGCGGGAGGTCATTTCAAACGCCGCCGGGTCATCAAGGGGTATGCGGTCGAGATCGAAACCCGGATCCCTGTGGTGGATCATCTCCACTGCCCTGTTCAGCACGGTAAGGGTTTTCAGGCCCAGGAAATCAAACTTCACCAGACCCGCCGGTTCCACCCACTTCATGTTGAACTGGGTTACGGGCATCTCCGAATTCGGATCACGGTAGAGCGGCACCAACTGTTCCAGCGGCCGGTCGCTGATCACCACGCCGGCGGCGTGGGTGGAGGCATGGCGGTACAGCCCCTCCAGCTTCATGGCGACATCGAACAGGCGGTCGACGCCGGGTTCCTCGGCCATCACCTGCTTGATGCGCGGCTCGGCCTTCAACGCCTCCGGCAGCGTGGTTGGATTGGCCGGATTGTTTGGCACCATCTTGCATAACTTGTCCACCAGACCGAACGGCATTTCCAGCACCCGGCCCACATCCCGCAGGGCGGCGCGGGCCTGAAGCTTACCGAAGGTGATGATCTGAGCCACCTGGTCGTGGCCGTATTTGTCCTGCACATAGCGGATCACCTCGTCCCGCCGGTCCTGGCAGAAATCTATGTCGAAGTCAGGCATGGACACCCGTTCCGGGTTCAGGAAACGTTCGAACAGCAGACCAAACCGCAAAGGATCCAGATCGGTGATTTTCAGGGCCCAGGCGACGACCGAGCCGGCACCCGAACCACGGCCCGGCCCAACCGGAATTTCCTCGGCCTTGGCCCACTGAATAAAGTCGGCCACGATCAGGAAATAGCCGGCGAAGCCCATGTCGATGATCACGCCCAATTCGAACTCCAGACGGTCGCGGTAGGGCGTCGCCCGTTCCGAATTCGGATCGATACCCAGGGCGTTCATACGCTCCACCAGGCCCGATTCCGCCATGGCGCGCATGGCCGCCTTTTCATCGCTGCCCTCATCGAAATTGGGCAGGATGGGATCACGCATGGGCACCCGGTAGGCGCAGCGCCGGGCAATGACCAGGGTGTTATCCAGTGCTTCCGGCAGATCCGCGAACAAGGCCCGCATCTCGCGGGAGGAGCGGAAATAATGCTGCGCCGTCAGACGGCGGCGGTCGGTCTGGCTGACAGTATGTTTTTGGGCAATGCACAGCAGGGCATCATGGGCGTCATACATGGCGGGGTAGGTGAAATGCACGTCATTGGTGGCGACCAGGGGCAGGTCCAGCTCGTATGCCAAATCGATCATGGCGCCTTCGCAGGCCGCCTCTTCCGCCATGCCGTGGCGTTGCAGCTCCACATACAGGCGGCTGGGGAAAATTTCGCCCAACGCCACCAGCACGGCGCGGGCACGGTCTGTCTGCCCGGCCACCAGCAGGCGGCCTACCGGGCCCTCGGCCCCGCCACTGAGGCAGATCAGGCCGTCGCTCCATTGGCGCAGGTCGGCCATATCGATTTGTGGCGTTTCGCCGCCGTCGCTTTGCAAATAGGCTTTCGAGGACAACCGCGAAAGATTTTCGTAACCCGCTTCGGACTGCACCAGCAACACAACGCGATCAGGTTCGATTGGAAGACCACCCGCCTCCCCGCCCTCGAGGCGCAAGGCCATCGCGGCCCCGACGATCGGCTGCACGCCGGCGCCGACCATGGTTTCCGAGAATTCCAGGGCACCGAACAGATTGCCGGTATCCGTGATCGCCACGGCCGGCATCTCGCCATGCTGGCAAAGCTCGGCCAGTTCCTTGATATGGATGGCCCCTTCGGACAGCGAGAATGCGGAATGAACGCGAAGGTGGACAAAATCGGC
>JABIRL010000025.1 GCA_018667855.1 Rhodospirillaceae bacterium
AGAATGGCACTTTCTTCGCCTTGAACCCGCAATTCCTGGTCACGGCGACGGTCTAGGCATGGCGGTATCGGTCACATTCGCGGGCTGCGGCGACGCCTTTGGCAGCGGCGGGCGCTTCAACACCTGCATCGTGGTGGACGGCGGCGGCCTGCGATTTGCCATCGATTTCGGCGCGACGTCACTGGTCGCCCTGAACAAGCTGGATATCGCGCACAATTCCATCGACGCGGTTCTGCTGACCCATATGCACGGCGATCATTTCGGCGGCCTGCCGTTCATGCTGCTGGATGCCATGCTGGGCGCCCGGCGCGAAACGCCGCTGACAATCGCCGGCCCCAAGGGCGTGGAAGCCAGCGTCGTCCAGGCGGTAGAGGCATTGTTCCCGGGCTCCGGCGTCATGAAGCCGAAGTTCCCCCTCTCGTTTATCGAACTGGATGTGGGCCGGGCGAACGATGTCTTGGGCCTTGGCGTGACGCCATTCGCGGCCAAGCACACACCGCAAGCCAGGCCCACGGCCCTGCGGGTCGCGGTTGCGGACAAGGTGGTGACCTATTCGGGCGACGGCGAATTCACTGCGGAATTATGCGCAGCCAGCCAAGACGCCGATCTGTTCATCGCGGAATGCTATCAGCATGGAAGGCCGGTCCAGGGTCACATGAACTATCCCGATATTCGAGACCACGGACAGGAATTCGGCGCCAAACGCATGGTCTTGACCCATCTGGGCCCGGACATGCTGGCCGTGCGGGACGACGTGGCCGAACAATGCGCCGAGGACGGCATGGTGATCGAGCTATGACGGACAAACAGACGTTCGACTTTGTCATCATCGGTGCCGGCATGGCGGGGGCCTCGGCGGCGTATTTTCTTTCGGCCGAGGGCAGCGTGCTGTTGCTGGAGATGGAAGCCCAGCCCGGCTATCACACCACGGGGCGTTCGGCGGCCTTGTTCTCGGAAGCCTACGGCAATGCCCCCATTCGGGCCCTGACCACCGGCGGGCGCGCTTTTTTGATGGAACCGCCAGACGGCTTCACGGAGACACCCATATTGAGCCCGCGCGGCGCCCTGTTCGTGGGCCGCGAGGATCAGCTTGCCGCGCTTGACGAGGCCTATGCGGATGGCGCGGAGAACTTGGACACCATGCAGCGGCTAACCGCATCCGAGGCGCGGAACCTGGTGCCGGTGTTGCGGGAAGATTATGTGGCCGCCGGTGTTCTGGAGCCTCGGGCGATGGATATGGACGTCAATGCTCTGCATCAGGGATTCTTGAGTGGCGCCCGCCGGAATGGGATGCAATTGCGCTCAAACGCCCGCGTAGAGCAGTTGCGGCGGGCCGGTGACAGTTGGCTGGTCCGGGCCGGCGGCGACGGCATCGCCGCCAAGATCGTTATTAACGCGGCTGGCGCCTGGTGTGATGAGGTCGCCGATCTGGCCGGGGCCCGACGGGTTGGGTTGATGCCAAAGCGACGCACGGCGGTTCTGTTTGATGGACCCAAGGGCCATGATTTCCCGCACTGGCCCATGTTCATCGACGTTGACGAAGAATTCTATGTCCGCCCGGAAAGTGGCGCCCTGATGGGCTCACCGGCGGACGAGACGCCCATGGAACCGTGCGATGTGCAGCCGGATGAATTGGATATCGCCATCGCGGTGGACCGCCTGCAAAAGGCCACGACCCTGCAAATTGGACGCATCATTCGCAGTTGGGCGGGTCTGCGGTCATTTGTCGCCGACAAGACCCCGGTGGTCGGGTTTGATCCTGAGGTGGATGGGTTCTTCTGGCTGGCCGGACAGGGCGGCTACGGCATTCAGACCGCGCCATCCATGGGACGAGTGGCGGCGGCGTTGGCCGTGGGTAATGAAATACCCGGCGATTTGCAGGACTTCGGCGTACGCGCGGGCGATCTATCACCGGTGCGTTTCAACAGGGAAGGTGGCGAACCTTGAAAATATTCATTGCCTGTCTGGGCACGGAAACCAACACCTTTTCACCCATCCCGACGGGCTTGGAGAATTTTAGCGAAACCACGTTGTTTCATGGCGATGCGACGCAACATGCCCCGGATTTGTTTACGGCCGCCATGCATGTCTGGCGCAAGAATGGCGAAATGGAGCAGGCCACGATCGTGGAAAGCGTCGCGGCCTTTGCCCAACCGGCCGGCATTACCGTGCGCAAGGTCTATGAAGATCTGCGCGATGAACTGCTGGCGGATCTGAAGGCGGCCTTGCCCGTGGACATGGTTCTTCTTTCCATGCACGGAGCCATGGTCGCCGACGGCTATGATGATTGCGAGGGCGACTTGCTGCGCCGCTGCCGCGAGGTTGTCGGTCCCGATACGGTCATTGGCGGCGAGCTTGACCTGCATTGCTCCATCACGCCTGACATGTGCGGGGCGGCGGATGCCCTGGTCACTTTCAAGGAATATCCCCATATTGACCCTGCCGATCGAGCCGAGGAGCTGTATGCCATCTGCCGGGACAAGCGCATGGGACAGACCAACCCGGTCATGGCGGTGCATGATTGCCGCATGGTCAGCACCTGGCGCACCCCGGACGAGCCCATGAAAACCTTCGTCGCCCGGATGCAGGAGCTTGAGGGCCAGGACGGTATTCTCTCCGTCTCTCTGGCCCATGGCTTTCCCTGGGGCGATGTGCCCCATGCGACCGCCAGAATGCTGGTGATCGCCGACGGTGATCAGGCCAAGGCCGACGATCTGGCGCGGCAATTGGGACGGGAGATTTGGGATCTGCGCCACGAAACAGCGCCCGTCATGACACCATACAAAGAGGCCCTGGCCCAGGCAGCCGCCGCGGCCGCCGGTCCGGTTGTCATCGCCGATACCGCCGACAACGCGGGCGGCGGCGCACCGTCGGACTCCACATTCCTGCTGCGGGAAATTCTCGATCAGGGTCTGAACGACGTCCTTACCGGTCTGTATTGGGACCCCATGGCGATCCGTCATTGCCGGGAGGCGGGCGAGGGGGCACGGCTTGATCTGCGTATCGGCGGCAAATGTTGTCGCGAATCCGGCCTGCCCGTCGACCTGAACGTCACGGTCGAACGCATCATAGAAAAGGCCTATCAGCCGTTCGGCGACGTGCGCAATTCCATGGGTATGGCGGTGTGGCTGAAGGCGGATGGCAATGTCAATTTGGTGCTGAACTCTGTCCGTACGCAGACGTTTCACCCCGATGCCTTCCGCCAGTTCGGCATCGATCTGTCCGCCATGAAGATCATCGTCGCCAAATCATCGCAACACTTCTATGCCGGCTTCGCGCCCCTTGCGAGCCAGGTGATCTATGCCTCTTCCCCCGGCACGCTGAATATGGATTTCGCCAACCTGCCGTACGAAAAATTGACCACGCCCTATTGGCCGCGGATCGAAGACCCGTTTTCTTAAGCCGGCGTGAAGATATTGAGGCCGTCGTTATGGGCAACCCGTCCCTGGGCGCCCATGTAGTCATTGGCAACCATTTCGCTTAACAGTTCCGGGTCCTCCGGCGTGTTGGCGATAAAGCGGCTGCCGTCGTCCAATAGCCCCATCAGAATAGCGAATGACGGCCCCGCACGGTCATGCATCACCGTGTAGGTTTCGATTGTCGCGGCGCCGTTCGCGGCCTCGGTCGAGGCGCGGCCCTTGTCGGCGTTCAAAACCGATTGATAGATGTTTGGATCTTTCGGTGCGAACGGCTTATGGGGCGCCTCCGTGCTGTAGATGCCCACCGCCTCCTTGGTGACATAGTTGCCGCAGGATGTGACCAGGCCTTTCATTCCCGGTTCGGCCCGTACCCGGTTCATCATCTCGGCGATGGAGTGGGTGACATAGTTATTGCCGGGACCCCCGAAATACGGCAAGCCGCCGGTTATGGTTAGACCGCGCGGATCGTCCGTGGCCAGGCCCAGTTCCTGACAGGCCAGCTGTACCGCCGAGGGGAAGCAGCTGTAAATATCGAAGGCGCCGATTTGATCCAGGCTGGTATCGGCCATGGCCAGGGCTTCCTCTCCCGCGACCCGCATGGCGGGGGATGAATGGAAATCCTTGCGGTCGGAAATGTACCAATGATCATAAGTATCGGCGCAGCCGTGCAGGTAGACCCATTTTTCCTCCGGGATCCCCAGTGATTTCGCCTTGGCGACCGAGGTCAGGATCAACGCGGCGGATTGATCGATGAAAGCGTTGGAGTTCATCAATTTGGTATAGGGGAAGCCGATAAAGGGATTATCCGGACCCACCGCGGCGATCTGCTCGGCCGTGAAGCCGTTGCGCCGGTCGGCCAGGGGATTGGCGGCGGCCACGGCGGCAAAGTTCGCGAACAATTTGCCGATGACGGCGCCTTGCTCCGCCACCGTGCGGCCGGCGTGGTGGCGCAGGGCGTTCTCAAACATGGGATAGGCGAAAATGGCGCCGGCCATGCGGTGGCGATCCTCCACATCGTTCCAGCCGCGCGTCTCCACACCCCACATTTCCGGCACGCCGCCCGGATCCTCGTTCCAGTCCAGCTCCAGGCCGGCCCGTTGCGCCGCTTTCTGGGTGGAGAGGGCCTCGCCGCCTGCGATCAGGGCGGCGCCGACCTCGCCACGGGTGATCATCTCGAACAGGCGGTTGATGGACCATTGCACCATGTTGCCGCCCGGATAGGTATAGATCAGCCGCTTGGCGATCGCCGCGCCGATGCGTGCGGCCAGGGTCTTGGGCATGTTGGTGGACTGCCCATAGGGGGAGGCGAAGCGCCAGGACGTGTCGGAGAAGGAACGAATGGCCAGCACCGTGTCCAGGGCCGCCAGCAAAGCCTGGCCGGCACCGGTATCGTCGGCCGCCTGCCGGGCCGCGGCCGTTGTCAGCTCCATCGGCGATAGGGCCGCGGCGGGATCAGCTTCCCGTTGGGTGATCTGGCTGCAACCAACCAGGATGGGCGTTCTACTCTCGTCCATGAAACAGGTCCTCTTTTTGGAAACTGGTGCTTAGCGAATATGCGCTTCCGCGACTGACTTAATGGCATCCAGGTCGCCGCCCGGAATGGTCACAACCCTGGAAACACCAAGATCCGCCAGCGCCTTCAACGAGTCCGCGCCACCTTTCGGCCCCCACATGGTGGTCAATTCGATCTCGTCATAATTACGGCCCTCCACCTCGCAGGCGGCACGTAATTTGGCCAGCATGTCCGGCAGGTCATCGACCCCGGCGCCGGGAATGAACCAGCCGTCGCCGTATTTGGCGATCCGCTCATAGATCTTGCCGGCCCGGCCGCCCATGACGATGGGGACGCCCGGCTTCTGCACGGGCAGGGGATAACTCTTGAAGCCGTGCCAGGACAGAAACTCGCTCTCGTGTTCAACCACCTCGCCGCTCCAGACTTTTTTCATGGCTACCATGTAATCGTCGAACCGGGCGCCGCGCCGCTCGTACGGCACGCCCATGGCGACGAATTCCTCCTGTAGCCAGCCGATTCCGGCACCCAGCATAAACCTTCCGCCCGAAAGGAAATCCAGGCTGGCAGCCTGTTTGGCCAATAACAGCGCGTTGGTCTGGGCGACGATATTGACGCCGGTGGCCAGGCGGATGGTTTTGGTCTGCATGGCGATGGCGGTCAGGGCGATCAATGGATCGACAAAGGGCGTTTCCGGCGCCGCGCCCATCTTGCCCGATGCGGCATATGGGTATTTGGATTGGTAGTCCACCGGGACAATGACATGTTCGAAGGTCCAAACGCTTTCATAGCCGGCATCCTCGGCCACCTGGGCCGTGGTGATCATTTGCTCCGGCGTGGCGACGCCAATGTTGACGGGGACTATTCCGAATTTCATGAGACTTCCTGCTCTTGCATTTGGTTTGGCGCGGGAATGCTTACTTCAGTTCGTATTGTACGCCGCAGAATATCATATCGACCGTGGCCCCATTGGATGACAAGGGCAAATAGACGCCTTCATAGGCCTGCCAATCCCGGCCGATAAAGCCCGAAGTGCCATGCCAGCGTAACGGCTTGGCATTCTCGGCCACCCACTTGAAAGGGCCGCTTACGGTTTCGAAATCTTCGGCCGGATAAAGTTCGTCGAAATACATCCCCGTGCAATCCCGCCCCACGGCCGTGGTGACATGGGTGCCAATCAGGCGCCAGCGGAAGCGCAATTCGGGCTCGGTCAAAACATCGATCAATTCGATGTGCGCCAGCAAATGAGGGGGGATAGTCAAAGGGTCGATATCCTGCCGCGTGGGCATGGTCCGCCCGGTGCATGCTTTGCGCCAAAAATCCAAGATTTCTGCCAGTCGTTCACCCTCGAAGACGAGATCAAGGTCGATTTCACCCTGCACTTCCATGCGATACTCCGCTTACGCGTTCCGTTCGTTTAACCGCCCTGCAAACTATCATGTAAGGCATTACAAATCGTCTCGATATCCGCCGTGTTTAAATAGGGATGCATGGGCAGGGCCAGAACCTGCTGGCTCAGTCGCTCTGAAACCGGCAAGGAGTTTTGGCCGTCACCGTATTCGCCATAGGCTGGCTGCAGATGCATGGGCACGGGATAATAAATCTGTGTGGGAATGCCGCGCGCCTGCAAGGCGGCCGCGACCGCATCCCGGCGCGGCAGTTTTATTGTGTATTGTGCCCAGATGCTGTCGTTGCCGGGCTGTTGCATCGGGGTCTCGACCAATCCGGCCAATCGTTCGGTGTAGCGCCGGGCCACTGATCGACGGAGCGCGATCTCGTCATCGAAAATTTCCAGCTTGGCCAGCAATACAGCGGCCTGCATGGTATCAAGCCGGCCATTCATGCCAAGGCGTACGATGTCATAGCGATTTTCACCCTCGCCATGGGCGCGGATCGAGACGCAGGCGGCGGCGAGTTCGTCGTCATCGGTGAAAATCGCGCCGCCGTCGCCGTAGCAACCCAGCGGCTTGGCCGGATAGAACGAGGTCGCCGTGACCTCCGCCAAGGCGCCGACCGCGCGGTTCTCATGGTTGGCGCCGAAGCTCTGCGCGGCATCGGCCAGCACGAACATGCCGTTTTCCCTGGCCAGGCTGTTGATCGACGGGTAGTCGGCTGGTTGGCCGAACAGATCCACCGCGATGACCGCCGCCGGCCGCAATTCACCCTGATCGGCGGTTTCGGCGATGGCTTGACGCAGGCAGGCAGGGTCCAGGTTGAAGGTCGCGGCGTCCACGTCCACGAATACCGGCCGGGCACCGGCTTGCAGGACCACTTCGGCCGTCGCCGTGAAAGTGAAGCTGGGCATGAAGACGGCATCGCCGGGACCGATATTCCTGGCCATGAGCACCGCCAAAAGGGCGTCTGTGCCGCTGGATACCGCGACCGCATGGCGGCAACCGGCCCGCCCGGCCAGCTTACCCTCCAGCTCCGCCACTTCGGGACCCAGAACATATCGGCCATGATCCAGCACCCGCGCGATGCGCTGGTCCAGATCGGCCCGGATGCGGCTTTGTTGTGCCGCCAAATCAACAAAAGGTATGGTCATCGCGGCGGCATCATCGTTGGTTCCCATCGCTTTGTCCACGATGATGAAAATGCCGCTTCCTGGCCGCGGGATAAGCGGGTAAGTTGCGCGGCCACAAGCCTATTTTGGTTCATTGCATGCAGACGAAGCCCATCCTTTTGTTCGTGGTCAACGAAGCCTATTTCTTTGTTTCCCACCGACTGCCCATCGCCTTGGAGGCCCAGCGCCAGGGCTATGACGTGCATGTCGCCGCGCCGGACGACAATGTCTGGGCGCCGGCGGATTATTCGGTCGACGAGTTGGCGAACTTCGGCTTCACCTATCATCGCATGCCCATGTCGCGCCGGGGGACCTCTCCCCTTCAGGAACTACGGACGTTTTGGGCCATCTTGGGTTTGTATCGGCGATTACGGCCCGCCGTGGTCCATCACCTGACCATAAAGCCAAATCTGTATGGCGGCGTGGCGGCGCGGCTGACCGGCGTGCCAAGCGTGGTCTACGCGATTACCGGGTTGGGGCAAATGTTCGTGGCGACCCATGGACCGTTGCGGATGCTGCGCCCCTTGGTGCTGTCGATAATGCGTTTTGCCTTTGGCCACCGCAACGGGCGGGTCATCGTCCAAAACACCAGCGACCGCAAGTTCCTTGTCGACAATCGGGTTGCGGCGGTCGCCGACACAGTGTTGATACAAGGCTCGGGTGTCGATCTCTCGCTGTTTGAAACGACGGAGGAGCCGAAGGGCGAACCCGTGGTTATTCTGCCGTCGCGGCTGATCTGGGAAAAGGGTATTCAGGAATTTGTCGATGCCGCCGCGGCGCTTCGGCGCGATGGGGTTTCCGCCCGCTTTGCCTTGATCGGCAATACCCATGCCTCCAACCCGCGCGCCGTTCCGGAGGAAACCCTTCGAAAATGGGAGGCTGACGGTATTGTCGAATGGTGGGGCCGGCGTGAGGATATGCCGGTGGTCATGG
>JABIRL010000356.1 GCA_018667855.1 Rhodospirillaceae bacterium
TGACATGTTTTTGAACTTCACTGGGGCCCTCGCCGATGCGCCGGATACGGATTTCCCGGTACCAGCGTTCCAGGGGCAGATCCTTGGCGACGCCGAGGCCGCCGTGGATCTGCATGGACCGATCGACAACCTTGCCGCCCAGTTCGGAACATTGCAGCTTGGCGATCGCGGATTCCGTCCGAAATGGATCGCCGCGATCGGCCTTGCACGCGGCATCGAAGGTCAGCCATTTCATGGCGCGGATATCGATCTCGTTTTCCACCAGCATCCATTGGATGCCCTGACGTTCGGAAAGAAGCCCGCCGAAGGTTTCCCGGATCTTGGAATATTCGACCGCCATTTCGTTCGCCTTGACCGCGATGCCGATGCATTCCGCCGCATAGGGAATACGTTGACGCATCAGGCGGTCGTTGGCGATGGCAAAGCCGCCGCCCTCCTCGCCCAAAATATTTTCATGCGGGACGCGCAGGTCCTTAAGCTCGATTTCGTTGGCGTATTTGGCCGAACGCAGGGTATGCACGGCGCGCCGCACATTGAAACCTTCCCAGTCCGTCTCGACGATAAAGGCCGTCACCCCGCCGCGCCCCGGCCCGCCCGTGCGCGCGAAAAGCAAACCGTAATCGGCGCGGTCGGCGCCGCTGATCCACAGCTTGGTGCCGTTCAGCACCCAGTGATCGCCGTCGCGCACCGCCCGGGTCTGAATGGCCCGTGCCGGGTCGCTGCCGCCCGAGGGTTCGGACAGACCGAAAAAGACCTTCTTCTCGCCCGCGAGCATGGGGTAGAGGTATTTGTCTTTTTGTTCTTCCGTCGCCTCGAACAGCTGCGCCTGCCGGGCGCCTCCGAATACGTAATAACAGGGCGCATACAGGCCGGCCCGATGCTGGCCGCATTCGATGGCGATCAGGCAGCGGGTGACCAGATCGATTTCCGGGCCGCCGTATTCGGGCGGCGTGTCCAACCCATACAGCCCCATTTCCTTTGTCATCGCGACCAGGCGGTCGAATTCTTCCGCCGGCAGCTCGTCGGCGTCCGGATCAAGCTCGGCTTCCAGCGGCACGATCTCTTCGCGAACGAAGCGCCGCACCATATCGACGATCAATTGCTGTTCTTCGGTGAGGGCGAGGTCCATCCTCAGTTTCCTTCCGTAATTCCTGTATCGGGGCGGCATGCGGCCTATTCGGCCGCCACGGCAATTGTTCAGCCGGGTCGAATGCGGCCAAGCATGTTTTCATCCACATCGGTGTTGGCAGCCGGTAGTGCGCCATGGTCGCTCATGTAGGTCTGCAGCAACTCCAGACGACGGGTGCGGTAGGACATATTAACTTCGAAGCGAAATTGGGTGACGCCCGCCGGTGGTTCGTCGAGGGCCTTTTGCAATTCGCCTTTCAGGCCGAACAGCGTACGCCCGCCCGCCATGCCGATGTAGAGAATGTCCCCTTTATCATTGGCAAGCTGGTAAACGCCAAGGTGCGCCGCCAGTTTCGCAACGTTCTCGACCCTTAACGGGATCCAGGGTTTGTCCATTCGGACAGCCATTTTTGTTTCCTCCTCTTACGCGCAGGCCAAAAGCCATACAAATTGTTGACGGATCGCCGTCATAGGGTTCAGGCATATTCCTTCAGCACCCGCCGGGCGATGACCATGCGGTGGACCTCCGTCGGGCCCTCGTAAATGCGCGATAACCGCAGGCGCTGGGACATGATGGCGAATGGCAGCTCGCGAGTCATCCCCATGGCGCCGAAGCTTTGCATGGCGTTATCCAGCACCTCTTGCGCCATTTCCGTTGCGAAGACTTTGACCATCGAGGCAACGGTGCGGACGTCTTCGCCGCGATCCTGTTTCTCAGCCGCGTCCATGACCATCAACCGGGTGGCGTGGATCTTGGTGGCGGCGTCCGCGACCCACCATTGGATGGCCTGGCGGTCGCTCAACTTCTGACCAAAGGTTTCACGCTGTTGGGTATGTTGGCACATCATCCGCAAGGCGCGCGAGGCCATGCCGACGCACATGGCGCCCATCTGCAGGCGTTTCACGGTCAGCCGTTTCTGCATCGGCGCGAAGCCCTGGCCAACCTCGCCCAGGACCTGGCTTTCCGCCAGACGCAGATCTTCAATGCGGAGCTCGTACGTCCGGGCGCCGCCCAGCATGGGAATTTCGCGCTCTATGTTGAAGCCGGGCGCACCCTTGTCGACGATAAAGGCCGTAATGCCGCCACGGGCGCCTTTGTTGGGGTCGGTCATCGCCATCAGAATAACGAAGTCCGCCTTGGGCACCATGGATACCCAGATTTTACGGCCGTTGATGACCCAATCGTCGCCGTCACGCACGGCAAGGGTCTTCATTTGCGCCGGGTCGCCGCCGGCGCCCGGTTCGGAAATCGCGATGCAGGATTTCATCTCGCCCTGGGCGTAGGGCAGCATGTATTTCTTGCGCTGTTCCGGCGTCGCCACATCCATCAACATATGCAGGTTTGGTGAATCCGGGGGAAATATAAACGGCGTGATCGTGCCATGCTGACGCTCTCCCACCGCCAACATGACCTTGGTTGATAAATTCGCGCCGCCAACTTCCTCCGGCGCATCCAGAGCCCAGAGACCAAGCTCCCTGCACTTCGCCATCAGCGGCGCTTCTTCCTCCGGCGTCAGCGCCACCGGTTCGCCCGCCGCCTCCCGCTCCATGACAGCTTTCTCAAGCGGCATCAGTTCATTCTCGACAAACTTCTCGACCAGCTCGATGAGCATCCGCTCTTCTTCGGCGAATTCAGTACTCATAATTCGCAATTCTCCCGTCTTGCGGCGGCGCATGATTTTGCGTCTTGCCGCCCACAGCCTATAATGCATGCCTAAGAGCGACAACATAACCAGAAATTACCGCCATCAAATTTCAGAAACCCCCTCCCGATGTTCCGTTTCGTTCTTGTGACATGCGTGGCGTCCACAGGGGCAACCGGGTTGAAGGAGTCTCCATGATCAAGACGCGCGTAACCGAGTTGCTGGGCATCGACACACCTATTCTGGAGGGCGGCATGGCGATCGCCGGCAATGGGGAGTTGGCGGCGGCCGTATCCAATGGCGGCGGTCTGGGCGTGGTCTCGTCGAACCCGGGCTGGAGCAAGCAGAGCGAACGGACAGAAAACGTGCGCCAGCACCTGCGCCGGGCCAAGGCCCTGACCGACAAACCGATTTGCGCCAATATGTCCCTGCAGTTACTGGGAAAATACGCCGAACAGCATCTGGACATGGTGGTTGAGGAAGGGCTGAAGATTGTCGTCACTTCCGGCGGTAGCCCCGGCGTTTTGACACAAAAAGCCAAGGACTACGGCCTGATCGTCATGCATGTGGTCGCCAATGTATGCCAGGCCCGCCGCTCGGAAGACTCAGGTGTCGATATCGTCATTTGCGAGGGCTACGAGGCCGGCGGTATCGAGGGCGCGGACGAAATCACTTCCATGGTCCTGATCCCCAGTGTCGTGCAGGCGGTTTCCATCCCCGTCGTCGGTGCCGGCGGATTTGGCAGGGGCAACGGTCTGATCGCGGCGCTGGCGCTGGGTGCCGAGGGCATTCAAATGGGCAGCGCCTTTCTCGCCACCAAGGAATGCCATGTGCATCAGAATTTCAAACAGGCGATTGTCGAGGCCGACGATACCGGCACGGTGATGATCCAGCGCATGATCGGCCGTCTATCCCGGGTCATCAAAACCCCGCGCGCGTTGCAGTTCCAGGACATGGACAAGCGCGGCGCGGTCGATGAAATGGAGACATTGATGGCCGCCGCGCCTTCGGACGCCAATATTGAAAAGGCGCCGACCATGGATGCCCAATGGCACGGCCAGATGGGCGGTGACATGGTCGAGGGGGAGGCTGCCGCCGGACAGTCCATCGCCTTCGTCCAGGAGATCAAGAGCGCCAGCGACGTCGTCCGCGACATCGCGGCGGAAGCCGAGGCGCGGCTCGACGCTATAGAAAGCGGCGCCCTGCGCCAGCCCTGTGGCTAACCATGCATTTGGATACACAGACCGAGAACCGCGTTTTCCAGGAACAGGTTGAGGATTTTCTGGCCGATCATCTGAGCCAGGAACTGCGCCAGGCCGGCCGGCGAACCATGGGTATCTGCAGCCCCCATGAGGCCAGTCAGGCATGGCAGAAAATCCTGCATGCCAAGGGGTGGGCCGCGCCCAGCTGGCCGGCGGATCATGGCGGTACGGGCTGGACGCCCATGCAGCGGCACATCTTTGCCACGGCCTGTCATCTGGCGGACGCGCCGTTGTTGGCGCCCATGGGCCTGGACCTGGTTGGTCCCGCGATCATCGGTCATGGCAGCGCGGCGCAAAAAGCCTTTTTCCTGCCGCGTATCCTGGCGGCGGAAGACAATTGGTGCCAGGGCTATTCGGAGCCGGGCTCGGGCTCGGATCTGGCGTCATTGCAATGCCGGGCCGAGGCGGATGGCGATGACTACATCATCAACGGCACCAAAATCTGGACCACATTCGCGCAATACGCCAACCGCATGTTCTGTCTGGTCCGCACCTCGAACGCCGGCAAGCCCCAGGAAGGCATATCGTTCGTCCTGTTGGAAATGGATAGTCCCGGCATCACGGTGCAGCCGATTATCACCATGGCCGGCAATCACGACGTCAATCAGGTGTTTTTCGACAACGTGCGCGTCCCCAAGGGCAACCTGGTAGGAGCCGAGAACGATGGCTGGACCGTGGCCAAGTATCTGCTGGAATTTGAACGTGGCGGCCGGGCCTGGGGCGCGCGGTTGAAAGGCGCATTTGCGCGGTTGGAACAGCTGGTCCGGGCCAGGGATCTTGATCAAGGGACCTTCGGCCAGCGCCTGGCCGCCCTGGCCGTGACGATCAGGGCCGTCGAATTTACCGAGCAAAGGGTCATCGCGGAACTGGAGGCGACGGGGCGGATCGGCCCGGCATCATCCCTGCTGAAGCTCAGTGCCGGCGATGCCTTGCAGCTAATCACCGAATACAGCGTCGAGGCGATTGGCGCCTATGCCGCCCCGCATCAGCCGGCGGCGCGGAACTGGGACAGTAATTTGGAGCCTGTCGGCAGCGCCGATGAATTGGTGGTCATGGCCTGTTACCTGGATCTGCGCGCCCGCTCCATCGCCGGCGGCTCGAACGAGGTGCAGCGGAATATTGTGGCGAAACTTGTGCTGGGTATGTGAAGTCGGGTTCCGTGCGAACAGGGAGATCGAGACATGGATGTGAATATGTCGGCGGAAGACACCGCCTTTCGCGACGAGGTGCGGGCCTTTCTGGCGGAAAACCTGACGGACGAAATGCGCGAGGCGAACCATTTGAATGGCGGTTTCTTCGCCGATTATGAAATCAGCCGCCGCTGGTTTCTCGCGCTCTCCCAAAAAGGTTGGGTGGCGCCGTCCTGGCCGGCCGAATATGGCGGCTGTGCCTGGACCCCGATGCAGAAATATATCTACAGCACCGAGGCTGCGAAGGCTGGCACGCCGCACTATTTCGCCTTGGGAATTTCCATGGTGGGGCCGGTCATCATGCGCTACGCGACCGAGGCGCAAAAGGCGCATTATCTGCCCCGTATACTGTCCGGCGAAGACGTTTGGTGTCAGGGCTATTCCGAGCCGGGCTCGGGCTCGGACCTGGCGTCACTACAAACCCGGGCCGTCGCGGATGGCGATGACTATGTCATCAACGGCAGCAAGATCTGGACCTCCAACGCCCACCGCGCCAACCATATCTTTTGCCTGGTCCGCACGAAGGATACGGAAAGGCGCCAGGAAGGCATCAGTTTTCTGCTGTTCCCGATGGACTGTCCGGGAATTACCGTCAAGCCGATCATCAATATTGTCGGCGAACATGGCTTCAATCAGGTTTTCTTCGATGACGTGCGGGTGCCGCAGTCGTGCCGCCTAGGCGCCGAGAACGATGGCTGGACCGTCGCCAAATATTTGTTGGAGTTCGAACGCGGCGGTAGCGCCCACGCCGCCACCGTCGCGGCTTCACTGGCGCAATTGCGCAACGTCGCTGCGGGAGACGCCCTGGAAGATCCGCTTTTCGCCCAAAAAATTGCCGGCGTCGCGATCAAGCAGCTGGCCGCGGAGTTTACCGAACACAGGGTCATCGCCGACATCACGCGGCAAGGCCGGCCGGGCCCGGCGTCTTCATTTATGAAGGTCATGGGATCGGAGACCAACCAGGCGATCACCGAGTTGACGGTCGAGGCGCTGAATTACTATGCCGCACCCTTTCAACCCGAGGCCCGGAAGCCGGGTAACAATGTGAAGCCCATCGCGCCGGAGGTTGGCGTCGCGGCCGTGGCAAAATACCTTTTCCTGCGCGCCGCCTCCATCTACAGCGGCTCCAACGAAATCCAGCGCAACATCATGGCGAAACAAATTCTAGGTCTTTGACTAACTGGTCAATGCGCCGCAGCCGAAAATTCAATAAGGTCATCCGAGGTTACATTGCCTGGCGGCGCCGAATTGATATGGTCATAATAGTTTGCGGTCGGTTGGGAAGAATTGACGAGGCGGTGACAGTATGAATTTCGATTTTTCGGAAGAGCAGTATTTGCTTCGCGATCAAGCGAAGAGATTTTTGGCCGACCGATCGACGCCGGCCGTTGTACGCGCGGTCCTCGAGGACGAGGCAAAACCCTATGACGAGGATCTGTGGCGCGGCATGGCCGAACTCGGTTGGCTTGGAACGGCCATCCCGGAGGAATATGGCGGCGCCGGCATGAGCGGCGAGGATCTATGCGTCATTGCCGAGGAACTGGGGCGCAGCCTGGCGCCAACGCCTTTTTCCTCCTCCGTCTATATGGCGACGGAGGCGCTGCTGATGGCGGGCAGCGATCAGCAGAAGCAGGACTATCTGCCGGCCCTTGCGATGGGCGAGCGGATCGGCTGCATGGCCGTCTCGGAAGGTATTGGCGTCACGGATGCGGCGTCGATCAATACCCGCGCGAACGAAGGCGTGATCGAGGGAGCCAAGGTGCCGGTCGCGGATGGTGATGTCGCCGATTTTGCCGTCGTCCTGGCTGCCCAAGGCAATAGCGGTGACACCTCCCTTTTCCTGGTCGAACTCAACGACGATAGCGTTCGCCGCGAGGCGGTGGAAATGGTCGACCCGACCAGATCCCATGTCGAAATGACCTTCGAGGGGACCGCTGCCGAGCTGCTTGGCGAGCCGGGCGAAGGTTGGTCGATCACCCAGGCGGTTTTCGACCGCGCTGCGATCCTGATGGCGTTCGAACAGGTCGGCGGCGCGCAAGCCTGCCTGGACATGGCGGTGGATTACGCTAAGAACCGCTTCGCCTTTGGTCGCGCGATCGGTTCCTACCAGGCCATCAAGCACAAACTGGCGGATATCTACGTCGCGACCGAGCTGGCCCGCGCCAATGCCTATTACGGCGCCTGGGCCCTCGCGACAGATGCCCCCGACCTAGCAACGGCGGCGGCGGCGGCGCGTGTCGCGGCCAGCGAGGCCTATAACCTGGCGGCGCGGGAAAATATCCAGACCCACGGCGGCATGGGCTTCACATGGGAGTTCGATTGCCATTTGTATTATCGACGGGCGAAGTTGCTTTCCCTTGCCCTGGGTGGCGAACGGAAATGGAAAGACCGATTGGTCAGCCAGCTTGAAGCCCGCAACAGCAGCGGCGAGGAGTAAGCGCGATGGATTTCAACGATACCCCGCAAGAAGCCGAATTTCGCGCCGAAGCGCGCGCCTGGCTGGAAGATAATGCGGAGCGTAAGGCGCCTGGCAAAGTCTACAAATACAGACGGGGCGAGCCGGAACTAATCCCGGCCGCGCGTGCCTGGGAGGCCCGGAAGTTCGAGAGCGGCTTCGCCGGCATTGCCCTGCCTACGGAATATGGCGGCCGTGGTGAAACCCGATTGCAACAGATCATCTTCGCGGAAGAAGAAATCAACTATCTGATCCCGCCCCCAGTCTTCACGATCAGCCACGGCATGGCGGTGCCGACCCTGTTGACCTACGCGACGGAGGAACAAAAACAACGCTATGTCCCGGCCACATTGCGCGGCGATGAAATCTGGTGCCAGATGTTTTCGGAACCGGTGGCGGGATCCGATCTTGCCGGCTTGCGGACCCGTTCGGTCCGCGATGGCGACGACTGGATTATCAATGGCCAGAAAATCTGGACCTCGGGCGCCCATTACGCGGATATGGCGATCCTGGTTACCCGCAGCGACCCGGACGCTCCAAAGCACAAGGGCTTAACCTATTTCTTCCTCGACATGACGTCGCCGGGCATAGAGGTCCGGCCGATCCGGCAGATCTCCGGCTATTCGAATTTCAACGAGGTCTTCATGACCGACCTGCGTATTCCGGACTCCCAGCGCCTGGGCGATGTGGGTCAAGGCTGGCAGGTCGCCATTACGACCCTGATGAACGAACGGGTCAGCTCCGGCATCCGCCCGGCGCCGGATTTCGAGGATATCTTTGATCTGGTCCGGATGACCGAGTTGGAGAATGGCCCGGCGGTCGCGGATGGGGCGGTCCGCGAGAAGCTGGCCGATTGGTATATCAAGGCGCAGGGCGTGAAGCTAATCCGGGCGCGCCTGATGACGGCGCTGTCGCGGGGCGAACGGCCCGGCCCCGAAAACTCCGTCTCCAAGCTGGTATCGAGCTTCCGGCGTCAGGAAATCGCCCATTTCGGCATGGATCTGCTGGACATGGGCGGCGGTATGATGGACCCGGAAAGGGCGCCCATGCGGGCCATGTATCAACAGGCCCTGCTGGATGCGCCGGGTGGCCGGATCGCCGCCGGGTCGGACGAAATTCTACGCAACATCATTTCCGAACGGGTGCTCGGCCTTCCGCCCGATATCCGCGTCGATAAGGAATTGCCATTCGATCAGCTGCCCAGTGGTCGCTGAATGCGCCGCTAGCCGGCTAGGCCGCGGCTTCCAATACCATTGAGGCTGCTTTTTCACCGATCATGATGGAGGGCGCGTTGGTGTTGCCCGATGTCAGCGTCGGCATGATCGAGGCATCCGCCACCCGCAGGCCCTGAATGCCGTGGACCCGGAGCTGGTCATCGACGACCGCCATGTCGTCGGAACCCATTTTGCAGGTGCCGACCGGATGGTAGGTGGTCTCCGCCGTATCCTTGACCCAATCCAGCAGCTCGCCGTCATCGGCCAAGGCCGGACCGGGGGCGATTTCGGTGCCGCCCATGGCGGCCAGTGCCGGCGCCGCCATGATCTGGCGGACGATGCGCATGGCCGCCACGGTGATTTCGCCATCAAGCTCAGCCGAAAGAAAATTGAAGCGAATGGTCGGCGGGCGCTTGCTGTCCCCGCTGCCGATATGGATGGAGCCCTTGGATTCTGATCGCAGGGGGTGGGTTATCACGGTCAGACCGGACTGATCATCCAGTTTGAAACCATCCTTGACCAGAAACGGTATCCAGGACATGCCGGCATCGGGCGAGGTGAGGCCCGGGCGGGTCCGCACATAGGCCCGGATGGGCGAGGCCGGCAGGCCCAGCAAACCGGTGCCCTTGAAAGCATAGCGCAGGGCCTGGAAAACCATGCGCAGGCCGCGGGCGGTATCGTTATAGGTCTGGCCGCGGGCGGTGACCGACCATTTCATACGCGGGGCGTAATGGTCGCGCAAGTTCTCGCCCACGCCGGGCAGGGCATGGTGAACCTCGATCCCATGCTTGGCCAGCATCTCCGGCTGGCCGATGCCGGATAGTTCCAGCAGCTGCGGCGAATTGATAGCGCCGGCGCTGACCACGACCTCCCGCCCCGCTCTCGCCTCACGCTGGCTGCCCTTGACCGTGTAACGCACGCCGAGGCAACGTTTTCCCTCCAGGATCAAGCCATCCGTATGGGCGCCGGTGACGATGGTCAAGTTGGTGCGATCGCGGGCCGGATCCAGGTAACAGCGCGCCGTGCTCATGCGCCGGCCCTTGCGGATGGTGGCCTGGGTCATGGAGATGCCGTCCTGCACGGCGCCATTGTAATCGGCGTTGTAGTCGATCCCTGCCTCTTTGGCGGCGGCGATGATGGCATCGTACAGGGGGCCGCGTTCTTCCAGGTCCGTGACCTGCAGGGGGCCCTCGCGGCCGCGAAATTCATCCTCGCCGCTGCCATAGTTTTCCATGCCTCTGAAGAACGGCAGCACGTCGCGATAGCTCCAGCCGCGATTGCCCAGCTGGGCCCAGGTATCGAAGTCCTGCGCCTGGCCGCGAACGAAGACCATGCCGTTGATGGCCGAGGATCCACCCAGTAGCTTGCCGCGCGGCACCGGAATGTTGCGCTGGCCCGTGGCCGCCTCCGGCTCTGATTCATACAACCAGTTCGCCTTGGGGTTTTCGATCAACCTGGCAAAACCCACCGGCACCCGCGTCCAGGGATGGTCGGGACGCCCGGCTTCCAGCAATAAAACAGTGTGCTTTCCCGACGCCGTCAGTCGATTGGCCAGTACCGATCCGGCGGAACCCGCCCCCACAACAATGTAATCATACGTCTGGCTGTCCATCTGGCTCATCCCATTTTTATCTGTCCGAAGTGCCCTGGCGCAGAACCTGGCCGGGCCGTCGATCCGTTGTTACCCCATCGTCCAGCACCAACGCGCCGTTGACCAGCACAAATTTCATGCCCGACGCGGTTTGGTTGGGCTGCCACAGGGTCGCCGCCTCGCCGAATGTATCCCCATCGAAGACGGCGATATCCGCCCTGGCGCCCGGTTTCAGGACGCCTCTATCGGCAAGATTAAGGACGGCCGCCGGCTGCCCAGTGAGTTTATGGATCGCCGCGCGCGGGCTCAACAGACCTCGTTCCCGCACGCACGCCCGGAAAAACCAGGCGGCCCAGCTATAGGCACCATGAAAAGCCGAACCCGCCAAGGGGCCGTCGGGACAGAGGCTGGTGGCATCCGATCCGGGCACGCACAGATCGTGGGTAAAGGCCAGGTCCTGATCCTCCGGCTGATAGACTGGGCGAATGATCATCAAGGGCCGCGCGGCATCCGCCGACCGGCAGAGCAGTTCCAGCGCCGCATCGCCGGGCGCCATGTTCATCCGTTGTCCGATCACCGCGAAATCAAGCCGGGACAGCTCCGGGGCCACATCATTGTCCAGCAAGGTGACCTTGTCCCAGCCGCCCCCCGTCACGATGGAGGGATGGGCATGGATGCGGGTCCGGTTGCCGGCCTTCGCCAGTAAGCTTTTCAGCCCGGCCAATCCCCCGGCCATGGCCCAGGGCGGCAGCATGGCATGCAGAAAGGTCAGGGAGAAATCGCGGGTATGCATATCAAAGGCAACGTCCTGTCCGCCGTTCCGCGCGCGGTCCACCAGCTCCACGCTGGCCTCGCAATCAGCCCGGCCGCCGCGGGGCAGCAAATGGGAAATCTGCAACCTGACGCCGGCCGCCTGGGCCGTCGCCAGGGCCTCCTCCACCGCCGCCAGGGCACCCTGGTCGCGCTTGCGGGTATGGGTGGCATACAACAGGCCTTGGCGGGCGACGGGTTCCAGCAGGGCGGCGATTTCCCCCGCCCCGGCCCCCATTTCGATGGGGTATTCAAGGCCCGTGGAAAGACCGAAGGCGCCGGCCTCCAGCGCCTCGTCCAGATGCCGGCGCATGTGCTTGATTTCTTCCCCGTCCGCCGGCCGTTCCGCCAATCCCACCACGGCCTGGCGCAACTGCCCGTTAGGCACCAGGGTCAGGACATTGATGGCCGGCTTTGCCGCCTCCAGCCGATCCAGATATGCCGCCGGGGTGGACCAGTCCAGCTCCACATGCTCGGTCACGCCATAGATGGTGTTTTTCGCCAGCCCCTTGTCTACCAAGGGAAAACAGCCATGGCCGCAGTTGCCGATCACTTCCAGCGTAACGCCCTGATGCACGGCGGAGACGGCGCGGGGATCCACCAGCAGGGTGAAGTCGGAATGGCTGTGAATATCGATGAAGCCGGGCGTCACATACAAACCCGATGCATCGATATCCCGCGCGCCTGGAGCATCCAGACGGCCGATTTCGGCGATGCGCCCCTGATGCACGGCGATATCGGTTGCAACGCCAAGATTGCCCAGGCCATCGAACAGCGTGCCGTTTCTTATTGTCAGATCAGGCATCATCCGGCCTTTCCTCCCATCAGGATGTTAGCGCGGTACACCATTATGCTGCTAGACTTTCCACCGAGAACATTCAGGGATGGGAGATTGGCTATGTTTGATCTGATAATTCGGGGCGATCAGGTGGTGACACCGCAAGGCACGGGCGCCTGGGACATTTGTATTCAGGGCGAGACAATCGCCGCCATCGCCGCGCCCGGCACCTTCGCCGACGATCAGGCCGGCCAGGTGATCGACGCCACGGGCAAGATCGTCATACCGGGCGGCATCGACCCGCACATCCATTCCCTGTGGCACATTCCCGCCTTGGAAGAAGGCGGCGAGGTGAGCTGGACCGACGGCCCCGACGTGGTCAGCAAGGCGGCCATCCATGGCGGCACCACAACATTGCTGGATTTCGCCAACTGGCAGCAGAGCGGGACGTTGGAAGAGGTCATCAACGTCCGCAAGCAGGACTGGATGGGCAATTGCTATACCGACTATGGCTATCACGTCATGCTGCAAGGGGCGATCCCGCCGGAAATTCTGCCACAGATCGGCGAAGTCATTCAGGAGGGTTACCCCTCCATCAAGATTTTCACCACGGACATCACGCCCTCGCGCCAGGGGCGGAAGATCACCCACGGCCATATCTGGGAAATCTTCAAGGTGTTGAAAAAAGAAGGCGGCATCGCCGCCATCCATGCCGAGGATGACGAGATCGTCATGCATATGTACGACGTCCTCCAGCGCGAGGGGCGGACCGGCTTCGAAAACCTGGCCGAGGTGCATAACACCATGTCGGAGGATCTGTCGTTCCGCCGTATCATCCGCCTGGCCGAACACGTGGACGGCACGCCGCTCTATATGATGCATGTCTCCGCCGCCACCGGCGTCGCGGCGATCGAGGCGGCGCGGGCCAAGGGCTTCCCCATCTATGGCGAGACCCTGCACCAGTACCTGATGTTCACCCACGAACATTACAAACGGCCCAATGGGCAGATCTATCACACCTATCCCAGTCTGAAGGAAACCTCGGACCAGGACGCACTTTGGGAGGGGCAGTTGCGCGGCTCCATCTCGTCCATCGCCACGGACGAGATCTGCTGCACCCTGTCCACCAAGACCCAAGGCAACAAAATCGACGACACCACGGGGGGCAACGCGGGCTGCGAGCCGCGGGTATCCGTGATGTATACGGAGATGGTCAAGAAGCGCGGCTATACCCTGGACAAGTTCACCGATCTGGTCTCCACCAACGCCGCAAAGATCATGGGCATGTATCCCAAGAAAGGCGCCCTGGCGGCGGGCAGCGACGCCGACGTCACGGTGCTGGACCCGGCCGAA
>JABIRL010000140.1 GCA_018667855.1 Rhodospirillaceae bacterium
CGCCCCATAAAGTCTTAATGGCATCCACCGTCTTGGTTGCCAATTCGGGGTTGTTCAATTCGCCATAGGTGACGGCAAGGCCTTGGTGGCCGCCGAACCATTTCGGCGCCTTGGCGGCAACCTCGCGAAACAGATTGGTGGCCTTCTCATACTGGCTGTCAAAATAGTAGACCTGGGCCAATTTCGCGGTCGCATAAGTGTCCAGGTTCTGATCCATTTTGATCGCAATATCGGCCTCTGCGCTGCCTTCGGGCCATCGGTCGGCCAAGGTCAAGGCATTCGCCAACGTCACATGTGCCTTGGGGTCATTGGGGTTCAGGGCGATGGAGCGTCTGCCGGTTGCAATCGCCTTGTCATGCTCCTCGTCTATGATCTGGATCATCGATAAAGCATCCAAGGCGTCTACATTGCCCGGATCGAATTTCAAGGCCCGGGCCACCGATCCGCGCGCCTTGGCTTGCGCCACGTCGCTTTCCATCAACCAGACCAGCGAATATTGCCAGACATACAGGGCGGCGTTGGCAATGCCCGCATAGGCGGCAACGAACGATGGATCCAGATCGATCGCCTTGTCATACAAGGCCAGCGCTTCCTTGAGGCCAACCCCTTTTTCGTCGCTGGACAAAATTGCTTCGAAATTCAGGTGAATGGCCCGCGCCCGCAAATAGGTATTGTAGGCTTCGAGGTTGTCGGTGGGTTTGGCGGCCAGTTTGGTTTTTTCGGCCTTGGTGAGTTTGACTTTCAAGGCGGCGGAGATTCTCTGCGTGACTTCATCCTGCAGCGCAAAAATATCCGAAAAATTACGATCAAATTTTTCCGCCCACAAATGCGCGCCCGTCCTGGCATCGATCAATTGCGCATTTATCCGCACTTTGTCCCCGGACCGGCGTACCGAGCCTTCCAGGACGTGAGTGACGTTGAGGTCCTTGGCCACCTCCTGGACCTTCACCGCCTTGCCCTTGTAGGTGAAAACCGAATTCCGGGCGATCACGATCAGGCCCGACAGCTTGGACAGATCGGTGATCAGATCGTCGGTCATGCCGTCGGCAAAATATTCCTGCTCCTTGTCGTCGGACAGGTTGGCGAAGGGTAGGACGGCGATAGAAGGTTTCTTGGGTTTGGCCGATGGTGGGGTCTCTGGAATACCTGCTTTGCGCAGCCAGGAAATTCGATCCTCCAGTACTTTCTTGTCCTTGATTGGGAATATTGCGCGGTAGCTGGCCAAAGACATGCTGGGAAACGCCTGCAGAGTATTCGCCGCCATCTGTTTCGACTTTTCGGAGTCACCCAAAGCGCCATAGGCGATCGCCAAATGGGTATAATAGATAGGAAATTCGGGCGGGACCTTGGACTTGTACTTCGTCCAATATTCAATCAATTCGGCATATCGTCCGGCAAAGGTGAGGTTGTGCCCCTGCACAAAATAGTACCAATTCGGATGCCGGGGGTGCAGACGTCTGGCCTCGTTCAACAAGTCAATTGCCCGGTCATATTGTCCAACGAAGCGCCAAATCACGGACATCTGGGCGCGAATTCCAGGCAAGCTTGGCGCTAATCCAATGGCTTTCTCACCCCATTCAACTGCTGAATCAAATTCCTGTTGAATTAGGTTCAGGATCGCCATGGCCATGGTCGCGGTCGGGTTGGATGAATCCAATTCCAAGGAGCGTTCAGCGAAGGCAATGCCTTCGTTCACCAGCTTTTCCCGTCCCGCCCCCTTGGCATAACGACTTTGGTTGAACCGCACCCAGGCGCGAAGAGCCCAGGGCTGCGCGTATGTGTCCTCAAGCGCAATGGCTTCGCTTGCCAGTTTATCACCTGCCAGTGTGTTATTTGGTCGAAATTTGAAGATTTCGTGTTCGGCCCCCAAGGCTAGGGACCAGGCTTTGAGGTTTCTTACGCCTCGAGCTCGCCACGGCGCCCCCGGTGTATCGGCGATCTTGACCTGCATGGCGACGGCTATTTCCTTGGTGATGTCGTCCTGCATTGTAAAAATATCGCCAATGTTTCGGTCGAATGTTTCCGCCCAGATATGTCTGCCGTCGATGCCATCCAGCAATTGCGCGGTGACCCGCAACTTGTCGCCCGATTTCTGCACACTGCCTTCTAGCACGTAGCGTACGCCGAACTGTTCTGAGACCTCGCGCACGTCCACCGGCTTGTCCTTCAAGGTGAAAGTGGAATTTCGGGCAATGACGAACAGATCGGGTATTTGCGACAGGGCGGCGATAATATTTTCGCTCAGGCCATCGGCCAAATACGAATTATCCGCCTTGTCGGCTCCCAGATAATTGAACGGCAAAACAGCGATTGAGGGCTTATCCGGCAGCGCAAAGGCCAGCTTTGACTGATCCGCGGGCTCGAAATCCGGCTGTTGCTGCCACCACCAGACGCCGCCCACAGAGATAATGGCGAGGATAAGAACGGCGGCGATGGCGATACTTTGCCAGAGTGGTCTAACGGTAACCGTCATCTTGCCCGACAACTCGCCATCCGCCAGCACGCGGAACACCCGGACGGGACGGGCAATGTTCTTAACCTCCACCTCGCCCATGTCTTCCAGACTAATATCCATGCGGTCGCGAACCTGGTCGCGGGCTGCGCGGGAGAGGCAAATGCCGCCCGGTTCAGCCAAAGCCTCGATCCGGGCCGCCACATTGACGCCGTCGCCAAATATATCGTCACCTTCGACAAGCACATCGCCCAGGTTGATGCCGATGCGATACAGCATTTTCTTGTCGTCGGAGATATCTCGGTTGCGTTCAGCCATGGCGGCCTGCACTTCCATCGAGCAGATTACGGCCTCAACAACGCTCGGAAATTCATACAACAGGCCATCGCCGGCTTGGCCGACTAAGCGACCCGCATGGGCTTCCACCAAAGGGGCCATCGCATCGCGGTGGGCTGTCATTGCCGCCAGAGTGCCTTGCTCGTCCGCTCCCATAAGCCGCGAATAACCAGCCACGTCGACCGCGACGATTGCGGCGAGCCGTCTTTCGGCGCCCCCTTCGGCCATATTCATCCCCAGGTCCAATTCGTGCCGAAGATGCTAATGAATTGTTATGGAAAAGGCCATGTGCAACTAAATTCGCAGGACATTTCACAGAGGCGATGATGCCCTTACAGCCGCGCGCTTTCCAGAACCGTTCGGTCATGGTCCATGGTCAACGCGTACCTGTGACGACGGGATCTGATCGATCAAGGCGCCATGCGGGGTGAAGCGTGCTATGCTCGGCCAACAGGCACCACTAAGTCGTTATCACAGGCGAGGGAAACAATCGTGGCAGATAAAATCAGGGTCGGAATTGTCGGTGCAACCGTTACACCGGGCGGCAGCGGCTGGGGCGCCAACGCTCATGTGCCGGCATTACAAGCGTTGTCGGGCTATGAGCTGAAGGCCGTTTGTACCGCTCACGAAGAGACCGCGAGAGCCTCGGCCGAGGCATTTGGCGCCGAACTGGCCTTTCACGACATGGACGAGATGGTCGCGCACGCGGATGTTGATCTGATCGCGGTCGTTGTGCGCGTGCCGCTGCACAAACAGCTGGTCATGGCGGCGATCAAGGCCAAAAAGCCCGTATGCTGCGAATGGCCCCTGGGGGCCGGTCTGGCTGACGCAACGGAAATGGCTGATGCCGCCAAGGCGGCCGGGTTACCGACTTTGGTTGGTTTACAGGCGCAAAGCGACCCGGCCGTGATGTACGCCCGCGACCTTATCGCCAACGACGAAATTGGCGATATCGTAACCGTTAACCTGAGCGTGATTGTCGGTGCCATCACCGAGCGCGGGGATGGCCGCATCTGGCAGGGAATTCGCGCCAACGGCGCCAACCCCATGACCATTCCGGGCGGACATTCCATAGATGCCCTGTGTTATATCCTGGGCGAATTCGCCGAGGTCAGCGCACGGGTCACGACCCGCATCGATATGTGGAAGCACGCGGTAACGGGGGCGGACTTTCCTGTCGATGCGCCGGACACCGTCACCGCCGCAGGTCTGCTCAAAAGCGGCGCGGAAGTCTCCTACCAAGTGGCCAGCGTGCCCTACAATGCGAGCGGCACCCGTATGGAGATTTATGGCCGCAAGGGGACCCTGGTGCTGACCTCGAAATCCGTCAATATTGGACCCAGTCAGCTCCATCTCGCTATCGGCAGCGAAAAAATGGCGGAGATAACGCCGCCCGACAGCTACCAGCTTATTCCGGCGGATATGGCCGCCGGCCCGGGCCGAAACGTCGCGCAGGCATATGCCCGCTTTGCCAAGGCAATACAATCGGGGACAGCAGGCTCGCCCGATTTTAACGATGCTGTTGGCCGGCACGCCCTGATTGACGCCATGGAGCGTTCGCACGGGGAAGGCAAGGTCATCAAGTTAACGTCCTGAGACACGCCAAGGCGTTGCGGGCCGTCGTCCGCCGCCGGCGCTTGGACCTGGGGCGGAATGGTTAGGCTGCGCAACGGCACCAACTGCAGGCGACCGTGCTGCATAACTATGTGAACGCGTCTCATTAATTTTAGTGTGCCCTGGAATTGTTGTATTATCATCCCCTTGGCCTCAGCCTTGAGAGCCACCCCTGAACCCGAACCATTGTTGAAAGAGATTGATAATGTCGGCAACGTCAAAACAACCCAAATCCTCTACTGCGACCGACACTTTGCAGCAGAAAACCAAGGACGGTTCGGTTATCTCGGGCGGCCATCTCGTCGCCAGGGCGCTGAAGAACGAGGGCGTCGACACGATCTTTACGCTGTGCGGCGGTCACATCATCGACATTTATGATGGTTGTCTTGACGAAGGCATCAGGATTGTCGATGTGCGCCACGAACAAACCGCAGCCCATGCGGCGGACGGCTATGCGCGCCAGACCGGCAAGCTGGGCTGCGTCGTGACCACGGCGGGGCCCGGGTGCACCAACGCCATAACCGGCGTTGCGACGGCGTTCCGCTCTGAAAGTCCAATCCTTCACATTGGCGGCCAAAGCTCGCTTTCCCAGCACAAGCAGGGATCGTTGCAGGACCTACCGCACGTGGACATCATGAAGCCGATCACCAAGTTTGCCTCGGGCGTTTTTTCCACCGAGCGCGTTGCCGACATGATTTCCATGGCGGCGCGGGAATGTTTTACCGGCGCCTACGGTCCGTCCTATCTGGAAATTCCCCGTGATATTCTGGATGCTGAAATTCCCATCGAAAAAGCCGTGATCCCTAAGCCCGGTTCCTATCGTGCCTCGACCAAGTCTATCGGCGATCCGGCCGATATAGAGAGGCTGGCGGATATCCTGGTCAAGGCGGAGCGCCCGGCGGTGCTGTTCGGCCAACAGGTCTGGGCCAGCCGGTCCCACGAAGAGGCAATCGCCTTTGTCCGGGCTCTGGGCATTCCCGCCTATGGCAACGGCGCCGCGCGCGGCATGATGCCGATGGATGATCCGCACAACTTTGACCGCACCCGCTCGGACGCCTTCAAGGAAGCCGACGTTATTCTTATCGTCGGAACGCCGTTTGATTTCCGCATGGGTTACGGCAAGCGGATTTCCGCGCCGACCCTGATCCAGATCGACCAGAGCTATGCCACCGTTGGCAAGAACCGCGATATCAGCATGGGGCTTGCCGGTGATCCGGGTGCGATCCTGAAAGCGGTGGCCGAGGCGGCAACCGGGCGCATCGACAAAGGCGCTAGCCAAAAGCGCCAGGAATGGATGAAGAAGCTTCGCGATATCGAGGCCGTCAAACTGGAAAAGCTGATGCCGGAATTTCTGTCCGACAGCAATCCGATCCATCCCTATCGGCTGGCCTGGGAGATCAATGAATTTCTCGGCGAGGATACGATCTATATCGGCGACGGCGGCGATGTGGTCACCATTTCGGCCCAGGCGGTGCGTCCCAGAGGCCCCGGCCAGTGGATGGATCCGGGCGCCTTGGGGTCGCTCGGCGTTGGCACCGGGTTCGCGATGGCGGCGAAACTTGCCCATCCGGAAAAGGAGGTCATTTGCCTATACGGTGACGGCTCGTTCGGCATGACGTCTTTCGATATGGAAACCGCCCAGCGCTTCGGCGCGCCTTACTTGGCCGTTGTCGGCAACAATTCCCACATGAACCAAATCCGCTACGGCCAGATGGCCAAATATGGCCCGCAGCGCGGCAATATCGGTAACAAGCTTGGCGACGTGCCGTTTTCCCGGTTCGGCGAAATGATCGGCGGCTACGGCGAGGAAGTGCGTGAAGCGGATCAAATTCAGCCGGCGCTCCGCCGGGCCCGCGAAGCGATCGCCAAGACCGGGAAGTGCGCCGTCGTAAATGTGTGGATCGATCCGAATGAGTATGCGCCGGGCACCAAAGCCCAGACCATGTACAAATAGTCGAATTTCAGGGACGGACAAATGAAAGCGCTCGAAGGAATCAAAGTACTCGATTTTACCCACGTTCAGTCAGGGCCCACCTGCACCCAGCTGCTGGCGTGGTTCGGCGCGGATGTGTTTAAGGTGGAGCGTCCCGGCGTCGGTGACGCGACCCGGGGACAGCTGCGCGATATTCCGGACGTGGATTCGCTCTATTTCACCATGCTCAATCACAACAAGCGATCGATCGAGATCAATGGCAAGGTTGAGAGCGGCAAGGCGGTGCTGGAACGGCTGGTGCAAACCTGCGATGTCCTGGTCGAAAATTTTGCACCGGGCGCGCTGGACCGCATGGGATTTTCGTGGGAGCGGATCCAGGAGCTGAACCCGCGCATGATCATGGCTTCGATCAAGGGCTTTGGACCGGGGCCATATCAGGATTGCAAGGTTTATGAAAACGTCGCGCAATGTGCGGGCGGTGCCGCTTCAACGACCGGTTTTCTTGGTGATGTGCCCACCGTGACCGGCGCCCAGATCGGAGATTCGGGAACCGGACTGCATCTCGCCTTCGGGATCGTCACCGCATTGTTCCAACGGGAAACCTCCGGCAAAGGCCAAAGGGTAACGGCGGCCATGCAGGACGGCGTATTGAACCTGTGCCGCGTAAAATTGCGTGACCAGCAACGACTCGCGGCGGGCCCGCTAACGGAATATTCCCAGTTCGGCGAAGATATTCCGTTCGGTGAAGCCGTGCCGCGCGCGGGTAATGATTCAGGTGGCGGTCAGCCGGGGCGGATCCTTAAATGCAAGGGCTGGGAAAACGATCCCGACAGCTACACCTATTTCATAACGCAGGCCGCCATATGGAAGAATATTTGCGATGTGATCGGCAAGCCCGCATGGAAGGAAGATCCTGATTACGCCACGCCAAATGCCCGGCTGCCAAGACTGAACGAGGTGTTTGGCGCCATCGAAGATTGGACCATGACCAAAACAAAATTCGAGGTCATGGATATCTGCAATGGATTTGATATTCCGGTCGGGCCGATCCTGTCCATGAAGGAGGTGGCCGAGGAACAATCCCTGCGCGATACCGGCACCGTGGTCGAAGTGGATCACCCGACCCGCGGCAAATATCTCTCCGTGGGCAATCCGGTCAAATTGTCCGATTCACCATCCGAAGTCCTGCGTTCGCCCCTCCTTGGCGAACATACCGATGAAATCCTGCGTGACGTTCTGAGTTACACCGATGCGGAGATTGAGGAAATCCATGACTCGGGCGCGGTAGGGTAGCAGCAACCACCAGCAAGGAATCCGGAAGGGAACATCACGATTCACGGGTTCGATGCATTTCCAGCCGCCACCCACGTCTGTTCGGCTGCTACATAGCCCTTGGCCAGCAGCTCACCGGCTAATCGTCCTTCAACGGCACGCCGCCAGTTTGGTCTAGACGAATATCGGCGCTGGGGCCCCAGAGATCGGTGTCGAGGATCAATTTGGCCAGCCCCTCGGCGCAAAGATCGAGTAGCCTTTCGCCCTTTTCAGCGCTGGCCCGGGTCGGGTCGCCAAGGACGCCGTTCCTCGTCCTTGCCGCAAACCCTTGCCAACGATAACTGCTGTGCATTTCGCCCAGCGATCCTTCATAGGGATTGGCGCAGCCGGCCAGATTGCTATCATCGACCAATTCCGGCCTCAGCGCCATGACCATGGAAGTTTCCGCTTCGCCTGCATGCATGACGAAATCCTGATCTTCCAACACTTCCTTGAAGCCGGCCATGGCCGGCACCGGATAGGTTGTCGAGACCAGCGGAATGCCGAACTCGAGGGTTAATTCCTGGGTTGCCATTTTGCAAGCATCCATGTTGCCGCCGTGACCGTTGTTTATCAGAATCCGGCGAAAACCCTGCCGGGTCATGGAATCGACCAGAGCGCGCAGGATTAAATAGAAAGTCTGATAGTCAACGGTCAGGGTACCGCCGAACGCCACGTGATGTTCCGACAGGCCGCTCCACACTGTCGGCGCCACCACCACCTTGCCGCCTCGTTGATGGACCAATCTTGCCGCCCGCACGGAAGTTTCATAGGCCAACAAAGTGTCAGTCATGGTCGGCAAATGCGGTCCGTGTTGTTCAATCGACGCTACCGGCAGGATCACCACCGCATCGTCGTTTGCATGCGCGCGCAGCTCGTGGGCTTTGCATTTCATCCATTCCAATTGTTGCATGGGTCCTTCGTCCGCTTTTCTGGCGCCACTTGCAGGCGCGGAAGCCAATGGCATCGGGGCGTTCCGTCAGATTTTCCCCTTTGGCGAGGATGGCACGATATCTCCCGGATGACATTCGTATCGGGGCCAATCATCGGTGAACTCGACCACCAATGGAAGGCATTTCGCTCTGCGGCCGAATGTCGAGGTCTGAAACCATGGCCCAAGTTCAACGGTGATGACGACCGGATTTGGTTTGGCTGTCACTGATCCTGTCCCTTATCGGCAAATCGAAAGGGATA
>JABIRL010000219.1 GCA_018667855.1 Rhodospirillaceae bacterium
CGGGCGGCGCGTAGCGTTGTTTTTGCGATTCGGTGGCGTAGGTCAACATGGTGGGGATGCACATGCCCAGCCCGATTTCATAGACGCCGCGCGGCGTCACGAATTCCGCCTCCTCCTGATTATAGATGACCTGCTCCATTGGGCTGCCGCCGCGCCCGCCATAGGTCTTTGGCATGGTGATTCCGGAAAAGCCCGCTTTGTGTTTTTTGATCTGCCACGCCTTCGCCAGATCAACCAGGTCGTCGATCTGCGGGTGAAAGACCAAGGCGTCAAGGGACAGGCCCCGCGCCGTCAAACGAGCCAGTCCGGCGCGGAAGTCATCCTGCAGATAAAGGCCCGGGCCCGGCGTCGTATGACTGTTGCCGATCCGCGGGTCCGCATCCCAGCCGGCGGCGTGGCGGATGCCCCTGAAACGCCCCTGCCCGGCCTGTTCCATGGCGTCGAGTACCGGGTCCACGCGATCACCCAGGGTCAGGTCGGCCTGCCCGACGATGCCGGCGGCGGCCCGGGTCGGACCATGAGCGCCACGATCACTCTTGGCAGCCAACCCGACGACGAACTCAATCTCGCCCACGGGGCGCAACTCAACCGGGCCGTCCGCGCGGTACATGGATCCGCATTCAATAAAGACCGTCGCTTCCACATTATGGCCCGAGCCCACATCACGCGACCATTCGTCGAGCAGATAGGTGTCCCTAGCCACGTCCCAGAAGTGGTGATGGGGATCAATGATCGCCAATTCCGGTTCGATAATAGCCTCGGCCGGCCGCTTGGCCAGCCAGGCCTCGTTCGGGGCATAGATACGCCCAAAGACCTTTTCTTGTGCAGCGTCCGTCATGTCAGTCCTCTTTCCCCAATCCAGGCCATACCGTCAGGCGCTCATTTCAATATGGGATTGCAGCCATTGCGCCGCCGTCCCCAGATCCGGTTCCACCCCTAGGCCGGGACGATCGGACAGCAGAAAGCAACCGTCTGCGAGGGGCGGAAACGGTTCCGCCAACGGCGCCTGCAAGGGGTTCTCCAGGGCATCATGTTCAAGGAAACCCGTACCGCCGACGGCAGAGAGAAGATGCGCCGAGGCATGCAGTCCGATACCGGCGTTCAGCCAATGCGGACAATAACGGCGGCCGGCCGCGACCGCACGGCGCGCCACCGGCAAACAGCCGGAGAAGCCGCCCCACTTGCCGATATCCGGTTGGATGACACCAAGGTGGCCGTCGTCGACCGCGTTTTCAAAATCTGTAAGACTCAGAATATTCTCGCCTCCCGCCAACGGCACCTGGGACAACCGCGCCAACTCGGCCCATTGTTCGACTGGTTCGTCGACACAGATCGGCTCTTCTATCCAATCCAGGGGCATCTCCGCGAAGGCCGGCACGGCCGCCCGGGCATCTTTGATGTCCCAACCCTGGTTCACGTCCACCATCAGCGCCTCGCCATCACCAAGGCTGTCGGCAATGGTGCCGATATTCTCCAGATCCGTGGTTAAATCAAAACCGACCTTCACCTTGAAGGCGCGATAGCCCCGTTCCCGGCAACTGGCGATCATCTCCGGCGTACCGGTCGGATTGAGGTTGGAGGCGTAGGCCGGTAGCGGCTCAGGCATGCTCTCGCGCCCCAGCGCGCGCCACAGCGGCACTCCGGCCTTTCGCGCCGCCAGATCCCAAAGTGCGACGTCAATACCGGCAAGGCACGCGGCAAAAGGACCGGGTTCGGCACTCTGCAGGGCGTGGCGGCGCATCAAACGGGTCAGACCGTGCCAGGCCTCGGTCGGGTTTTCGTAGCGGCGCCCCAGGGCCGTTGGCAGGACAATGCTTTGCAACAGGCGAACTTTGTTTTCGGCGCCGCAGGGCGGGAACGAGGCCCAGATTTCACCCCAGCCATGGGCGCCGTCCTGATCCTCTATCCGCAACAGGATATTGTTTCGCGCGATTATAGCGCCGAACGAGGTGACGATCGGTTCCTTGATCGGGGCACTGAAATGGTAGATGTCGACGCGGCTTATTTCGATCATGTGCGTGAATTTCCTGAATCAGGCTTTCGGCGGTTCGTCCAACCGTACCACGATACCATCCAGATCGGGCGATGGCGGGCCATAACGCCGCAATACATCCGGGTCGTGGCCCGGCACGATATGTTCGCCGCTTGATACGAGTTTGCGCAGACGGCGGAAGCCTTCGAGCATCTGAAACATGTTTTCGTGCAGCAGAAACGGCGTGCCATCCGTCAGGCTTTCATAATAATGCGCCGCGTCGGAGGCCAATATGATCCAGCCGCGCTTGGTATGTACCCGCACGGACTGCAGGCCCCGCGTATGGCCCGGCATGTGGTGGACCCATACGCCGGGGAATATCTCCTCGTCGCCATCATGGAAGATAACTCTGTCGCCATAGACAGCCGTCAACATTTGCACGACTTCGCTCAGCACGAATGAACCACGCATGGATAGATGGGTCATCGCCCGGCCGGTCACGAAGGACATTTCCTCGTCCTGAATATGGAACTTCGCCTTGGGAAACAGATCCAAATTGCCGACATGGTCGTAGTGCATGTGCGATATGATCACACCTTCAACAGCGTCAGCGTCGACACCGATCAGTTTCATGCCGTCCGTGGGGCAACGCAGGAAATTGCGGCCGCGGCGCTCACCCTCCGCCTGGCTAAAGCCGATATCCAGCACCACCGTGCGCTGGCTGTTTCGAATTACCCAGACGAAATAATCCATGGGCAGGGGCGCCTCGTGGGGATCTCCATTGGCGAAAATCGTACCTCGTGTCCCCACACGGTCGCCATATTTGATCGCGAAGACCTCATACTCAGGCAGCGGCATAGTGCGTTTCCTTTTTTGCTTAATTCGTTCAACCGGCGATCTGTGTGCGCTGCATATGGCGGACACGGTCGAAGACGTCGTGAACGGCGAGATGCACCGTGCACCGGTTGTCCCAAAATGCGATCGAACCCGGCTTCCATCCGAAGCGGCAGGTAAATTCCGGGCGGCATTGGTGGTCATACAGGAAATTCAATATCGGCCCACTTTCGGCCTCGGTCATACCTTCAATGTGCATGGTATAGACGGGATTGACGAACAGGCATTTTCGCACTGTTTCGGGGTGAACACTGACAATCGGATGGGCGTTGACGGTCGGCCGCCAGTTCGCATCATCCCGCACCTGGCTGGAACGTTTGGCATTGACGTCCGACTGCGGCCCGGCAACGCGAATATCGCTATGCACGGCCTTGAGACCGTCCAGCATTTCCTTCATGCCGTCGGATAATGCCTCGTAAGCCAGGTACTGGTTGGCGAACAGCGTATCACCACCATATTCGGCCACCTTCAGGGCATGCAGGATGGCGCCCATGGGCGGCGTGGCCGTCATGGTGGTATCGGCATGCCATTTTTCGCCGGCGACGGAAGTATCGCCGGGCCGGCGTAGCAAATACACCATCTCCTTGTCTTCCTGGCCCAGTTGGTAGTTAGGATGAACGAAGATATCGCCGAAGCGCCTGGTAAACGACTTGTGCCGGGCTACCGACAATTCCTGATCACGAAAGAAAATCACCAGATGCTCCAAAAGCGCCTGACGGATTTCTCCTATAGTAGCCGCGTCGAGTTCGCCGGCGACATCAACGCCGCTGATCTCGGCACCTAACGCGCCGGAGATCGGCTCGACCCGAATTCGCTCGTACACGGTCATGGCGATATCTAAAGCGCTTCCTTGAAACGGCGGATGGCATCTATATGGGCCGCCGGGGTCGATAACCCGGAGCCCATGGTGTTGAGGGTCACGTGGGTCGCACCAAGATCGCTCCAGGCCGCGACCTCCGCCGCGCATGCCTCCGGCGTGCGGTCGCCAAGCTTGACCCGGCCCTCGATATCGACAGCGGATGGATCGCGGCCGGCCTCCCGGATGTAATCATGCACTTTGGCGATAAGGGCGCGTCCATCTTCATTCGGGGTTTTGCCGTCCGCGCCGAAACCTTCGAACTGCGGCAGCCAGCCATCGCCGAGCCGGGCAAGGCGGCGCATGACCGCATCCGACATACCGCCGAACAGTATGGGTATGGGTTGTTGTACCGGCAGGGGATTGATGCCGGCATCGGTAATCTTGTGCCATTTGCCGTCATAGGTCACAGTCGCCTGGGTCCACAAAGCGCGCAGCACTTCGACCTGTTCTTCGGAACGCTTGCCGCGATTGCGAAAATTTTCGCCCAGCCCCTCAAATTCAACATCATTCCAGCCGACACCGATGCCCAGGCGCAGGCGACCGCCACTCAGAACGTCCACCGCCGCGGCCTGTTTCGCCACCAGGACGGTCTGCCGTTGGGACACGATGATGATGCCCGTGGTCAGACCGATTTTTTCCGTCAGCCCGGCAAGATATCCGTACAAAACAAAAGGCTCGTGAAACAGTGAATCATGATCATAAGGACCCTTGAAATTAGGACGGCTCGCCCGATTGGCGCCCAGGACATGATCGAACGCCAGGATATGGCTGTAATTCAAACCCTCCGCCGCCTGGGCGTAATCCCGAACGGCCAGGGGGTCGGACCCGATTTCCGTTTGTGGAAAAACAACACCTACCTGCATCAAAACTCTCCTCATGAAATTGATCACGCCGGACTTCAGCCTACGGCATTGCTGAATTCTTGGACAGTGACATCGGGAACAACGGCCGGCAAAATACGGCCATGATGACAGAGATTAGGACGGTGGGAAGATGATCGATGGGATTCTGGCGGTTTGGTCCGATATCGATGAAGAGGCGGAGGATGACTACACTGCCTGGTACGAGCGGGAGCATATGTTCGAACGGCTAGAAGTTCCGGGCTTCCGCCGCGCACGCCACTATTTGACCATATCCGGCGAGCCCAAATATTTCACCTATTTCGAACTTGATGACCCCACCGTGGTGGCAAGCAAGGCCTATCTTGAACAGGCCAACAGTTCGTCGCCCTGGACCGAGAAAATTTTACCGCATTTTCGCAATGTCAATCGCACCGGGGGCCAGGTTGTCCGGCGTCTGGGCAAGGGCTTCGGCGCGGCGGCCATGACCATGCGCCTGACAATGCGAGATATTAAGGACCCGGCGCTGATGACCTACCTCGGAACCGAAATATTGCCTGCGATCATCGAGAGGCCGGGCATCATTTCGGCGCAGTTGTGGACGGCGGACCAGGAGGCCACATTGCAGCCGGTAAAGGACCGCGACCTGCGTCCACAGCAGGACGCGGTCTCGGATCTGGTGATCTTCATAGAAGGCACGACGGCGGCCTCTCTACAGACCTTGGCAACGAAGATGCCGTCAACGGAGGCTTTTATGGACGCGGGCGCGGCGGCGCCACCCCTGACGGCTATTCACCAATTGCTGAACGGTGCGGAACAGGATGAAGCGCCGCCCATATGACGTCGTTCGCCATCGCCGGAATGAGCGCTTAGATAACGGTAGGCCCGTCGCCCGCAAGCGTTGTGCGGCGCATATCGCGGGGTTCTTGATCGGGAAACGGCCGGGCCCGGTGCATAGTTTGCCGGTTGTCCCAGATCACCAGATCACCGACCCGCCATTCATGGGTATAAACATATTGGCGCTGGGTGGCATGTTCCACCAGATCCTGGAGATAAATGCTGGCTTCCGGCGTCGGCCAGCCGAGTATGGTTCCGGCGTGGGAAGACAGGTACAGCGACTTCCGCCCCGTCACCGGATGGGTGCGGACCAGGACCTGATGCACCGGCGCGAAACGCTCCCGCTCCTCATCGGTAAAATCGGTGAACAAGGTTTTGCCCCGCGAATAAAGCTGCGAATGCTCACAGATCAGGTCCTCGACCTCCGCCTTGGTTTCCTCATCCAGGGCGTCATAGGCAGCCCGCATATCGGCGAATTCCGTGTTGCCGCCCTTCGAGGGGATGGAATGGGCGTGCAGCAGGGAATATTTCGCCGGGGTCTCCTTGAACGAGCTGTCCGAATGCCAAAGGCGATTGCCGATGGCGAACAGGCGGCGGCGGTCCTCCCGCTCGAACGGTCTGTTTTCCTTATCTAGGTTTGACACGTCGGCAAAGTTGGTGGGAAAGCGATTGTCCTTGGATGCGCGCAGGGATGTACCAATGGCATGTTCCAACTCACCCAGACTACGGCTGAAGGCAAGATGCTGATCGTTATCCATGGGCTGTTGTCGGAATACCAAAACCGCATAGTCGTCCATGCCGGCATGAATGGACGCCGCATCTTCCGATGACAGCGCCTTGGTCAAATCAATGCCCGCGACCTCACCCGCGAAGCACGGGCCGATCTGGTTTATCGTTAGCGCCATATTATCTGCTTCCCAAAATCCGGCAGGGCCGAAAGTGTAGGTTTCATCGCCCGGTATCGCAAGGCCCGGCCGGTGGTGCTAGGTTGAGGCAGGAAATTCACCCCTGAAGGAATATCGCCATGAACACGGCCCTCGACGGCATTCGCGTTATCGACATGACTCACAATCAGGCCGGCCCCGCCTGCGGTCAGATACTTGGCTTTCTGGGCGCCGACGTGATCAAGCTGGAAGAGCCGACGGGCGGCGATGTGGCGCGGCGAAACATGGCGGACGAACACGGCGACAGTCTGTTCTTTCTGGTGCTGAACGCCAACAAGCGCAGCCTGACCATGAACCTGAAGACCGATGAAGGCAAAGAACTGTTCAAGAAGCTGATCGCCGAGTCCGATGTCCTGATTGAAAATTTTTCGCCCGGCGCCC